>CAYPCP010000007.1:0-36344 GCA_964409255.1 uncultured Pseudobdellovibrionaceae bacterium
TTCGATGCGACAATGACGGCGGCGCGCATGCGTTTCCGCCCGATCATCATGACGTCGATGGCCTTCATGCTCGGCGTGACGCCGCTGGCGATTTCCAGCGGCGCGGGTTCGGCGGCGCAGAACGCCATCGGTATCGGCGTTATCGGCGGGATGATGGCGGCGACGTTCCTCGCCACGTTCTTCGTGCCGATGTTCTACATTTTCATTCAGAGCAAATTCCGCCGCAAAAACGAACAAAAGGCGCTGGAAGAACGCGTCTATACGGAGGACCTACTCTAATGACCCTGCGCTCCCTCGCTTTATCCGCCGCGACGCTGGCCCTTTTGACGGGCTGCACGATGACGCCCGGCTATGAACAGCCCGCACTGCCCGTTGCCGGGCAATGGCCGGTGGCCGAAGCCGAAACGCTGGCGCCTGACGCGCGCAAATCCGCAGCCGACATCACATGGCAGGAATTTTTCCAGTCGCCGGTTTTGCAAAGGGTGATCGGCATCACGATGCAGAATAACCGCGACCTGCGTATCGCCACGCTCAACATCGAAGAAGCGCGCGCGCTCTATCGCATCCAGCGCGCGGATATCCTGCCGTCCGTCAATGCTGGCAGCAGCATGACCCGTCAGCGCACGCCCAAGGATCTCAGCCCGACCGGCAAAGCCGACACCAGCACGCAGTATGACGCCAATCTGGGCGTAACCGCGTTTGAACTCGACCTGTTCGGCCGCGTGCGCTCCTTAAGCGAATCCGCGTTCGAGGAATATCTGGCGGTCGAGGAAAACCGCAACGCGGTGCAGATCGCCCTGATCGCCGAAGTGGCGAACGTGTATGTCCAGCTTCTCGCGGATCAGAAAATCCTCCAGCTCGCGCAGGATACCCTGAACGCGCAGCAGCAATCCTACGACCTGATCGAACGCAGCAATGCCCTCGGCGCGACCACGAAGCTCGACCTTTCCCGCGCCCGTACCGTATTGGAAACGGCGCGCGCGGATGTCGCGCGGTACACGCGCCTTGTCGCGCAGGATAAAAACGCCCTTATCCTTCTCATGGGTACGGGCGACGCCGGTGCGCTCGACAATACCGAAACGCTCGACGGGCTGGCGCTGCTCGATACGATTCCGGTCGGCCTGCCGTCCGAGGTTCTCGTGCTGCGTCCCGACGTGCGCGCGGCCGAACACCGTCTGAAATCGGCCAACGCCAATATCGGCGCGGCGCGCGCGGCCTTCTTCCCGACCATCAGCCTCACCGGCACGCTGGGCTTCGCCAGCGATGCGCTCGGCGATCTGTTCACCAGCGGCGCAGCCGGGGCGTGGAGCTTCATTCCGCGCATCACCCTGCCGATTTTCGAGGGTGGCCGTAACGTCGCCAATCTCGATCTGGCCACGGTGCGCAAGGATGTCGCGGTTGCGACCTATGAAAAGACGGTCCAGACCGCGTTCCGCGAAGTGGCGGACGAACTGGCGGCGCGTGAAACACTGTCCGAACAGCTCAATGCCCAGCGCAATCTCGTCGAGGCATCGCAGAACGCGTACGATCTGTCGAACGCCCGCTACCGCCAGGGGATCGACAGCTTCCTGTCCGCGCTCGATGCGCAGCGCGAGCTCTACGGCGCGCAGCAGCAGGAAATTCTCGTTCAGCAGCAATATTACGCCAACCTCGTCACGTTGTATAAAACGCTCGGCGGCGGTGCGAAGTAACGCTTTATGTCGGACCTTATTCTCAGCATTGAGGACGCGCTGGTCCTGATCGGCGGAAAGCCGTTTTTCGAGGATATCTCCTTTCATATCCACCGCGGCAGCAAGATCGCGCTCGTCGGCCGGAACGGCGCGGGCAAGACGACGCTGATGAACCTGATCACCGGCGCGCGCGAGATCGACGACGGCCGCCGCTGGATGTCCCTGGGCACCACCATCGGCCACATGGAACAGAACATCACCCCCGTTCCCGGCGAGACGGTCGGCGAATACGTCTTTTCCGGCATGGCGCCAAAAGCCGAAGGCGAATGGGATGAATCGTATAAGGTCGAACTGATTATCGAACCCCTGCATCTCAAAGTCACCGACCGCATGGACGCGCTGTCCGGCGGGCAGCTTCGCCGCGCCGCCCTCGCCCGCGCGCTGGTCGAGGAACCGGACATCCTTCTGCTCGACGAGCCGACCAACCATATGGACCTGGAAATTATCGAGTGGCTGGAAAACTACCTGAAATCCTATCCCGGCTCGATCATCTGCGTGTCGCACGACAAGGCTTTCCTTGCCGGCATCACCGACAAGGTTTTTTGGATTGATCGCGGAAAACTGAAAGTCAGCCCGCGCGGTTTCGCCTATTTCGAGGAATGGTCGAAAGAAATGTTCGACATGGAAGCGCGTCAGCTTCACAACCGCGAGCGCAAGCTGGAGCTTGAGCTGGAATGGGCCAACCGCGGCGTCAAGGCGCGCGTGAAGCGCAATGTCCGCCGCGTGCAGCTTGTCCGCGACGAGCAATCGCAACTGGATGCCGATCAAAAGGCTTTCCGCCGCGCGACATCGACGATCCAGCTTGCCGCGCCCACGGCGGACGAAACATCGCTGAACGTCGCGGAGTTCATCAACGTCGATAAAATTTTCACGCACCCCGACACGGGCGCTGAAAAAATCATTCTGCAGAAATTCAACCTGCGCATCCGCCGCGGCGACCGTATCGGGATTTTAGGGCGCAACGGGTCGGGTAAAACGTCCTTCCTGAAAATGCTGATCAACGAAATGACGCCCGACGCGGGCAAGATCAAAATGGCCCGCGATCTCCAGTTCGGCTATTTCGACCAGAAACGCGCGACGCTCCGGCTCGACAAGACGCTGCAGGAAAACCTCTGCGCCGAAGGCAACGACCATCTCGACGTGCGCGGCGCCAACCGCCATATCTGCGGCTATCTGAAAGATTTCCTGTTCGCGCCCGAAGACGCGTGGCGCGCGGTCAGCACGCTGTCCGGCGGGCAGATGAACCGCCTGATGCTGGCCAAGGTGCTGGCCAATCCCGGATCTTTCCTTATCCTCGACGAACCGACCAACGACCTCGACATGGATACGCTGGAGATGCTGGAAAACATTCTCAAGGCGTATGACGGCACGTTGTTCATCGTCTCGCACGACCGTGATTTCATGGATCAGGTCGTCAACAAGCTTTTGATTTTTGAAGGCGACGGGAAAATCAGCACTTTTATCGGTTCCTACACCGAATACCACAAACTCCGCAAAGCGCAGCAGGCCGAGGAAAAAGCCCGGGCCGCCGCTCCCGTTCCGGCGGCAAAGGAAAAGCCGAAGAAAGCGGCAGTGCCGGAATCAGCGAAGGAAGAACCGAAAGCCTCCACCAAGGTATCGTTCAAGATAAAACACGAATATGAAACCTTGCCGGGGAAAATTAAAACGCTGGAAGAAGAATGCGCCGCGCTTGAAGCCGTTCTCGCGGACGGCGATTTCTACCGCCGTGAACCGGATGCGTTTTTCAAGGCGTCGGAGAAATTCACGCGTTCCAGACGTCTTCTCGACGAAGCGGAAACGCGCTGGCTTGAGCTGGATGAAGAATACGGCGCGCTCTTAAACCCATAAAGGCGTCACGATCCGCCGCCAAGACGGGCGAAAGCGACCCGCACCTCATCGAAGGCCGCGGCGATCTGCGCGCACAGCACGACGCGCTCGCCATCCCCCGCAACATCCATCGCCTCTCCAACACTGCATAAATCCTCCAGCCGCGAAGCACCCGCCATACCTGCAGCCCCCTTTATCTTATGGCAAATTTCGACCCAGGGACGATTTTGTCCCCCGCGGCATTCAGCCTGTAACGCCGCGATATCTTTTTCCGTCTGACGGATGAAAATGTCGCCAAAGAATTTTACGTCCGCGGGGGTTGCCGCGTACCCTTCCAACACCTTGATATTCAAAGCTTCTTTTTTATCCATAAGATATTCCTTCGAAAAGGCAGGCTCAGAGGAACTTTTTCGATGATGGGCCATTTGTTTCCCTAAAGCCAAAGAAGAATTTGGCGCAAAAAAATTTTATTCAGTGATTTGACAGAGGCCGATTTTGGCTTTTGAAATAGGGGCTTAACAAAACAAAGCTCTTCCCGTAAGACGGCCCTTCAAGCCCCCGGGAACGCACTGCGTCAGGATCGTCATGGAAGATATACAAAACAGCATTTTAGAAAACCAGTTCATGCCGCATGGGTTTTGTTTTCTGTGGCGGCCGGAACTGGTCTGGCTGCACGCCATCGCCGATCTGGTGATCGCCCTCGCCTATTTCGCGATCCCGGCCACTATCCTTGTCATCATGCATAAAAAGAAAAAAGACATTCCGTTCATCTGGGTGTTCGGCATGTTCGCGACCTTCATCACCTTTTGCGGGCTTTCGCACATCATCGGCCTCATCTCTATCTGGCGCCCGATTTATTATATCGAAGGCCTGGTGAAGGTTATTACCGCCGCCGTGTCTTTGGCCACCGCTATTATCATGTTCCCCCTGATCCCCGTTATCGTGTCGCGGTTTGAGGAGCTCGGGAAAATAAAAAACGATAAAGAAGATTAAAGTACGATGAAAATCGCCCATTACAGGGATACAGACAACCTGTCCGAGATTTTAAGAGCGTATCGGCTGCCGACGCTTATCATTTCCATCGGCCTGGTCGTCGCGATCCTCGGCTTTCTCATGGCGCTCAAATACGATATGGGGAAATCGGAGCGCGTATTCCGCGACTTTTCCGAACAGATTTACCGCACGCTCGACACCGAAATCCGCCGCCATGAACAGTTGGCGAGTTCGATCGCCCGCATGCTGGGCCAGATCAAGATCCTGACCGAAGGCGAATTCACCGACATCGCCAACGCCTTTACCGAAAACAATTATTTCATTCATATTTCCCTGTATGAATTGATGCCGGACGGAAGCCTGAAAGAAACCTATCCCAGCCAGTCGCATGCGCATAATATCGACAATGCGTCCGGTTCACCGGAAATCAAACTGGCGATCGAAAATTCAAAACTCATCGGCAAAACCTATTTCGCCCGCCCCTATGAGATACAGGACGCAACGGGCACGATCCGCGTCGCCGCCATCGCCGCGCCGATTGAGAAAAAATACAAAAAGAACCTGTATCTGGTCAGCGTCATCAACCTGAACGATCTGTATAAAAACGCATTCGAAGACGACAAGGGCGATATCAATATCCGCATCTACACGCTTTTCAATCTCGAACGAAAGCTGGTGTACGAACAATTCGAAGCCGGACAGCAGGAGTTTTTCAAGACCGTCACGCAGGATCAGTACCAGACGCTGCATTACAAAAAAATCCGTTTCTTCGACGATTTCCAATGGGAAATCCATATGTATTCGTCGCTGCGCGGCTTCGCCGCCTATATGGGTGTTTTCCCGTGGATTACGTTCTTTCTGGCGCTTTTCATCACCACGCTGGTCGGTTATCTCGCCTTCCGCATTACCGGGGAAAACGTCAAAACCCGCATGCTGGTCGATAAACAGACCAAAAGCCTGCGCGAATACACCGAGAAGCTGGAGATCAGCAACCGCGATCTCGACGATTTCGCCTATATCGCCTCCCACGATCTGAAGGAGCCGTTGCGCGGCATTTACAATTATTCCGAATTCCTGCTCGAAGATTACCGCGGCAAGATCGACGACGAAGGGCAATACAAGCTCCAGACCCTTAAAAAACTTTCCCGCCGCATGGAATCGCTGATCGATATGCTGCTCGAATATTCCCGCATCAGCCGGGAAGATTTCGCGCACAAGAAAACCGACATCAACATGGTGGTCAAGGAAACGCTCGAAACCATCCATATATGGCTGGAGGAGAACAAGGCGCAGGTCACGGTGCAGGGGCCGCTTCCCAGCATCGTCTGCGACCATGCGCGCGTGTCGGAGGTGTTCCGCAACCTCATCACCAACGCGGTGAAATACAACAACAAGCCCGTGAAGCTTGTCGAAATCGGTTCGATGACGATCGAGGTCGAAGGCAAGGACGCGGTCGTCTTTTACGTTCGCGACAACGGGATCGGCATTCCCGACGAACATCAGAAAATCATCTTTAAAATCTTCAAACGCCTGCACGGTCGCGACGAATATGGCGGCGGCACCGGGTCCGGCCTGACGATCGTCAAAAAAATCATCGACCGGCATGGCGGGAAAATCTGGGTCGAATCCATTCCCAATGTGGGCACCACGTTCTTTTTCACACTGAAAGGCCACGACAATGGTCAATAAAACCAACCTGAAACCGATCCTCGTGATCGAGGACAGCCCCGAAGATTTCGAGGTGCTGGTCCGCGCCTTCAACAAGGCGGAAATCCTTCTCCCGCTGTACCGCTGCAAGGACGGCGCGGATGCGCTTGAATTCCTGTTCAAGCGCGGGCGGTACGAAAACGACCCCTATGCCGTCAGCCCGGCAGTGATCCTGCTCGACCTCAACATGCCGGGAACGGACGGGTACGAGGTGCTGCGCGAGATTAAAACCAACCGCGCGCTGTTCCTGACGCCTGTCATCGTGCTTTCGACGTCGAAAAGCGAAAGCGACGTCAAGAAAAGCTATGAGCTGGGCGCGAACAGCTACATTCAAAAACCCGTGGACATGGAAGGGTATGTCCGCATGGCGAAAATGATCAAATCATATTGGTTCGAATGCTCGGTCTTGCCGTTTTAATAAGAGAAGAGGAAGAAGCGCCCGCGATGACCGCCGCTCAGCATTATAACGTGCTTCTCGTCGAGGACGGGCCGGAAGACCGCGTTTTGTATAAACGGCTTCTCGGCAAGAGCCAGTCGGCGCGCTTCAACGTGCAGGAAGCCGGCAGCGTCGCCGAGGCCAAGCGCATGGCCGAGAGCGAAAGTTTCGATTGTTTCGTCGTGGATTACAACCTGCCGGACGCCGACGGCATGGAATTCATCCGCTATCTGATGGATGACGCCCCGCGCCGCCATGGCCGTGCGATCATCATGGTGACGGGTCAGGGAAGCGAGGAAATCGCGGTGGAGGCCCTCAAGCTCGGCGTCGACGATTACATCACGAAAAAAAACATTTCCGACGGGATTTTCGTACGCCCGCTCCTCAACGCGATCGAACGCGCGCAATTGACGGCGAAGATCATGCATTATCAGAACGAGCTGGAGCGTTCCAACCGCGAGCTGTCCGATTTCACGCACACGGCGTCCCATGACCTGAAGGCGCCGCTGCGCCGCATCGCGTCTTATTGCGATATTTTGGGCGAGGATGCCGCCACGCGTCTTAACGACGATGACAAAAAAATTCTTGAACGCATGCGTGTCAACGCAAAGCGCATGCAGCAGCTGATCGACGGGCTGCTGTCCTATTCATCGGTCCGCTTTGAAACCGAAGAAATGAAGGATTGCGCATTGTCGAAAATCGTCGGCGATATCGTCGATGAATTCGAACCGCAGATTGCGGAATGCAGCGCCACGGTCATGGCGCGCGACCTGCCGGTGATCAAATCCTATCCGCTGCGCATGCGGCAGCTTTTCACCAATCTTATATCCAACGCGCTGAAGTATAAAAGCAAGGATGCGCCGCGCATCGAAATATGGGCGGAGCCCGCGAAAAAAGGATACAGCTTTTACATCCGCGACAATGGCCAGGGGATCGCGCCGGAATTTCACAAGGATATTTTCCACGATTTCAAACGGCTTCATTCCAATGACGAAATCGAGGGCACGGGCCTCGGCCTGCCGATCTGCCGCAAAATCGTCGAAATGCACGGCGGGAAAATATGGGTGGAATCGGCGCCCGGGAATGGCGCGACGTTCGTCTTTACCATTCCATCCGTGTAATCACGGCTTAGTGGCTGGATTCGTTCCAGCCCGATCCGCTGTCGAAGACGGCATGGATATTCTCCAGATGCTCTTCGGTGAACGGCTTGCTGATAAAGGCGTTGGCGTTGAGCATGTATGATTTATGCACCTTGCGCTGTTCGCTGTCGCCCGTGATCATCACGATCGGCAGGCTCTCCGTGAAGGGGTTGCTGCGGATCTGTTCCAGAAGCTGGATGCCATCGATACCCGGCATGTGGATGTCGAGAAGAATCACCCCGCGGCGGCGCACCGGTTCATCGTTGTAAAAATGATTGTTTTCCAGTTCGGAAAACAGGCTGATGCCGTCCTGAACGCATACGATTTTATGAATGCGCGGCGATTGCTTTAAAATGCGCAAGGCCAGTTGCACATCATCATGGTCGTCTTCGACGAGAAAAACCGTCCATTCCTCGCGCTGCGCCGAGGGCCGGGGCAGATCGGCCTGAAGCTCCGGCGGCGTTTCGATCATCGTCGGGGGCAGTTTCGTATTCATCGTTCGGCTTTTCCCTATCAATTCATCCATAATGTTTCCGGCGGCCATTTCCAGGCCTTTTGAAAAAATTTGTTTAAAACATTGCGCTTCACCGGCTTGCGGAATACGCCATCGGCCCCGAGCGCGCGGGCCTGTTTTATTTTCTCCGGCGCCCGCGTCCCCGTCAGCACGATAAGCGGTATGGGCCGCAGGAACGGATCGGCCTTTATTTCGCGCAGAACCTGAAGCCCGTCCTTACGCGGCATTTCAATATCGACCAGCATCAGGATCGGCGTCAACGCCAGAACGGAACGGTCCATGAATCCCATTTTATGCATGTATGTGGTAAGACTGTGGCCGTCCTGAAAAATGATAACATTTTTTACGAAATCGCTCCGTTCGATTTCGTGTTTTGCCAGAATCTGGTCGTCCGGATCGTCATCAATGATGAAAACCTGACACGGTTCAATGACATGAGGCGGGACGTCCGGCGTTTGAAGAGGATCGTGTAGGTGAATCATGGCGCGCTCCTTCTCCTGACAGAATGGGCTTTAAGAGCCAACGTGCGCACCAGCGTATTCGTTACCAAAAATTCTTGAACGAGACTGTGTGTAAATATTTTTTAAAATATGGGGAACTTATTCCAGTTTCGTCCGTTGCGCTTATTCCGGATCGGTGGAAAGCCATTTATCGCCCGCGCTTCGGTAATGGTCGCCGGGATCATAGGCGATGCCGCCCAAGCCGATCCCCTCCGGCGTGAACACCCCCAGCGCGCGCGCCAGCGCGAACGACGCCATCGTCGCGGTATACCGCGCGGCGATATAGGACGATTCCGCCGCGATCACTTCCTGATCCGCATCCAGCACGTCGAGCGTCGTGCGCTCGCCCATGCGCGCTTCCTCCCGGACGCCGTCGCGGGCGCGCTTGGTGGCGTCGATTTCACCGTTGCGCGACACGACTTCCTGCTCCGCCATTTTCAGCATCTTCCAGCTTTCAAGAACCTGCGCTCTGATATCCTGCTGCGCATCCAGAATCTGATACCGGCGCTGCTGCGCGCGGCTTTTGGCTTCACGCACCCGGGAACGGATGGCGCCGCCCTGATACAGGGTCAGCGTGGCGCGCATGCCCAGCGTCTGGACTTCGGCTTCGTCGATAATGCCGGGCTGCGGATCGTATTCTTTTTGATAAGAGGCAAAGGCTTTGATCTGCGGCAGCAATTCGCGCAGGTTTATATCCACCTCTTCTTCCGCGATTTGCAGTTGCCGGCGCGCCTCCTCAAGAGTCTGATTTTTTTCTTCGGCGATGCGGACCATATCGGAAAACTGCGCGGGAAACGCGAACGCCGGCACAGGGTAATGCAGCGCGCCCGCCACGGCGAACCCTGTTATGCCTTCAAACGCCGCATAGCTTTCTTCGAGATTGCTGTGCGCGCCAAGGCGGTCGGCCTGTGAGCGCGCCAGCCGCGCCTTGGTCTGTTCGACATCGGTCAGCGTCAGGTCCCCGCCTTCAAACCGTTCGTTGACGGCCTTCAGTTCGGTGCGCAGGATTTCTTCGTTCTGCTGGCTGAGCGCGAATATCTGCCGGTCGCGCACGACGTCCATATAGGCCTGCGCCGTCCGGTAAAATAAATCCTGTTCGGCCTGAAGATACGTGGCATAGGACGCCTTGATGATCGCGTTGGCGCGGTCGACCTGCGCATCGACCTTGCCGCTGCTGAAAACCGGCTGTTCGACATTGACGCTGAAATCTTTTGTAGTGGCACCGTCGCCGCGCCCGAAATTGCTGCTTTCGACATCGGTCGTGTAGATACTTGCCTGCGTCGTCACGGTCGGCCGCCATCCTGCCAGCGCCTGCGGATATTGTTCGTGTGCGGCGTGCAGGCCGGCCTTCGCCGCCTGCAGGCGCGGGCTGTTGTTATAAACATGCGTCAATACATCCTGCAGGGCCATGCCCTCCCGCGCAGGCCTGGCGACCGGCGTCGCTTCCTGCACCTTATGCACGCTCGTCGCGGGACGCGCGGCCACCGACGGCGGGCGCTGCGATATCTCCTGCGCGTAAGACGCACCCGTCATCAGCACAAACGTAAGAGAGGAAATGAAAACCGGACGAAGCATGAAAGACCCCTGATATGCGCGTAAATGTCTTTACAACCATAAGAAAAGTACATCAGGTGAATACATCTAAAAACAAATATGATTTTATGCATCCTATTGTATTCATGGATTTTTTTATTGTTTTCTTTAACCCATAATTAAATCACTGGTTGTAATCTCACAGGATAGATTTCACATATGTGGGAGATGGTCATGGTAAATGGTATTACGAAGCAACGCATTCCGGATTCGGAAACGAACCTTGTGACGGGCGAGCAGGCTCCTGCCGATCTGATCACGTCTATCCTTAATGCGCCGGTCAGCAAGCTCGACGCGGATCAATATTCCGCCGAGGATATCGACGGCGTCACCGAAAGCCTGTTCGGTTCGGGCAACCTCAATTACCTGATGATGCAGGGATCGCAGACGAACGAAGCGGCCGCGCTCGAACATGGTTTCGATGGCGCGCTGTCGCCGGGCGATGCGTCCGCGTTTTCGCTGGGCCTCGCCGGTCCGGGTTCGGCGCTGACGCATGCGGCCAATAATGCCGTCGGCTCCCTCAACGATTTCCTGCAGAATATCTCGACCGACAGGCCGTTGGCGAACGGGGCGCCGCCCCTCGCGGAGAGCAGCGGTGACGGATTTTTTGCCAATACGACACTGGGCAGTTCAGGCGCCTCGCCGCTGACCGCCAGCATGGCCGAACGGTCCCTGAACACCCCGGCCGGGCCGGGCATTGACGGAAGTTCCGGCAGCGGCGGCAATGACGGCGCCCAAGGCCTGTCCGGCACCAGCGGAACCAACGGCACCAATGGCACCAACGGCGTCAGCGGCACGAACGGGCAGGATGGCCAGGACGGTCAGGGCGGCGGCGGCACCACCATCATCAACGTGACGAACAATTTCGGCGATATCGTTTTCGGCGACATCAATCTGGGCGATATCAACGTCAACCTTGGCGACATCATCATCGACGTGACGAACAATTTCGGCGATATCGTTTTCGGCGACATCAATCTGGGCGATATCAACGTCAACCTTGGCGACATCATCATCGATCTGACCACCATCATCGACATCGATATCATCACCAATATCCTCGACCCGATTTTGGGAGACGGCATCACGCTCGACCTCGACGTGCTGCTCTCGGATATTTCCGAGCTTCTGCTGCAGATCAACGATATCACCATTCTCAACGAAATCGTCGATCTCAACCCGGTTCTGGACATCGTCGGCGACGTTCTCGATCTTGCCGATCTCATCACGGGCGACCTGGGCGTTCATATCGGCCTGCTCGGCGGCGACGCCTATCTCGAACCCGGCGATTACGATCTGCTGCTGGGCGGCACGCTCGATCTGATGGGTCTTGAAATCCCGCTGCTCGATCTGGATATCCCGCTTGATCCGCTTGAGGCTGTGCTGGGCGATATCGACATCGATGTCGGCGCGGCGGTGGGTGCGCTGACGGGCAATATTCTCGGCGGGCTGGGCGATCTGGGCCTTGGTCTCGCGAACGGTCAACCGGCGGATACCGATCTGTCGCTTTCGCTTCTGGATAACGCGTTGACCGGCGAAGCGCTCAACATCGTCTTCGATCCGGTCGAGGACCTTGTCGGCGATCTCGATATCGCCGGAAATCTCGGCCTCGATCTTCTCGGGCTGGGCGGCAGCGAAACCGATAACGCCGCGGGAGATACCGATATCACGGTCAATCTCGGCATCGATCTTCTCGATAACACACTGCTTGGAAACGGGCTGGAAATTCCGCTCGATCCCGTCGAGGCGATTATCGGCGATGTCGATCTCGACCTGACCGCCGCCGCCGACCTTCTCGGGCAGGCCGCCGACGGGCTTATCGATACCGTCGCGGGCGGATCGGATGGCGAAACGCTGCTGTCCGGCGTCGGCGATCTTGTCGGGAATGTCGTGGGCGATATTCTGCCCGGCATGGGCGGCGACGATCTTTCCGATCCGGATATCGTGCTTGATAGCGCCCTTGATGTTCTGGGCACCGGCGTTGCCGGTGACGTCCTCGATGTCGTCGTCGATCCGGTGGAAGCCCTGACCGGAAGCGATATCGATATTCTCGCCGCGCCGCATATCGATCTGTTCGGTGCCGGTGAAACAAGCAATGCGGCCGGGGATACGGATCTCAGCATCGATCTCGATATCGGCGTTCTGGGTATCGACCTGCCGCCGCTTGATCTCGACATTCCGCTCGATCCGGTCGAAAGCATTCTGGGCGATATCGATTTCGATCTGCATGGCGCGATCGATCTTCTCAACCCTGCGGGCCTTGGCGATATCGCGGGCGACCTGCTCAATGGCGGCGGCGATGGCGCGGGCGACATTCTTGCCTGGCCTGAAAACATCCTGCCGGATGCCGGGAGTATTCTTGGCGGCGGATTGCTGGGTGGCGATGGCGGGCTGGGCAATGTCCTGCCCGATCCGCTCGGCAGCGTGGCCGAAGGCCTGGGCCTCCTGCCCTTCGCGCAGGATAACGGCGGCAGTTCGCACGGCGGCGGGCTCTTCGGCGGCGGCGGGCTGCTGGGCGGGAGCCTCTTCGGATGATCTCGCTTGGCAACGCCCCCGACCTCCTGCGTCCCAAAGGGTTTCGTATCAGCGTTCCCGCTTTGCTGGTGCCGACCATAGGGATCAACGTCCTGTCGCTGGCGTTGCCGGTTATGACGCTGCAGATTTACGACCGTATCCTGCCCAATCCCGGGCTGGGTACGGTCAATATCCTGATGATCGGCGTGTGCGTGGCCGTTCTGCTTGAAATGATGCTGCGTCTGGGGCGGTGCTATATGCTCGGCTGGTCGGCGGCGTCTTACGAACACCGCATCTCCTGCGACGCCATCCATCATGTCATCAACGCCGACCTGTCGCGGCAGGCCGGATACGGCACCGGGGAATTCCTTCACCGCATCGGCGCCGTGGGAAAGCTGAAGGATTTTTATAACGGCAGCTCGCTCATCACGCTGGCCGAACTGGCCTTTATTCCGCTTTTCATGGCGCTGATCGTGTATATCGCCGGTCCTGTGGCGGTTGTTCCCGCGGTCGTGCTGATGATATTCACCATCATTTCCCTGCGCCAGGGGCAAAAACTCCGCCGCGCCCTCAAACACCGCGACCAGACCGACGATCGCCGTTACGACTTCCTGATCGAAAGCCTTGAAGGCATTCACACGCTCAAAGCGCTCGCGCTCGAAAACGTTTTTTCCCGCCGCTATGAAAAGCTGGAGGAGAATTCGACATTCTCCAATTACGGCGTGACGCAGGCCACCTCGAACGCCTTTGACATGAGCGCGGTATTCTCCAACATCATGGTCGCCGCCGTCATCGCCGCCGGCGCGTGGTTTGCCGTGCATGGCCAGATCACGACCGGCGCGCTGATCGCCACGATCCTGCTGTCCGGCCGCCTGATGCAGCCCGTCAACCGTGCCCTCGCCCTGTGGATCCGGTATCAGGATTACATGCTCTCGCGCGAAAAGGTGGAGGAGATTTTCAACACGCCCCAGACCCATGCGGCGGCATCCTTAAGCTCTTTCAAACCCGCCAAGGAAGGAAAGCTCGATATCCGCGCCGTCTCGTTCCGCCGTGGCGATGAAAACGCGCCGTGGCTTATCAAGGACATGACGCTTGCGCTTGATTTCGGTCAATGCATCCTGCTCGATTCCGAAGCGGCAAGCGAAAATCACGCGCTGTTCGACATGATCGGCGGCCTTCACGCCCCCACGTCCGGCGAAATTTTCGTCGACGGGCATAATGTCATGACCTATCCGCCGGAAATCCTCGTCAATCACGTCGGCGTTATCCGCAGCGAAGGTACCATCTTTCGCGGCACGATCCGCGACAACATGACATGCTTCGGCCTGATCGACGAGAAAAAGGCGCAGGAGATTGCCGCGCTGCTCAAGGTCGATCACGATATCGGCAGCCTGCCCGCCGGGTTCGACACCTATCTTAACGGCAACAGCACAGACACGATTTCTCCCGGCCTGAAACAGCGCATCGCCATGGTGCGTGTTCTGGCGCAAAAGCCGCGCATTATTCTTTTCGACAATGCCGACCGCGCGCTCGACCGCGAAGGATACAATCTTGTCCACGGCCTGATCGCGCAGCTGAAGGGTAAGGCTACGCTCGTCATCGTTTCCGACGATTTCAACATCCGCAGCCTTGCCGACGCGCATTACAGCTTCAAGGAAGGCAAACTCGTCGAACTGCCGACCCCGCACAGCATGCGTAAATTCCATTACCGGGAGCTTCATATATGAAAACCCAATTCACCCCCACCACGCCGCGCGATCCCGTGGCGGAGATGATTGAGGTTTTGAAAGAAGCCGGGCGTTACCGCGACACCGATGCCAACGGTGATTGGGTGAAGTCGCTCTGCGCGCTCGTTCTGGCGCTCGAACCGCACTGCCGCACTTACCGCCTGCTTGAAGCGCTTCCCTATCACCGCAATATTTCCGACAGCATTGACGTTCTCAACACGCTGGCGCATCTGGGATATTTTTCGCGCGCGATCCGCGACGGGATCGACACGATCGATTCCCGCCTTCTGCCCTGCCTGTATATCGATCACACCGGCGCGCCCGCCGTTCTGATTGAAAAGGGCGACGACAATGTCCGCCTCTATGCGGGCGGGAAGCTTGAAACGATGCCGTTATCCGCCCTGCGCATGAACGCGGGCACGTTCTGGCTGTTCCGCCCCTATGATGAAAACAAGGCTTCAACCTCCAAATTCATGCGCGGCGGGTCGGGGCATAGCTGGTTTCGCGCTGTTTTAGGCCGGTTTAAAGGCGCCTTCGCCCAGATCCTGACCGCCGGTCTGGTCATCAACCTGATCGCGCTGACGACGCCCCTTTTCATCATCCTGATCTACAGCCGCGTGATCGCGTCCGGCACCGTCGGCACGCTGCCGATGCTGGCCGCGGGGATGGGGCTGGCGATTATCGTCGAATTCATGTTCCGCCGCATCCGTTCGCATGCGTTGTCATGGCTGGCGGCGCGCATGGACAATATCGTGGGCAACCGCATCTTCTCCCACCTGATCGGCCTGTCGCCGGAATTGATCGAACGCGCGTCCGTCGCCGCCCAGATCGCCCGCATCAAGACGTTCGAATCCGTGCGCGATTTTTTCAGCGGCTCCGTTTTCCTGTCCATGATGGAAATTCCCTACGTCGTCCTGTCGCTTGCGGCGATTTATTTTGTCGCGGGACAGCTTGTCCTTGTGCCCGTTGTCATGGCGCTGGCCTATGTCGGCCTGTTTTATGCCGCCCACCGCCGCGTAAAGGTCGTTATCCGTCTGGCTGCGAAAGCCAGCTCCGCGCGCCAGCAATTCACCATTGAAACTTTTGAAAAACTCTCCGCCATTCGCGGGTTCGGCCTGTCCCGCATCTGGGAACAGAAATTCCGCGCGCTGTCGGGTCAGGAAATGAAAGCGCATTTCCACCTCAACTGGATCGGCATGGCCGCCGAAACCGTGGCCAATGCCCTGACCATCCTGTCCGCGGTCCTCACGATCGGCTTCGGCGTCAGCCTTATCTGGGCCGGGCATATCGGCACCGGCGCGCTGGTCGCGACGATGATCCTCGTCTGGCGGGTCCTCACGCCGTTTTACAGCATGTGCACGATGATCCCCCGCCTTGAACAGCTGCGCAACAGCATCATCCAGGTCAACAATCTCATGGATATCGACACCGAAGCCATGCAGGCGCAAGGCATGGCGCAACTGCCCCGCATGCGCGGCCAGATTTCCTTCAATCACGTCACGTTCCGTTACAACGAAAAACTCGACCCCGTGTTTCAGAACCTGAACCTCGACGCGCGTGCCGGGGATCTCGTTGCCGTTACCGGCGAAAACGGTGCGGGAAAGACGACGGTCCTGAAACTGATCAAGAACCTCTATCACGTCACCGAAGGGTCGCTGCAGATCGACGGATTCGACACGCGCCAGCTCAGCAGCACCGCCCTGCGCCGCCAGATCGCCTACCTGCCCCAGCAATCCGAATTTTTCCACGGCACCCTGCTTGAAAACCTGCGCACAGGCAATCCCCTGGCCAACGAGGAAGACATCCGTCTTGCGCTTGATTATGCCGATGCGCTGGAGGAAGCCGAATGCTTTCCCGGCAAACTCACCACCGTCATCGGAAAATACGGCGACATCAGCCCGACCACCACCTTTATGAACAAGCTGGCCCTCGCGCGCGTCTATCTGCACCCTGCGCCGATCGTCCTGCTCGATGAGCTGCCGAATACCATTCTGGGCGGCCGCGCCGGCCGCAACCTCAAGGAATATCTGGTCAACGGCAAGGGCACCCGCACCTGTTTCTTCATCACCTATCGCGACGATTTCATGAAACTGGCCGATACGGTCGTGGCGCTACGCCGCGGCGAAAGCCCGATCGTCGGGTCCTATCAGCACGTCGTCGACAATTACATGGAGGCCGCATGACCAAAAACGAAAAACAAAGCCGCTATCTCTCCCAGGCCATTCAGCTCGAGGAAAAAGGAAACCCTGTCATCAACCAGCTTATGCTCTATGCCGTCAGCTTCGGCGTGATCGGCTTTCTGGGCTGGGCGGCGCTGACCAACATCAATGAAATGGCGCACACGCCCGGCGAAGTCGTGCCCAAAGGGTTTCAGCAGGTGGTCCAGCATCTCGAAGGCGGCATCGCCGCGCAGATTTTGGTCAAGGACGGCGATTTCGTCGAAAAAGGCCAGACCCTCATGGCGATCGACGGGACCGGTTCGAAGGAAGACCTTGAGCGCGGGCTGGCCAAGCAGGTGACATTGAACATGCAGGAAGAACGCCTGCGCGCCTTCCTCGAAGCGCGGGAGCCGAATTTCGCGTCCTTTACCACCTTTGCCGCCAAGGCCGCGATCAAGGATCAGGAATCGTTCTTTCAGGGCATGGTGGAATCGCGCGGCGAAGAACGCAAGATCATCGAAGAGCAGATCAAGCAGAAACGCCAGATGATCAGCACGCTTCAGGCCGACTTGCGCACCAATCAGAAAAACCACGACATCACCCGCAATCTTTATAACAAACGCAGCGCCCTGCATAAAAAGGGCTATGTCTCCGACGTTCAGTTCCTCGAAACGCAGCAACAGATGAACGCCATACAGGGGCAGATGGACCAGACGCGCAGCCGTATTGCCGTCGCCAATTCAGAAATCACGGAATTCGAAAACCGCCTTAAATCCGTCGATGCGCGGCAAAAAGACGAAGTGCATGAACGCCTCGACCAGCTTCTGGCCGACAAGGCGCAGAATATCGAGCTGATCGAAAAGCTGCGCGATCGCGTCAAACGCCTTCAGGTTTCCTCCCCCGCGCGCGGCATCGTCAAAGGCCTCACCGTTACGACCGTGGGTGCCGTGGTGCAGCCCGGACAGGTGTTGATGGAAATCGTGCCGATGGATGAAGAGCTGATGGTTCAGGTCAAGATCCCGCCGCAACATATCGGCCATCTTAAGGCCGGGCAGGATGTGCAGGTGAAATTCAGCAGTTTCGATTTCTCCCGCTACGGCTTCGTGTCCGGAAAGATCGACCAGATCTCCGCCACCACCTTCAACGGCGAAAACGGCGAGCGGTATTATCAGGGGATGGTCACGCTCGATAAAAACTATGTCGGCGAAGACAAACGCAACCTCGTCCTGCCGGGCATGACGGTCATGGCCGATATCATCACGGGTCAGAAGACGATTCTGCAATACCTGCTCAAACCGATTCACAACTCGCTGAAAAGCGCCTTTACCGAACGATAAGGAAGCGCCATGAGTCATTTTGCCGCCAACGTCATCCCTTTTGGCGAGGACAGGAACCGCCCCCTGACCATCCTCACCGTGGAAGACAACCGCCTCGAGCGCTTCTTCCTCGAGGAACAGATCCGTTCCCTCGGCCATGAATTTCTGGAGGCGGAAAACGGTCAGGAAGCGCTCGATATCCTGGCCGATCCCCAAAATAATATCGATGTGGTCGTGATGGACCGCATGATGCCCGTGCTCGACGGTTTAACCGCCGTGCGCCGCATGAAGGACGATGAAAAGCTGCGCAAAATCCCGGTCGTGATGGTGACGGGCGCCGCCGGCCCCCGCGACATTCAGGAAGGGCTGAGCGCCGGCGTGTTTTATTATCTGGCCAAGCCGGTGGAGGAATCGGTCCTGCGCTCCGTCCTGCTCGCCGCGACGCGCGACGCCAAGCAGACCAAAATGCTCAGCGAGGAGCTGAAACGGCACCGGACCAGTTTTAATCTCGTTCAGGCATGCAAGTTTCAATTTTCGACGCTGGAAGAAGCCGAATGCCTTTCCGCCTTCATGGCCCATTGCTTTCCTGAACCGGACCGCGTGTTGCAGGGGCTGGCCGAGCTTCTGACCAACGCGGTGGAGCATGGCATCCTCGATATCGGATACGACCGCAAGACAGAGCTGGTGGAGCTTGGCACGTGGCGCGCCGAAATCGCGCGGCGTCAGACCGACCCTGCCCATGCCGGACGATATGCCGAAGCCGCCCTCAACCGCAAGGATAACGGCGTGTATGTCGTCGTCAGCGATCCGGGCGAAGGTTTCGCGTGGAAAAAATTCATGAATATCGACCCGTCCCGCGCTGGCGACAACCATGGCCGCGGCATCGCGCAGGCCAACGCCGTGAGCTTCGACAAGCTGACCTACAATGAAAAAGGCAATCAGGCGATCGCCTTCGTGAACAATAAAATATCTCTTAAATGGTGACGTCATGAAATTTTATATGATGCGTCAGAATTCGGTATACCTGCTGACATTCATTCTATGCCTTGTCATTTCCGCCGGCATTTCATGGAAGGCGTATGAATGGCAGCGCGAATCAAACTACGAAAATTTCCGCCACCTTACCCGGGAAAGCTTCTTCTTTATCAAGAAAAGCATCGAATGGCATGAAGAAGGGCTGCTCAGTCTCGCCAACTACTACAAGACAAGCCAGTTTATCGATCAGAACGAATTTTTATCCTACACCAATTACAGCGTCCATTCGCGCGGCGGCTATCATGCGCTGGGCTGGATTCTTCCCGCCAATCCCCTCGAAACGGATGGCAAGAAATACCGTATCGGCTACATGAACACCGACAGGGAATATGTGCGCCACGATCAGGATCAAATCGAGCGCGACGCCCGTTTTATCAACGCCGTCGAACATGCCGTGACGACCCGTGCCACCTTTTACACAATCGAAAAAAATATTATCAGCGTTTCCGAACACAATCACATTCTCATTCTCAACCCGGTTTTCGTGAACGATTCCCTTCTCGGGGTGTCGTTCAGCATGGTTGATATTCCCAAGCTCATTCAACAGTCGGTGGATGCCGAAAACCCCTATTTTCATACGAAAATTTCTGCTTCCATACCGGGCCAATCCTCGATCCCGCTTTATGACAGCCCGAACGCAGGCGAGGAAATCGGTTTTTACAAGCGTGAAAAATCTATCGACCTGAACGGCCTGAGCTTCAACCTCACCTATCTTCCGACGCGGGAATTCCTGCAGGAGCATAACTTCGTTAAAACCTATGCCCTGTTTATCGGCATTTATCTTTTGCTGTGCACGCTGGCGATTCTCTATTTCCGCCAGATGAACATCCATATCGCCAAAATACGCGAGGCGCAGCGCAAGGCCGAAGAATCAAACCGCCTTAAAAACGACTTCCTCGCGACGATGAGCCATGAAATCCGTTCCCCGATGAGCGGTGTCCTCGGCATGGCGGAATTGCTGCTGGGCACGAACCTGACGAACGACCAGCGCGGCTACACGCAGACGATCCTAAGCTCCGGCGAGGTGCTGCTGAATATTATCGAAGACATTCTCGACGTTTCAAAAATCGAGGCGAACAAGCTCAAGATCGACCCGGTTCCCCTCAACATGCTGGATCTGGTCGATGACGTCTGCGCGCTGTATTTCTGCAAATCGCAGGAAAAGGCCGTGGAGCTGGCCGTGCGGTATATACCGGGCAGCGAGCAGTTCGTCTATGCCGATCCGGTGCGCGTGCGTCAGGTGCTGGGCAACCTGATCAACAACGCGATCAAGTTCACCGAAAAAGGCCACGTGATTGTGACCGTTCACGAAGACCCGCGAACCAAGCAGGACAAGAACAACACCACGCTGGTTTTTTCCGTCGAGGACAGCGGGATCGGTATCAACAAAGACGCCATGGAACGTATTTTCGAGCAATTCTCGCAAGCCGACAGTTCCACCACCCGCAATTACGGCGGCACGGGCCTGGGCCTGACGATCAGCAAGAAACTTGTCCAGCTTATGGGCGGTGAAATCAACGTGATCAGCGAGCCGGGGAAAGGCTCCACCTTCTCCTTCTACCTGCCGCTGCGCCGTAACGCCGAAGAAAGCTTCGCGCACCTTAATCCGCCCGTGCTGGCCGGAACGCGCGTTCTGGCGGTCGACGATTTCTCCGTGATCGGCAGCATTCTCAAAGAAAATCTGGAGCTCAACGGCATGTCCTGTACGTGGGAACCCGACCCGGAAAAGGCCGTATCGCTGCTGGAAGCAGCCCGTGCGGCGGGGGAGCCGTACCATATCGCCATCGTCGATTTCCTGATGCCGAGCATGAATGGCGAGGCTCTCGCCCGGCATATCAAATCCCATCCGGATTTGAAGGATACCTGCCTGATCATGCTGACGGCGGCGGGCAATCCGTCGACGGACAATATGCTGGCCAAGGATTGTTTTTCCGCCTATCTCGCCAAACCGATCCGCATTCACCAGTTCATCGAGAAACTGGCGGTGGTGTGGGGAATGTACAGCAACGGCTACCGCGACACGCTGATCAAAACCGACAGCTTTGCCTTTAATGCCGAGGAAACGCACGTTTTCATGCCGCTGACGGGCGTTAAAATCCTTCTGGCCGAAGACAGCCGCATCAACCAGGCTTTCGCGATGGACGTTCTCGAACAGCTTTCCTGTCAGGTGACGGTCGTCATCAACGGCGAGGAAGCCGTGCGCGCCGTCAGGGAAAGGGATTTCGACATCGTCCTGATGGATTGCCAGATGCCGGTCATGGACGGTTTCGACGCTTCCCGGCAGATCGTCCGGCTGAAAAAAGAAGGCGTGGTGCGCGAGGATCTTCCCATTATCGCCCTGACCGCCAATGCCATGGAAGGCGACCGCGAACGCTGCCTCGACGCGGGGATGAACGATTACCTGTCCAAGCCCGTGCGCGCCAAGGAATTGCGCGAGAAAGTCTATGAATGGCTCGATATGGGCGACAGCATGTATATCGTGCCGCCAGCGCAGGGCGTGTCTGGTCCTGTGGTCAAAAAAGAAAATTCGGCGGCGAAAGACGTGATCGTCGATCCGGAGTCGGTGCAGAGCGCGCAGAAAATCCTTAAAGACAAATATGACGACATCGTCACCTATTTTATCGAAGACACGCAAAACTACATCGCGGAAATCGATAAGGCTTTAAAGGATCATAAATTCGCCGACGGTATCCGCCCGGCCCATACCATCAAATCGACGAGCCAGCGCATGGGAGCGGTAAAGCTGTCGAATTGTGCCAAGGAAATCGAAGCCATGCTCAAGAAGAACGAGAACGATAATTTCGAACATATGGATGTGCAGGACCTTGCCGGTTACCTGACGCATTTGCGCCTGATCTTCGACCAGACAAGGCCGCTTCTGGCCCATACCGCCAAATCATAAAAAAAGGCGGCCCCAAAGGCCGCCTTTCTTCAGACGCGCATCAATTAATCGAAATTGATGTCGTCTTTGTCCGTAAGGGCGCCGGCTGCGGCACCGACGGCACCGCCAAGGGCCGCGCCGCCCCAGGCGCTGCCGCCTGTGAGCGCCGTGCCGGCCGCCCCTACCCCTGCGCCGATAGCGCCGCCGCTTAAGGCACGTTCACCTCGAGAATTGCCGCAAGCGGCCAGCATAACGCACAGGGAAAGCACGCAAAAAATCTTCATGGCCTGTTTCATCATAACCTCCTTGTTTCGTTTTTATGGACTAATGAAATACGTTCTCATCATCCATCTGATGATGCAGATATGCCGCCGCGACCTCGCGCGGCATGGCCGTCAAATCATTGAACACGTCGATGGCGATATCGTCGATACCGGCAACCTGCGGCAATTCATCGCCTTTCGGACTGCCACAGCAATATGCGACGATGCTTTCAAAACTTTCGACATGTCCGTCTACAATTGGGTTTTTCATCATAATCTCCTGTTTGCCGTTCATTTCACCAACGCCCCGTCCGGGGGGAAGTTCCGGCATAAAAAAACGCTCCCCCGCGCGGGGGGAGCGTTCTTCAACAAGGAATGGGTCAATTAAGCCGCACGGCTGTTTTCCCATTCCTTGAGTTCTTTTTCCGCCGCTTCGCGGGTGCGGCCATAGGCTTCCTGGATTTTTCCGACGAGTTTCTCGCGGTTTCCTTCGATCTGATCCAGATCGTCGTTGGTCAGTTCGCCCCATTTCTTTTGCACATCGCCTTTGACCTGGGACCATTTACCTTGAATGATATCTTTATTCATGACGTTCTCCTTTAATAAAGATTGGGTTGATTAATTGCTGGCCGTCGCTTTGAAACTTTCAAAGCGCGCTGCCTGTTGCGCTGTCAGCTGGAAATCGACTTCGCTGTTTTTCTCAACGAGGGCAATATCGTTATAGCGCATGACGGCTTTCTGACCGCCAAGGCCAAGAACCTTGTTGAAGGTCACGATCAGCGTGTCGGCCTTGCCGGCGCGGAAACCGACGTTATCGACCGCCGCCACCGATTTATTATCGGGACCCAGCAGTTCGCCATCGAGAATTTTGGCAACGCTGATCCCGCCTTGCGGCATCACGCGGACCTTGTCGCCTTTTTTGCTGGTGTCATAGGAAAACTCCGCAACACCGTCGACGGCTTCTTTCGTCAGTGTCGAGATCACATCGCCTTTTTCATTGCGGTTGATGATCACGCCGTAATCGAACGCGGCGAGTTTATCGCCCAGCCCCATGATCCCGCCTTCCGACAGCACGACCATCTGGGCGTTGCCGTCACGGTCGACGATGATGTCATGGACCTTGCCGATTTTCTTGCCGCTGACATCCTTGACCGGCTGGCCGATCATGCCCGTGGCGGTCTGGGATGCGGCGACATTGACGTTTTTAATGTCCTGCGGGCCTTGCTGGCCGTTGAAATAATCGCGCATATCGCGATAGGCCTCAGTCACGGAATCGCCGATATCGTCTGCGGTTTTCTCGATCGCGTCACCGGCGTCGCTTAAACCTTTTTCAACTTTTTCCGAATTGATCTTGCCGGCGGCGCGTGCGTCATCGGCTTTGGTGTAACTGTTCGGACCTTCAACCGTCACCGGACGGCCTTCTTCTGTCTTAACGGCATTTTGTGCCAATGCGGGCATCGCGATCGTCAGGGCCAGAGCCGAAACGCCCATGAGAATTGATTTTTTCATGTTGTTCTCCTTTGATAAAATAAATCCCAGATGGGTGAAAAACGGATCGTCGGCCTTAAAGGTTCCTTACAGCGGTACGTTTTTCTCCGCCAGCGCGCGGGCCTGCGCTTCGTCCTGGCTGGTTCCCTGGGCAACGATGGCGCCACGATACGCGACCGCCCATTTCCAGCTTTCAATTTTCTGCTCGCACGTCCATGACGCTTTCTGACGCTCGACGGTCAGTTCGTAATTATTGATATCGGTGCAAATTTTCTGTACCTGCCAGTTCATTATCTATTTCTCCTGTATGCATGATGAATATGAGATATAAACGCTGCGGTTAAAGGCGGGTTCCCGCACATCGCAGGCATAAAAAAAGCCGCCCGAAGGCGGCTTTTTTCAAAAACAGAGCTAACGATTAATTATTGACCGACCGTTGAAGGTTCTGGCCCGCTTTTTCGATGTCGCGGCCCGCGCCATCCACCGTGTTGGTGCAGGCGGATACGGTAGCGAGAACGGCGAACAGACCGAGCGTCATAACAATTTTATTCATTATAATTTCCTCTGTAAAAATCAGGTTAGGTTAACGGGTAAACGAATATAACACAGATTTGTTCCTAGTGAAGCCGCCCCCCGACCATCAATCCCGCCAGTCCGGCAAGGGCCATGGCCATTTTGGGGTTTTCACGCACAGGATCTTCGATTTCCTCCATGAGGCCATCGATCACCTGGCTGACCAGAACATCGACTTGCTGCGCTTCTTCCCGAAGGCGTTTGCTGTCCATTTTACCGGTGATGTTTTTGCCGACCAGAACCAACAGGCCCGACAGGATCAAAATCCCGAAGCCCGTAATGCTGGCGGCGACCGGCATGGTAAAGCTGTTCAGCAGGACGCCATATATTGCGATGGATAGAAACACCACGCCGATAATCCCGATGCCCCCGGCCAGGGCATAAAGCCCGTATCCGGCCGAGGTGTTGCGGGTTTTACGCGTCGCGGCGTTTGCAATGCCATCCACCACAATCTGCTTTGCGATGGCGGACAGCATGGCTAGCCTCTCCGGCTGAGCAGCAGGCTGGCCAGCAGGCCGCCGGCAAAAGCGATAACGAGAGCCTGACCCGGTTTTTCGCGGACCTGATTCTCGACCTCTTTGTAACGGCGGGCGCCTTCGGCTTTCAGCTTGGCGGCGGTTTTTGCGGCCTTGCCTTCGATTTGACCCAGATGATCGGCACCGTTGGCGGTGAGATGCTGCGTCAGAGCGACGACGTTAGACTTAAGGGATTGAAGATCGTTTTTAATATCATCAATTTCATTATATTCGGTGGTTTGTTTTTCCTTGGACATGGGAAATCTCCTTTCATTTCTATGAAAGGCAAACGGCTTTATATCTTGAAAAGTTCCGCGGGGGTCTTAAGCGTGGGGCGTATCCACGGGGCCTGTGAACATATATCCCGCCCCGCGCACGGTCTTGATATAGACGGGGGATTTGGGGTCGTCGCCGAGCTTTTTACGCAGGCGGCCGATCTGGATATCGACGGCCCGGTCATAGGAATCGTATTCGTTTTCGCGCGTCAGCTCGAACAGCTTTTCCCGGCTGAGAACGCGGTTGTGCGCGCGGACCAGCGCATCGAGCAGTTTGAACTCCCCGGTGGTCAGGTCGGCCGACTGCTCCTTCGTGTCGAACAATTGAAGGCGCGAACGGTCCATTACCCACGGGCCGAAGGCCACGCGCTCATTTTGCGTTTCGCCGGGCGCGTTCGCGGCGGCGGGTTGCGCTGTTTCCTCGCTGCGGCGGAGAACGGCTTTAATGCGTGCCGACAGCTCGCGCATTTCAAACGGCTTGGTGATGTAATCGTCCGCGCCCATTTCAAGGCAGACGATTTTTTCCGTCGTATCGCTTTTGCCGCTGACGACGATCACCGGGATTTTATGCGGCAATGTTTTGAGATGCGTGATCAGGCTCAGCCCGTCCGTGTCGGGCAGGACCAGATCCAGCAGGATGATATTCGGGGTTTCGATTTCGAGGCGTTTTTTCAGGGCATCGCCCGATTCGGCGGAGAGCACTTCATAGCCTTCCGATTCGAGGTAATGCGTCACTACGGTCTGCAGACCGGCGTCGTCATCTACGCTCAAAACGCGGGCTTTACCCATAACAACCCCTTTTATGTGTGTTATGTCACCTATATAGCCCGTTTGTTACAGAAATGAAACAAACTTTTTCACGCGTGAAACAAACCTGACAAATCTTCGTTACGAAGGGGGGCTAACCTTGGATGCATGGGGATCACCTCGAACCAAGGAGCTAAAAGATGTTTAAAGAACAAGCACTCGTAAAAGAAATGGACAACCTGCGTAAGTTTGCCATTCGCCTGACCCGTAACCCGGTGGAAGCTGACGATCTGCTGCAATCGACCGTCCTGCGCGCCCTGGAGAAAAAAGATTACTTTCAGGATGGGACCGACCTGTTCAAATGGACCTCCAAAATTATGTTTAATCTTTTCGTGACGGATTACCGCCGCAAGGTTAAATTTGAAAGCCAGTATGACCCGGAAGATATTATTGGCAGCCAGTCGGTTGAAGCCGATCAGGACACGCAGTCCGAGGTGAAAGCCGTCGGTCGCGCGATGGAGAAACTCTCCGACGAACACCGCGACGTTCTGGTCATGGTCTGTATCAAAGGGATGCAGTATCAGGAAGTCGCCGACATGCTCAGCGTCCCGGTCGGCACCGTCCGCTCCCGCCTGTCCCGCGCCCGTGCGCAGCTGGTCGAGGTTATGGAAGCCGGCAATGACGACAGCGAGGCATTCGCAGGCTCTTCGGGCCGTAAGGAATCACGTCTCGCCGCCTGACAAGGTTACGAAGACGACATCAGGCAGCCCGGCTTTCCCCGCCGGGCTGTTTTTTATCCAGATGCCGGAGAATGGCATCTTTCAACGCGACTTCGTCGATCGGTTTGGACAGGTAATCGTTCATCCCCGATTCAATGCATTTCTCTTTATCCGCGACCAGCGCGTGCGCCGTAAGGCCGATGATCGGCGTTTCGTCGAGCGCCTGTTCGCTTTCCAGCTTACGGATGCCGCGCGTGGCGGTCAGGCCGTCCATCTCCGGCATCTGCACGTCCATGAGGATCAGGTCGTAATGCTTTTCCTTCCAAAGATCGATCGCCTCAACCCCCGTGCGCGCGACGTCATGCACGCAGTCGAGCGTATCGAGGATATGGCCCAGCACGACGATGTTTCCTTCGTAATCCTCCACCAGCAGGATGCGCTTCTGTCCGTCGATGGATTGCTTGAGCTTGTCGTTGTGTTTTTGAATGCGGATATCGTTGCCGGTGCGTTTGTCGGCGTCGGTCACGCGCTCCTTCATCGGCAGGTGAACGGTAAAGGTCGACCCCGTGCCGAGCGCGCTGTCCACATCGATCTTGCCGCCCATCAGCTCGACAAGGCTTTTGCTGATCGGCAGGCCCAGCCCCGTCCCGCCGTAACGGCGCGACACCGATGAATCGGCCTGGCGGAATTTTTCAAAAATCATTTCCTGCGCGTTGGTGGCGATCCCGATCCCGCTGTCGGCGACCTTGATGACCAGAAGATGCCCTTCGGCCACGTCTTCGATGGCGGTCGTCACGCGCACGAACCCGCGGTCCGTGAATTTCACGGCATTGCCGATAAGGTTGATGAGAACCTGACGCAGGCGCGCCTTATCGCCGTTAAAATACGTATCGCCCACCTCGTCGTAATCGAAACGGTAATCGAGGTTCTTTTCCTGCGCTTTCACGGACGTAATGCTGATGACCTGCGCGAACAGGTCCTTGAGAAGGAATTTCTCATTCGTGAGGTCGATCTCCGCGCTCTCGATTTTGGAGAAGTCGAGAATGTCGGTGATAAGATCTTTCAAGCTGGCCGCGCTCGACCCCAGCGTGCGGACAAGCTTTTTATATTTGTCGTCGAAGACGTCGATGTTCTGGTTGAAAATCTCCACGATGCCGCCGATCGCGGTAAGCGGGGTGCGGATTTCGTGGCTCATATGCGCGAGGAAATCCCCTTTCGCGGCGTTGGCCTTTTCGGCCGCTTCCTTCGCCGCCTCCAGCTGCATCTCGTATTCCTTGATGTGCGTGACGTCGGTGTGCGCGCCGCTGAAACGGATCGGCTTGCCATCCGTGTTATACATCGCCTTGCCGCGGGCGTTGACCCATACCCACCGGCCGATCTTATGCTGCATGCGGAAGATGTGCGAGAATTCCGACATGTTGCCGTTGGCATATTCGTTGTATGTGTTCCAGTAATTTTTCTTATCGTCGGGATGGATCAGCGTATTGAACGATTCCACCGACGCATCGATATCCGCGTCGTCATAGCCCAGCATGGCCTTGTATTGCGGCGACCAGTACATGTCGTTGCCGACAAGGTCCCAGTCGAAAATACCGTCATTGGCACCGCGAATGGCAAGCTGAAGCCGGTCTTCCGCGATGCGCAGCGAGCTTTCCGCGCGGCTGCGCTTGGCCTGCGCGCTGAGCAGGAAGCCGTTGAGCAGCAAAAGCAGGATCGCCGACGCCGTCGCGCCGATGAATAAAGTATAATGATATTCGCGCGTGCGCTTTTGCAAGATGTCCGCGCGCAGCGTCAGCAGCGTGTATTCTTCATTCAGGATATTGCCCGCGACGCGCAGGATGCCGTCCCGCTCCTCGGACTGAAGTTCCCCAGAATTGAGCTGCGCGGTTTTTATTTCCTGTTTCTGCACCTTGCCGATCGACGCGGACAGCGCCTCCGTCAGCTTGAACAGGTTCTGCTGCAGTTCGGCAAGGCGCGTCTGCTGCGACGCGTTGTCCTTGGTCTTGTCGCCGAGCGAGGCGAGATGCTGTGACGCCTTGTTCTTGTTCGCTTCGAACAGGTCGAGGAATTTCTTGTCGCCCGACAAAAGATAACCGCGCTGGCTCGCGACCATCCCCTGCACCGCCGTGATGAATTCCTGCGTCTCCAGAATGGTCGATTGCGTATGGAAGACCCAGTTGTCGGTAAAATTCAGCTCGCGGCTGGACTTATAGATGTAGAAACCCATCCCCCCGACGCACAGGCTCAGAAATCCGAACAGAAGGAGGAAATTGCGGACGAATATTACGTTTTTCATATATAAGCGTCTTTCGCGGCGGTCGTGTGAGAGGCTCCCCATAAGAGCCGTTTACGCCCGGCCGGGCAACAAAAAACGGCGCTCTTCCGCAGAAAAGCGCCGTTTCGTCGACCTTCTCAGGTCCATCAGGCGACCGGGGGCGTCCGTCCGCGCAGCGCCCCAATAACGGCGGCAATGACGAACAGGACGAGGAAAACGACGAAAAGTATCTGGGCGATCTCGACCGATACGGCGGCCACGCCGCCAAAACCCAGCACTCCGGCAATAATCGCCACGACTAAAAATGTTAAAGCCCAACCAAGCATGTCTGACTCCTTTTGTTAAAATATCCAAAAATAATGCGTTCTACCCGGCCAACGCCGCCGGGCGGCGGTTGGTTCCGGGGAAAATAAACCGGAACTTTTTACTTAAATCCGTGGTTTTTCAGGTATAAAGGAAGAGTAGGGTTAAGGCTATGGGACAAAAAGGTACAATTACTGAGTGGGACATACAGGCGCTGATCGATGGCGAGCTTTCCGCTCAGGAAGAGGCTTATGTCCTGAAAATCCTCGATGAAAATCCCGACATGCAGGAAAGATACAAGTTTTTGCAAAAGCAGAAACAGCTTCTCCAGCTATGGTGGAAAGACCACTGAACGCCCTAGACCCTGTCCGGGTCTGATTCCTTCACATGCAGTTCACGCTCCAGCTGCTCCGATACGCGGTGCGGCGAACCCGTGCGGCGCGCCAGGATCGTATAGGCGACCGGCACGACGATGATCGTGAAGAATGCGGCGACCATCACCCCCATCATGATGACGATGCCGATGACGGCGCGCGTTTCCGATCCCGCGCCGCTGGCGATGATCAACGGCACCGCGCCCGCGGCGGCCGTGATGCTGGTCATCAGGATCGGGCGCAGGCGGATCTGCGAGGCCTCGATGACCGCTTCGACGAACTCCATCCCCTCGTCGCGCAGCTGGTTGGCGAACTCGACGATCAGGATGCCGTTCTTCGCCGCGAGGCCGATCAGCGCGATCAGCCCGATCTGCGAATAGATGTTGAGCGAGCTGTCGAACATCCACAGGCCCAGCAGTCCCCCCGCCATCGCGAGCGGCACGGTCACCATGATGATGAACGGGTGGATCCAGCTTTCGAACTGCGCCGCGAGGATGAGATAGACGACGAACAGGCCGAGAATGAACACGAAGATGATCGAACTGCCGGCGTATTTGTATTCCTGCGATTCACCCTTGTAATCGATGATGACTTCGGCGGGCAGGTTTTCGCGCGTAAGGTCCTCAAGGTATTTCAGCGCCTGCCCCAGCGTGTAGCCTTCCTGGAGGCCGGCCTGGATGGTGATCGACCGGACGCGGTTGTAACGGTTAAGCGTTTTCGATTCCGCGAAATCCGTGATTGTTACGAGGCTGGCCAGTGGGATCAGCGCGTTGCTGCGATCCGACCGGACATAGATGTTTTCGATGTTCGAGGGCGTGCGCTGCGTGTCGCGCTCCCCCTCGACGATGACGTCGTATTCCTCGCCGTCCTCGATATAGGTCGTCACGCGGCGCGATCCCATCATGCTTTCGAGCGTCCGGCCTATGGTCGTCACGCTGACGCCGAGTTCGGCGGCGCGGTCGTAATCGATCTCGATATTCAGCTGCGGCTTGGTTTCCTTGTAGTCCCAGTCGACGTCGACAAGGCCCGGGTTATTCTCGTTGATTTTTTCGAGCAGGATGTCGCGCCACTGCGCCAGCTCCTCATACGTGCCGCCGCCGATCACGAACTGCACCGGCTTGTTCGCGCCGCTGGCCAGGCCCTGACGCATCACGGGGAACGCGCGCACGCCCGGCAGGTCGGCAAGCTTGCCGCGCATTTCGTTCATGATCACTTCGCCTGCGCGGCGGTCCGCCCAGTCGGCCAGCACGACGACGACCGCGCCCGAGTTAAAAGCCGCCGCCTGTCCGAAGCCGCCCGGCGCCCGCACGATCAGGCGCGTCACCTCGCCGCTTTCGACATAGGGCAGAAGGCGGCGTTCGATCTCGTTCATGTATTCTTCGATATACGCGTAGGACGCGCCTTCCGGTCCCGTCACGCTGATGTTGAACGCGCCGCGGTCTTCCTTGGGCGCGTATTCCGAAGGGATGCGCAGGAACAACAGCACCATCACGGCCAGCACGGCGGCGAAAATCCCGACCGACAATACCGGCACGCCGATCAGGTAGCGGACGAATTTCGCATAGCGCACCCGCACCCCGTCAAAGAAATGATCGATCTTTTTCGCCACGAACGATTCATCGTCTTTGCTTTTAAGGATTTTCGAGGCGAGCATCGGCGAAAGCGTCAGCGCGACAAGGCCGGAGAAACAGACCGACGCCGCCATGGCGATCGCGAATTCGCCGAACAGGCGGCCCAGGTTACCCTCCAGAAACGTGATCGGCACGAACACCGCGACCAGCACCAGCGTCGTCGCGATCACGGCGAAGCCCACCTGCCGCGTGCCGTTATAGGCCGCGACCAGCGGGGTTTCCTTTTCTTCCTTCATGCGCCGCACGATATTTTCCAGCACGATAATCGCGTCGTCGACGACAAGGCCGATCCCGAGCACGAGCGCCAGCAGCGTCAGGAGATTGACTGAAAAGCCGAGCATGTACAGCACGAGGAATGTCGCGATGATCGACACCGGCACCGCCACCGCCGGCACCAGCGTGGCGCGCAGGCTTCCCAGGAACGCATAGATCACCAGAATAACCAGCACGATGGCGATAAACAGCGTCACATACACTTCGTGAATGGCGGCGCTGATGAAAACGGACAAATCGTAACTCGCGACGATCTTGAGATCGCCGGGCAATTCGTCGTTAAGGCGCGTCACCACGTCCTGCGCCGCCCGGGCCACGGCGATGGTGTTCGCCGTCGATTGCTTGATGATGCCAAGGCCCACCATCGGCACGCCGTTGCCGCGGAACATCGTGCGGTCCTCGACCACGCCGCGTTCGACGCGGGCGACGTCGCCCAGGCGAACCAGATACCCGTCCGCCCCGCGCGACAGGACAAGGTTCCTGAACTCTTCGGGCTTGCGGAAGGTGCGCTGGACGCGCGCCGTGAACTGACGCTCGACGGATTCAAGGCTGCCGGCCGGAAGCTCGACGTTTTCCGCGCGCAGCGCGTTTTCCACATCGGTGACGGTCAGGTCGCGCGACGCCAGTTCGTCGCGGTCGAGCCACACGCGCAGCGCGTAACTCTGTGCGCCGCCGACGCGCACCTGCGACACGCCGTCGATGACCGAGAAACGATCGACCAGATAACGCTCCGCATAATCGGTCAGCTCGGGCACCGTCAGCGCCTCGCTGACCAGCGAGAACCAGATAATGACTTCGTCCGAGGAATCCGCCTTCGTGACTTCCGGCGGGTCGGCTTCCTCGGGCAGGTTGTCGAGCAGCCCGGATACGCGGTCGCGCACGTCGTTGGTCGCGGCGTCGATATCGCGGCCGACGTCGAATTCGATGGAAATGCGCGAACGCCCGTCCTCGCTGGTCGACGACATGAAACGGATGCCCTCGACCCCGGCGACGCGCTGTTCGACGATTTCGGTGATCTGGGTTTCGACGATGTTCGCCGCCGCGCCGGGGTAATTGACGCTGACGGTGACGATCGGCGGATCGATGTCCGGATATTCCCGCAGCGGCAGGCGCTCGAACGCGACCAGTCCGAACGCGATCAGCAGGAGCGAAATAACCGACGCAAAGACCGGCCGCTTGATGGATATATCGGACAGAAGCATTACGGGGCCGCCTTTGCCGGGGTGTCCGCGCCTGCCGCGCTCGATTTCTGATTAAGAAGCTCGGGCAATGTTTCCTTGCCCGTTTCCTGCGCGCGGATATTCACGCTCGCGCCGGGGCGGACCTGGAACGTGCCGTGCGTGACGATGATCTCCCCCTCGCTCAGCCCGGACAGGATCTCGACGTCGCCGGGCTGGCGGACGCCGATCTGCACTTCGCGTTTTTCCGCGACGTTATCGTTGATGACGAAAACGAAATTCTTTTTCCCTTCGGGGATCAGCGCTTCTTCGGGCACGACGATCGTTTCGCGGTCGTTCTTCAGCAGCGCGACGGTCATCAACAGGCCCGGCTTCAACGCCGCGTCCGGATTGGGGATCAGCGCCCGCACGGAAATCGACCGCGTGACGGGATCGATCTGGTTGGCGATGGCGGACACCTCGCCCTTGAATTCCCGGCCCGGCAGCGCGCGCGACGTCGCAATAATCGGCAGGCCGATTTTTATTTCCGTCAGATAGACGGACGGCACCGTGAAATCCAGCTTCATGACGCTGTCGTCGTCGAGCGTCGTGATCTGCGTTCCCGGCTGCACCAACGCGCCGACGCTGACATTTCTCAGCCCGACCACGCCGGGGAACGGCGCGCGGATGATGCGGTCTTCGAGGCGCGATTCAATCGCCTTGAGACGCGCTTCGGACGTTTCCAGCTCGCGGCGGCGCTGGTCGATCAGCGATTTCGCGGCGGCGCCCTGCGCGACCAGCGGCCTGAGCCGCTCCACCTGACGCGCGGCTTCGTTCACCGTCGCGCGCTCTTCCTGCAATTGCGCGGCTTCTTCTGCACTGGTCATTTCGACCAGCACCTGTCCCGCTTCGACGCGCACGCCGTCGTCGAAATTGATGGCGCTGATCGTTTCCGCGACCTGTGACGTCACCATGATGGTTTCGCGGGCCTTGAGCGTGCCCAGCGCCTCGCCGCGCTCGACGAACATTTCGCGTTTGACCGGCGCGACGATGACGGGCTGCGCGCGCTGCTGCTGCGCGCCCTTGCCGCCTTTATCATCCGGCTTTTGCGCCAGAACGCCCGAGGCCAGGAACGTCCCGGCGGCCACGGCGGCGCCGACGGAAGCGATCAGGATAATGTGTTTGCCCTTCATGATTTATGTCCTTGGCGTTACGGTCGAGGGAATGTCGGAATAACTGGGAATTTCGCCGCCCAGCGCGCGGTAGAGGCGCACGCGCAGCAGCGTCAGCGCCACGCGCTGGTCGATCAGGCTGCGTTCGACGGCGCGCAGATCTTTGACGGCATCAAGCACCGGCAGATAATCGGTCAGGCCTTCATTGTACGACGCCTGCGCCTTGGCGGCGGTATCGAGCAGGAGGCTGCGGCGCGTCTCCAATCGCGCGACATATTCGCGCTGGCGGTCTTCCTGATAAAGCGTGTTCTCCACGTCGGCGACCGCTTCAAGATAGGCCTGCGTGAATGCCGCGAGGCGTTCGGTATACAGCGCTTCGTTCCGCACGACTTCGGCGCGGCGCTGCCCCCAGTCGATCAGCGGCGCGACCAGCGAGCCCAGCACGGTGCCGATCGGCCCCGTAAACCCGGCGCCGTCCGCCATAAGCAGCGAGCCGGTCAGCGTCACGCGCGGCAGGCGGTCGGCAATCGCCGCGCCGATTTCCGCATCCTGCGCGATCATCTGGTTTTTCAAACGGCGCAGGTCGGGACGGCTCAGCAAAAGATCGGACGGCACGCCGATTTTCGGCAGCGCGCTGTCGGCGGGCAGGATATCGCTGCGCGCCGTGCGGTCCTGCGCGTCCGGCGCCTGTCCTGCCAGCACGTCGAGCGTGTTTTCAAACACGCGCAGGTTGGATTCCACCGGCGGGATCAGGCTTTGCGTATCCGCAAGCTGTGCCTGCTGCTGCAGGACGTCGACCTGCGTGCCGAGTCCTTCGTTGAAACGCATCTCGTTGAGATCCATCAGCTCGACATCCGCGTCTTCCTGTTGTTCGAGGCGCACGAGCTTGAGATGCTGGCCGATCGCGCTGAAATACGCTTCCGCGATATCGGCGGTCAGCGCGAGGCGCGTGGCGGCGACGTCGTCCGCGGCGGCACGCTCGCTGTAATCGTCGGCCTCGATCTGCGAACGGATGCGGCCGAAGAAATCGGCCTCCCACGCCAGCGCGCCGCCAAGCTGCGATACGCCTTCACGACCGTCGCCGTCTTCCCATGTCTTGCGGCTGTTCGCTTCGGCATTAATCTTGGGGAACAGGTTCGATGTCGTGCCGCGTGTCACCGCGCCCGCCTGGTCCAGCCGCGCCAGCGCCTGCGCGACCGTCAGGTTTTTCGCCAGCGCTTCCTCGATGATAAGGTTGAGTTTCTGGTCCCCGAACCGGCGGTACCACACGCCCGGCGCTTCGCTGCCCGCCGTCCCCGTGCTATAGGCCGCGGCGCCCCGGACTATCGGCGCGGGGCTTTCATTGATCTCATGCAGGCCGCACCCGGACAGGGTCAACGCCCCGGCAAGAAGGACAATCTTGAAAGTGCCGGTCGGTCGCAAAAAAGCCTCACGCTAAATTAATTATGAAAAACAATGCGTTAAGCGGACAAAACGCTTCACCCGATATTCGCTTATCTAGGGTGATACGTTACAGAGGCGAGAAACCTTCTCGTCTTTTTATACAGATTTTTCAGTCCCGGCGGGGATGTTCCGTAAATTAACCGGCGGCCTGCTGGGCATCCGGATCGGGCACGATATCGACGCGCAGACCCTCAACCCCGGTTTCGTTCGCGGCCGCCCCGAAACGGATGCTGGATGCCCGCGCCGCGTTCTTCAGGGATGTTTCCAGCGACTTCGCCATTTCCGCGAGCTTGCCGTCGGCATGGATCACGACCTCTTTCAAAATCGCGCCCTGCCCGATCTGCTGCTCGGTGCGGAGCTTGCGAACGCTGGAGAGCGTGCCGAGGATGACATCGATCTGCGTCTGATCGTCGAAAGCAACTGCTTTCACTTCCGGCCACGGGCTGACGTGCAGCGAAACGGAGTCTTCGCCGAACTTGTTCGCCTTCTGATAAATTTCTTCCGTGATGTACGGCAGATACGGCGCCATCAGGCCGACAATCGTGCGCAGCGTTTCATACAGCGTCGATTGCGCGGCGCGGCGATCCTGCTCGCTCCAGCCGGAATTTTCCCAGAAGCGCGTTTTCACCAGTTCAAGGTAATTGTCGCAATAGGTGATCCAGAAAAACTTATGCATCGCTTCCTTGCCGGTCGCGTAGTCATATTTCTCAAACGATTCCGACATGCGGTTCGCGACTTTGGAGAGTTCGGAAACAATCCAGCGGTCTTCTACCGGACGTTTGTCCAGCGCGACGAAGTCTTTCTTCGGATCGAAATCTTCCATGTATTTGAACGCCAAACGCGCGACGTTCCAGAGTTTCACGACGATCTTGCGGCCGTCCTTCACTTCACGTTCATGGAAGCGCAGGTCTTTACCGAGCTGGCTGTTCGCCGCCCAGTAACGCAGCGCATCCGCACCATAACGCTTGATGAGGGAGTAAGGATCGTAGCGGTTATACCCATCCGCATCCGTGAATTTCTCCAGATCGCGTTTGGAGATTTTCTTGCCCTGTTCGTTCAGACCCC
>CAYPCP010000008.1:0-34813 GCA_964409255.1 uncultured Pseudobdellovibrionaceae bacterium
GTCGCCGTGCTTGAAACCCAGGATCAGCGACCGGGATGCATCGTCATAGACCAGCGCGGCACGGGCAACGTCATAGTTTTTATTTTCCGTAATGCAAACAGCGCAGCATATATCTTTCCCGACATCGATTTCCAGCGGCACACCGCAAGCCGCGCAGAACGGCGCGGAAATAAAGCGCAGACTGCCCCACGCCTGCGGCGAAAGTGTTCCCTGTCGCTCAACAATCTCATGTGAAATCGGGCAGCGCGGCGGAAGCACCGTGTCGATAGCCATATCGATCATCGCTTTGGGTAATTTTGTTGCGCGAAATTTATGTATATTTTTCAGAATCATAGTTTACTTTTTGCGCTCTACTATTTATAGCTAATACATCGCCCCCACTATAACAAAAAAACTCTGCGGCGGATAACGTTCGGCCTTAAACGACGTGTAATTGGAATGGGACAGACCGGCTTGCTTAAAACCAACGGCGTGCAGAAACTGGCCACCGCGACGGATCGCGGCTTCAGCGCGAGCGCACGCCCCCCCGCTTCAACCGACTCCGCCCCGCCTGCTGAAATCTCCGCCGATCAGCGCGACAAAATTGAATCGCTTCCGTCCGCGCTCATCCGCACGGCGTGGTTTACGATGGCTCACCTCGTGCTTGAACCCGGCGCGCTGATCGCCAAGATGGGCTGCCGCAGCGGCGCGCTCGTCTTCGCCATGGCAGCCATGAATCCGCAGCACAATTTCATCGGCCTGACCCGCGATGCCAAAACGGCGCGTGCCGCCGCCAAGGAATACGCCCTGCCCAACCTCGAATACCGCGCGATGGACCCTAAGGGCCCACCCGCCGTAGTGCCGGGAACACTCGATGCGATCATCAATTCTTTTGCCCTGCATGAAATTTACTCGGCCAACCGCTGTAACGATCAGGCCGTGCTTGCCGCGCTGCGCGAACAGTTCGACCTTCTCAAGCCCGACGGCCTTTTGTTCATCGAAGATTTCGCCATGCCCGGCGAAGGCTATGTGACGATCGAAATACCGGATGAAGCGCGCGTTGAATTTTCCGACCGCAAAATCTCCGCTCCCGATCTTCTGGTCGAATATTCGGAAAAAGCGCGCCCCTTCGACAACCCCGCGCACCGCGGATTCTATCTTGAGGAACTGCCCGCCCGCTTCCCCCGCACGCGGCTGTTCCGCCTGCCCGCAAAATGGGCGCATGAATTCGTCCTGCGTAAGGACGACATCGAAAACTGGGATTCCGAACTAGGCAAGGAATACACCTTCTTTACGGAGCGCGATTACCGCCGCGCTTTACGCTCGATGGGTTCCCGCGTTCTCTACACCGCGCCGCACTGGGACGAACAGACCATCAAGACGCGCTTTGAAAAGAAATTCAAGCTGCTCGACGAAAACGGCAACCCTTTGGGGAATCCCGCCACAAGCTTCATTGCCGTTGCGCAGAAGATGGGTGTCGGTAAATCGCTGGTGCTGCAGGAACGCAAACCGCTGCGCAACGCCACCGGCGGAAGGCTGCAGATCTCCGCCATGCGCGACGATGTCGAGGGCCGCATCTACGACATCATCAGCCGCGGTGTCGAAACCGCGGAAATCATCCCCTATCGCATCGCCGAAGACGGACAATTGCGCGTGTTCGTGCATGAAGGCTTGCCGCGCGGTATCGTCAACGCCGTTCCGCGCAACGGGCCTAACCTTGACGGAAAGAAATGGTCTGGGCACATGACGGAAGCCGTCGCCGTTCCTCTCGACCGTATTCAGGACGTGCGCCCGCACGACTTTAAAAGCGTCGTCCGCTTCGCGCAGAACAACCTCGGCCTTAAACCAACGCAAAGCGCGGAACTCGAAAACGGCCCGGGGTTTTATCCGGCCCCTGACTCCATTGATGAACGCATCGAAACCCATTATCTCAACGTGGAAAAGCCGACGGGGCCGATAACGCTGCCGCAAATCTGCGAAGAGATCGACGGATTTTCCACACGCGGCCGTCTGCGCGAAATCGAAGCGCAGGTGATCCTGAATGCCATCGGCGTGGGCCTCATTCCTTCCGGCCGCATGGAAATCCAGATCCTCGCGCTTTTCGAAAAACTGAAAATCCCTTATCAGGCATGGGCCGATTGCCCGCTGGTGCTTAAGGAAGAACACCCTGAGGAAGTAACGCGCCTTGAAAAAATCATCGCGCGCATGGGCGAGACGGATCACCGCTATAAAGAAGTGCGCGGCACGGCCGGCCAGCTCCGCACCGTCCATTCCGTCTTCGTCGACGAAGGGCAGGTCGACGGCGGCATCGAAGGGCTGGCCTCGCGCACGATGGAATTTGCCGTGACCGAAGAAAAAAGCATGAATATCGCGGTTATTCTGCCCCTCACCCGCAGCATCAACGGCGAAGTCATGGCGGGCATCGTCGAGCAATATCTTCCGGTTCCGCAACGGTACAAAGGCAACGGCTTCCTCGTGTCCTGCCCGTCCCTGCCGCTGCCGAAGGAAATCACCAACCTTGAAATGGCGCGCAAGTTCATTGCCGAAAAGTTTGAAGTGCCTGTCGATTGCGTCGCGCGCATGGGCGAAAGCTTCTTCTCCCACATCTCCGTCACGCCGCAGCGCATCTACCCCTTCGCGGTCAGCACCGCCGGCACGTCGGGCTGGCGCAAGGTGGGACGCACGCATGGGGCAACCAAGCTCACACCGCTTGTCGACCTGCATAAACTGCTCTATCTCGACAATTACTACAGCTTCATGAAGGTCGTGGGTCTTGCCCATAAATCGACCATCGGGAAAGACAGCGATATGAGCCCTAAATCCTCCTTCGACCGCCTGTTCTCCGCCAGCAAGGGCCAGCCCGTCGCATTGAAAGGCAGCGCGGTTGAATCCGTTTCTCCATCATCTTCCTCGTCCAATACCAATTATCCCGAACCGCCGGGGCGCTGACATCATGTCGGCGCTTTCGTCTTCCGCCCCCACTGCTGCGATTTTCGACCGGAATGCGTTACGCGTCCGGCGTAACCGCGCCGCCGCGCTCACCGGCGATTATAATTTCCTGCATCAATGGGCGATGAAGGAAATGGCCGCCCGCCTTGCGATGGTGCAACGCAAGTTCCCCCGTGCCGTACAGATCGGAACACGCGCCGCGCTGCCGGACCCGTCTGCCGCCGGCATCGAAACGCTTGCCATGCTCGATATGGCGGAAGGTAATCTAAAAAATGTAAAAAACGCCGTGCTTGCGGATGAAGAGTTTTTTCCTTTCGGCGACGGCACGCTCGATCTCACGCTGAGCCTCCTGACGCTGCAGGGCGTCAACGATCTGCCGGGCACCCTTATTCAAATCCGCCGCGCGCTCAAACCCGATGGCCTTTTTATCGCGGCCATGATCGGCGGCGAAACGCTGTTTCAGCTGCGCGACGTTCTGACCCGCGCCGAACTCGATATTACCGGCGGCGCGTCGCCGCGCGTGTTCCCTTTCGCAGACAAGCAACAGATGGGCGCCTTGATGCAGCGCGCGGGATTTGCCCTGCCTGTTGTCGATTCCGATCTTCTCACGGTGACATACGATCATATTTTCAAACTTATGAAAGACCTGCGCGGCATAGGCGATACCGCCGCCATGGAAGCGCGCCCGCGCGGGTTGTCGTCGCGCGCGCTTTTTACGCGCGCGGGCGAATTATACCGCGAAATGTACGCAGGCAAAGACGGCCGCATCGAAGCGACATTCGAAATCATATTTCTATCCGGCTGGGCGCCGCACGAGGCGCAGCAAAAACCCTTGCGTCCGGGCAGCGCAGACCATAGGCTTGCAGATGCGCTCCAAACGCAGGAAAAATCATGCTAGATGTCACGATCGTCCCGATCCTGAAAGATAATTACAGCTACATTCTTCATTCCGGAAACGCCGTTGCGGTGATCGATCCGGGAGAACCCACGCCTTTGGAAATCGCGCTTTCGGAAATGCACATTACCCCGGCGATGATCCTCAACACGCATCATCACGCCGATCACATTGCGGGGAACCGGCAGTTAAAACGCAAATATGAATGCCCCGTCATCGGTCCCGCTGCGGATATCAAACGCATGCCGGATCTCGATCAAGGCATGAAGGAAGGCGACGTTATCCCTTTCGGCGAGGATCGTTTGCGCGTGATCGAAACGCCGGGGCACACATCCGGGCATATTTGTTTCTATGCAGAAAAATCGCGCATTCTTTTTGCAGGCGATACGCTTTTTTCTATGGGCTGCGGCCGCCTGATCGAAGGCACCGCGGAACAGATGTGGGCATCCTTGCAAAAAATTATGGCCCTGCCCGGCGATACGCAGATTTATTGCGGCCATGAATACACACAGGCCAACGGAGAATTCGCCCAGACAGTCGAAAAAAACAATCTCGATATCCGGGAACGATTGGCCGAAGCGAAAAAATTGACGGCAAATGGCCGCCCGACCCTCCCGACGACATTGACGCAGGAAATGAAAACCAATGTGTTCCTGCGTGCGGCGAACACCGATGGCTTCGCCGCTTTACGCAAGATGAAAGATAAGTTTTAAGGGAAACGCCTATTCGGCGTTGCGCTTGGCACCGTTATCCGGACGGCGTTGCAGGCGGTGCGGGCCGCGATTGCGATTCTGCTGCGACTGTTCCTGCACCTGTGGATCGACATTGCCCGCATTGTCATCCGCGTCGTCATTGCCTTCGCCACGCGGACGGCGGGACGAACGGTGCGGCGGAATCGGCAACGGCTTACCGGCCATTTCGTTACGCTCGCTCACGGCCATTTCGATTTCAAGACGCGATGCAACCTTGCGCAGCTCATGCACGGCCTCCATCAGGGCTTCGCGCGCATTGCCGTCTTTTTCCTTGGCGCGCCACGATTCATAGGACTTGATGCAGGCATCCGTGCTTTCGCGAAGTCTTTGCTCAATCTCATCCATGATGTTTCTCCGTCACTCTGTTAAAAAATGTTTGTCACCTTAGCGCGGCCATCGCACCTGTGCAAGCGCTTCAGGATTTAAAGATAGAGGCCGCAGCCTGCTGATGCGCTTTCTTTTTGGCGATTTCACCGCGCACGCGCTCGATTTCCTCCTGCATGGAGACGATATAATGCTCCAGCTCGTCCATCGACATCGGCTCCAGATTTTTTCTGGCGGGCTTTTTGGTCTTGGGGTCGAGATCGTCGTCAAACACTGCGGGCTCCTCGTAAAAATGCCTTGTTTCCCCATAATTTAGCGGTTTTAAGGGTCTTTGCAAGGGATGGCGGAAAAGGTTGCATTTGTCCGAAAATGGGCTATAGTACGCCCATTCCCCAGACATTGTTGATGTCAAAATGGTTGATCCGAAGGGGCGGATCGACATCGCGGACCTGTGTCTGCATGACAGAGAATAAGGAAGAGAAACATGAGCAAAGCACTCGACGCTCCGAAACTTTTGATGCCCAAGGCATCGGCCGTATGGATGATTGAAAATACCGCCCTTTCGTTTGAACAGATTTCAAACTTCACGGGCCTGCACACGATTGAGATTCAGGCTCTCGCCGACGAAGATGTCGGTCTGGGCATCGTTGGCCGCGACCCCGTCCTCAACGGCGAAGTGGAACGCGAAGAACTGGAAAAGGCGATCAAGGATTCATCGTACATGATGAAACTGAAAAAAGGCCGCGGTGATATGCCGGCGGTAAAAGTGCGCGCAAAAGGCCCGCGTTACACGCCCGTTTCCAAACGCGGCGACAAACCGGATGCCATCGCCTGGATTCTCAAGCATCACTCGGAAATTTCCGATGCGCAGATCGTCAAACTCGTCGGCACAACCAAGCCGACGATTGCATCGGTCCGCGACCGCACGCATCCCAATTCCTCCAACCTGCGCCCGCGCCATCCGGCGGAATTGGGCCTGTGCACATATCAGGAACTGGAACGCGCTTCCGACAAAGGCCTCAAGGCGCAAGGCAAAGACCCTGCCGCTGTAAAAGCAGAACGTCTCGCGCAAATGGAAAAAGACCGCCCGGTTCAGGAAGAAGAACCGCAGGAAACGGCAAAGCCGTTCGGTGGGTTCGACTTCTCGAACTTCATCCGCAGCACGGGGACCGGGGCCGACAACAACTAATCGCCCGCCCTATCAAATCAAAACGCGGCCCGGATATTCCGTCGGCCGCGTTTTTTAATTCTTCATTTACGTCGTTGCGGGATTTACTGCGTATCCCGGATACCCTCAATCTCATCTTTGATCTGCAGCTTTTCCCTTTTCAGCTTCCGCAGGCTTGTATCGCTGGAAGAAGGGCTGGTTTGCTCCTTTTCGATCATTTTTGCCAAGGCGTTGTGACGCGCCATCAGTGCTTGTACACGCGCAGGCATTGCCGATGTTTGACCACGAGAATGCATTGAGTGTTCTCCCTTTCAGTTGTGAGGAATGAAAAATCTTAACCCGGAATTAACAGCGCACGCAAACGTTCACTCATCTTTAAAGATAGAGCGAAAACATAAGATTTCTATGATGTGAATTGATCTTTTATGTTTTTCAGTTGTTTAACGACCACGACAAAGCTATCCATACCCGGACCCATATCATTCTATTTTCACATAAAAAATATGAACGAAGTCTTAAATCCGTGCGCACGCGCAGCAGATTTTTTATATCTGTTTGAATCCATTCAATATTGAGAAAACGAATCGGTCTTACAGGTCGAAAACAACGCCCTGCGCCAATGGTAACGCCTTGGAATAATTGACCGTTTGTGTCTGACGGCGCATATAGGCGCGCCAGGAATCAGATCCGCTTTCGCGCCCGCCGCCGGTTTGTTTCTCGCCGCCGAACGCGCCGCCAATCTCCGCGCCGCTCGGCCCGATATTCACGTTTGCGATACCGCAATCGCTGCCCGTGGCCGACAGGAACGTTTCCGCTTCGCGCACATCGCCCGTGAAAATGCATGACGACAAACCTTGCGGCACCGCATTGTGAAGAGCGATCGCCTCATCGAATTTTTTATATGAGAGCACATACAAGATCGGCGCGAATGTTTCATGCATCACGATATCGCTCTGCGCAGGCATTTCAACAATTGCAGGCGTCACGTAATACCCGCTCTCCGCGCCTTTGACCTTGACGCGTTCACCGCCGCAGAGAATTTTTCCGCCCTGCGCCTTCGCTTTTTTAAGCGCTGCCTGCATGCCGTCAAACGACGCCTTGTCGATCAGCGGACCGATCAACGTGTTTTTATCAAGCGGGCTGCCGACGCGCACGCTGCCATAGGCTTTCTTCAGGCTTTTGAGCAAATCGACTTTCACCGACGAATGAACGATCAAACGGCGCAGCGTCGTGCAGCGTTGTCCCGCCGTCCCCACCGCACTGAACAGGATCGCGCGCAGCGCCAGATCCATGTCCGCGCTCGACGCGACAATCATGCCGTTATTGCCGCCGAGTTCCAGCAGCGAGCGGCCCAGACGGGCCGAAACGGTCTTTGCCACCTCGATGCCCATGCGCGTGCTGCCCGTCGCACTGACGAGGGGAATGGAAGGATGCGCGGATAACGCTTCACCCACATCGCGCCCGCCGATCACGATCTGCAGCAGGTCATCGGGGCACTCATGCCCCGCATCGCGGAACCGCTTGACCGCCCTGTCGAAAATTTTACCGCAGGCCAGCGCCGTAAGCGGCGTTTTCTCCGACGGCTTCCAGATGACAGAATCGCCACACACAAACGCCAGCGCGGCATTCCACGACCATACCGCCACGGGAAAGTTAAAGGCGGAGATAACGGCGACAGGGCCGAGCGGGTGCCACGATTCACGCATATGGTGGCCGGGACGCTCCGACGCAATCGTCAAGCCGTACAATTGGCGTGAAAGCCCGACGGCAAAGTCGCAGATATCGATCATCTCCTGCACTTCACCCAATCCTTCGGATAATATTTTTCCGGCCTCCAGCGTAACGAGACGCCCGAGATCTTCTTTCGCCGCGCGCAACTCCTCACCCAGGAGACGGACCAGCTCGCCGCGCACCGGCGCCGGAACGGCCTTCCAGCGATTAAAGGCCGTCACGGATTGATCGACGATACCGGCCACAGCCGCCTTTTTATGCTGCTGAATTTTGCCGATCAACGCACCGTCGATCGGTGAGTAAACAGACAGATCTCCCTTGGAAAGGCCCGGCAGGCCATTGGCATTTAAAATCGCACTCGCATCGGTCATGGCTGTTCCTCTGTCATTCGGGGTCTTAAGCGTACGGCGTTCATCTGCCCACCCTCTTCCAGAAGCGGGAACGCCACTGTCGTCATATAGGTATTGATACGGCGCAAGTCACGGATGATATCCAGATGAAGCGCGCTGGTCGCAATCGTTTCCGGAACGCCGCCGCGCAGCCTGTCGATATGCGTTGCCATGCCGTCGATTTCGGCCTTGCGGATGATTTCTTTGTCATCGAGCAGCTTGCGCGCCATTTCCACATCACCTGAAACGAAAACGGACTGCGCCAGCTTCACGCTGTCCATGACGAGACGGTGGATATGCTCGATCTCACGCATGCCCTCGGACGAAAAACTATGCTGGTTGCGGATTTTCTTTTGCGCCAGCGGCATGAGGTTTTTGTCGATGACGTCGCCCGCATGTTCGATATTGGTCGAGAACATCAGGATCTGCACGTAACGCTGCGCCTCTTTCGGGTCCATGAACTCCTGCGTCAGGCGCGCCATATAGGTTTTAATCTCGCCATAAATCTGGTCGAGCGTATTGTCTTCCTCGCGCACGCGGTCGAGCAGCTTGTCGTTGTTCGTCTGGAAAACACGCAGCGTATCGTCGAGCATTTTTTCCATCAGCTCGGCCATGCGCAGCGTTTCACGCGTTGCGGCGGCCAGCGCCACCGACGGCGTATCGAGGTCTTTGAGGTTGAGATATTTTGCTTTCCCCGGATCTTCCGGCGTCAGGCGCGCGGGCAGCGCTTTTTTCAGGATGTTCGCGATAATCCCGGTAAACGGCAGGAAAGCCAGCGCCAGCACGATGTTGAAGCTCGTATGGAAATTGACGATCTGGCGGCCATGATCGGCGCCGAGCGCCTCGACATGCGGCGCAATGAATGGCAGCATCGGAATAGCGATACACACACCCACCAGACGCACGAGCAGATTGCCCAGCGGAATGCGCAGCGCATCGGGATTGTCGCGCAGCGTGGCGATCAGCGGCGCAATCGTGCCGCCGAGGTTCGCGCCAAGCACCAGGTAAAATGCCAGCGTTAAATGCAGCGCCCCGCCCGCCGTCAGCGACATGACAAGCAACACCACCGCAAGCGACGAATGCGCAATCCATGTAAGCAGCGCAGCGACCAGCACGGCAAAGAAAGGATCCTGATCCAACGCGCCGAGGATCAGCGGCAGCGTTTCGGATTCTTTCAGCGGCTCCGCCGCGTCGCGTATCAATTGCAGCGCCAGCAGCATCAGCGCGAGACCGACGAGAATGCGCCCCACGTTTTTGATCTTCCCCGAATGCTCGATGGAAAACAGGATGTACCCGCCGACCATAAGGACCGGCATCAACAACGTCATCTTCAACGACAGGAATTGCGCGACAAGCGATGTTCCCACATCCGCGCCGAGAACCACGGCAAGCCCCGCGCCCGCGGTGATCATACCCTGCCCCGCGAAGGTCGACACGATCAGCACGGTGGCCGTCGAGCTTTGCAGCAACGTCGTCATGCCGATACCGGCAAGAAACGCCTTTACGCGATTGGATGTGCACGCCGACAAAAAACGGCGCAGCTGCGCGCCGAATCCGCGCGTGACGCCCAAACGTAATAATGTCAGCCCCCAGAGCAGAAGGCAGACGCCGGCAATAATATTGATCAAAAGGATGGACGGTGTAATGGGCAGGTTCTCCTGCCTGCTATGTTAGAACCCCGCGCCCGGACGGGCAAGATACTCTTCTTCTTCGGGGGTGCTCATCCGGCCAAGAATTTTATTGCGGTGCGGGAAACGGCCATAGGCTTCGATGACTTTCAGATGCTTGAGCGCGTAGTCATACCCCAGCGGGTCGTCTCTCGTCATCTTTTCGAACAGCTCGACGCATTTGCGCTGGTCGCCCAGATTTTCGCTGTGTTCGTACGGCAGGTAAATGAAACGGCGTTTGACCGGCGGAAGCACCTGATCGAAGCCCTTGGCAACCGCGTATTTTGCGACCACCAGCGCCTTGCCGTCGGTGGCGAAGGCCGCGGGCGTGCCGCGAAACATGTTACGCGGGAATTGATCCAGCAGGAGGCATAGCGCCAGGCATCCATCCGCATCGCGCCGCCAGTCGTCGAGAATACCCGCCTTTGCCTTGTCATAGGCATCGGAAAAACGCGCGCGGATAAGTATGTCGAAATCGGGATTAACCTGAAACCACTGCTGCGGCTGGGTTTCTTCGAACCAGAAGCTCAGGATATCTGTCTGCGAATCCCTCATAGGAGGAATTTAAGGCTACTTTTTATGGGATTCAAGCTGGTTGGCGACTTTCTTCTCCAGAGAACCGGCCATCCACGACAAAACCGCCGCCGGCAGGAACGGGAAAGCCACCACCACGATAAAGAAAGGATCACGCATCGCGGACAGGAAGTCCCCCTGCGTGGCCTGAAAATACATCAGCCCAAAGACCAGCAACCCGACGATCGCGAAGATCACGGAAGCCAGTCTGTAGAGCCGTGCCTTGGCCAGCATGGCGCGCATTTTATCCTTGTCAGACATAGAAGACGCCCTCCTGGGAGTCCTGAAATGGGTGCGGCCCGGTGCTTAATGAAGGTTCGCCCAGACCTTTTTCTTCACCGCATACATGATGCCCGCGAAAACGGCCAGGAACAGGATAACCTTGATCCCGGTCTGCTTGCGTTTTTCCAGCTCGGGCTCTGCGGCCCAATTGAGGAAGGTCACGACATCTTTCGCATACTGATCGACGGTGCCTTCGGTTCCGTCATCGTATGCAACCATGCCATCGGCCAGCGGTGCGGCCATCGAGATTTTATGGCCGGGGAAATATTTGTTCCAGTGTTGGGATGCAGTCAGCTCCTCGCCTTCCGGCGCAGGTTCGTAACCGATCATCAGCGCGTGAATGTAATCCGGGCCATTCGCACGTGCCTTGGTGATCAGCGACAGGTCCGGCGGCAGCGCGCCGTTATTGGCAAACTTCGCGGCCTGATCGTTGGGGAACGGGCTCTTGAAATGGTCGCTCGGGCGGCCGGCGCGTTCGAACATTTCGCCTTCGTCGTTCGGGCCGTCCTGCACCATCACATCGGCGGCAACAGCCTTGATCTGGCTTTCGTCATATCCCAGTGCCTCAAGGTTGCGGTAATACACGCGCTTGAGCGAGTGGCAGGCCGAGCAGACCTGTTTATACACCTGAAAACCGCGTTGCAGCGAAGCGCGGTCATATGCGCCGAACGGGCCGTCAAAGCTCCAGTCGACGGCCGGAAGCTCCGGCGAACCGTGGCCTTCGGCGGCGATGGCCGCCGGGGCGCTCATGCCGAGCGTGACGAAAACGACAGACCCGAGAAGGATGTTTTTCAGCATGATACCTTACGCCTTGTTTTGTGCGAGAACGGCTTCGTGAATGCTCGGCGGCAGGTCACGGACCGGTTCGTTGTTGTTGAGGTACGGGATCAGCGCGAGGAAGAACCCGAAATAATACAGCGTCAGAACCTGCGCCAGCGGAACCCACAGGCCTTCTGCCGGCTTCGCGCCGCAGATACCCAGAAGGATAAAGACAACCACCAGCACCAGCAGGGCCACTTTGAACCACGGACGGAAGTTCGCGCTGCGGACCGGATGCTTGTCGATGAACGGCAGCAGGACCAGCATCGCAATCGAACCGAACATCGCCAGAACCCCGCCCAGCTTCGCAGGCAGCAGGCTGACCGAGGCCAGCGGAATGCTGCCGACAACCGGCGCCAGGAATTCGACGTCCTTGAAGAACGCGAGCAAACCGCCCGGCACGGCCAGGACGGCCGCAACGATGATCAGAACGCGATCATTCACCGGCAGCAGGCGCTTGGGCGTCTTCAGCCAGGCATATTGATAGACGAGGTACGCACCGATCGCGCCCGCACCGGCAAGATAGATGTTCAGGTCGAACGTGATCGCGCGCAGGATCGCGTAGAACGGCAGGAAGTACCATTCCGGGACGATGTGCGCCGGCGTGACCAGCGGGTCGGCCGGGATATAGTTATCCGGGTGGCCCAGCGCGTTCGGCGCAAAGAACGTGAAGCCGACATAAACGATCAGGAACACCAGCAGGCCGAACGTATCCTTCATCGTGTAATACGGATGGAATGGGATCGTGTCCTGCGGGCCTTTGACGTCGATACCGGTCGGGTTGTTCGACCCCGTGACGTGCAGCGCCCAGACGTGCAGACCGACAACGCCGACGATCACGAACGGCAACAGGTAGTGCAGCGCAAAGAAACGGTTCAGCGTCGGGTTATCGACCGAGAAACCGCCCCACAGCAGCGTGACGATGGAATCGCCTACCACCGGAATGGCGGAGAACAGGTTCGTGATAACCGTCGCGCCCCAGAAGGACATCTGGCCCCACGGCAGCACGTAGCCCATGAACGCCGTCGCCATCATCAGGAGGAAAATGATAACGCCCAGTATCCACAGCAGTTCGCGCGGTTGTTTATAAGACCCGTAATACAGGCCGCGATAAATGTGGACGAGAACGGCGATAAAGAAGAACGACGCGCCGTTCGCGTGCAGGTAACGTATCATCCATCCGCCGTTCACGTCGCGCATGATACGCTCGACAGAGTCGAATGCGTGGGCGGTATGCGGAACGTAGTGCATCGCCAGCGTGATGCCGGTAATGATCATCGTGACCAGCATGACGGTCGCGATGGCGCCGAAATTCCAGAAATAGTTGAAATTCTTCGGTGTCGGGAAGACGCCGTATTCCTTGTTCATCAGCGTGAACAGCGGAAGACGGGAATCGATCCATTCCACTACCGGGTTATCAAATTTTTCGCGTGTGCCGCCAGCCATAATAATGTGTCCTAACCAATTCTGATGCTTGTGTCGCTAACGAAGGTGTATTCCGGGATCGCCAGATTTTTCGGCGCGGGCCCCTTGCGAATGCGGCCTGAGGAGTCATAGTGCGAACCATGGCACGGGCAGAACCAGCCATCGTATTCCCCTTTCACGTCGCCGGTTTTCTGTCCCAGCGGAACGCAGCCAAGGTGCGTGCAGATGCCGACCATCACGAGCCATTCTTTTTTCTGAACGCGCTCCGCATCGGTTTGCTTGTCGCGCAGCGTCGCGACATCGACTGCTTCGGCTTCTTCGATTTCTTTCGCGGTGCGGCGGCGGATGAACACAGGTTTACCGCGCCACATCACCGTAATCGCCTGTCCCACTTCGATCGGTGCAAGGTTCACTTCGGTCGTCGACAGCGCGAGCGTATCGGCCGCCGGATTCATCTGGTCGATAAAGGGCCATGCCACCGAACCGGCGCCAACCGCGCCAAAGGCCGCTGCCGTCAGGTAAAGGAAATCCCGGCGGGTTTCGCCTTCCTTGCCGGCTGTAACTTCTGCACTCATTTGTTATTTTTCCGCGTTAGTCATTGATATGTAGACGAATTCGTCCGTGGGAATTATCACTATAGTCCTATCCAAAACAAGGGGGCAATTGCACTTTTTCATGTATCACCATGCGAACCATTCTCAACGGCTAAGCGCAATATGACCCGCCTCGCCCTGTATCAGCCGGATATGCCGGGAAATGTCGGTGCGGCCATACGTCTGTCAGCGGGTCTGGGCGTGCCGCTGGATATCATAGAACCCTGTGGATTTCCTTGGGATGAGCGAAAAATAAGAACCGCCGCGATGGATTATATCGATCTGGCCAGCCTCTCCCGCCACACCTCATGGAATGCATTCAAGGCACAGGCCCCGGGGCGGATCGTGCTGCTGACGACCAAAACCGCCCTGCCGTATTATGACTTTTCTTTCCGGGAGGACGACATCCTGCTTCTGGGCCGTGAAAGTGCGGGGGTTCCGCTTGACATCCATGATGCTGCGGATGCACAAATCACCATCAAAATGGCCCCGGGCGCGCGATCCTTGAATGTCATTAATGCCGCCGCCATGGTTCTGGGTGAAGCGTTGCGGCAAACACGGATATAAAATAATGAAAGCACAAACCATGGAACAAGAATTATGGCAAGACCGAAAGGCACAGGCCGCCGCGTGGTTTAAACAGATTCGGAACGACATCTGCACCGCCTTTGAATCCATGGAAGACGATCTGGTCGGCGGGCCGAAAGCCTCCCTTCCCGCCGGACGCTTTGAACGCAAACCATGGACCCGTGAGGGCGGCAACGATTCCGGCGGCACGTTGTCGGGCGGTGGTGAAATTTCCCTCATGCGCGGACGCGTCTTTGAAAAGGTCGGCGTCAATATCTCGACCGTGTTCGGCACCTTCTCCCCCGATTTCCGCAAGGCCATTCCCGGCGCCGAAGGCGACGGGCATTTCTGGGCGGGCGGCATTTCACTGGTCGCGCACATGCAATCGCCCCTCGTCCCGGCCGTGCACATGAACACACGCATGATCGTCACGTCGAAAGCATGGTTCGGCGGCGGCGCCGACCTCACACCGATGATCGCGGACGACAATGACACCGCCGATTTTCACGCAGGCTGGAAAGAATGCTGCGACCGTCACGATCCCGCTTACTATCCGAAATTCAAGCAATGGTGCGACGAATATTTCTTCCTGCCGCACCGGAACGAACCGCGCGGGATCGGCGGCATTTTCTATGATTATCTCGACAGTGAAAACTGGGACGCCGATTTCGCGTTCACGCAGGATGTCGGCAGGACCTTCGCAAAGCTTTATCCCGAAATCGCCCGCCGCCATATGAACGACACGTGGACCGCGGAGCAACGCGAACAGCAATTGATCAAACGCGGCCGTTACGTGGAATTCAATCTTTTGTATGATCGCGGCACGCAATTCGGCCTGAAAACGGGCGGCAACACCGAAGCCATCCTTATGTCCATGCCACCCGAAGTGAAGTGGCCATAGGCCCTACATCACCGGACGCAACTCACCGGCCTTCAGAGAAGAAACCTTCCCCGGCGCACGCACAGCGCTTTCACGCGCCGCCAGCGCCGCAGGCGTAATAAGCTCAAGGTCTTTTCGGCGCGCTTTTTCGATAAGCGCCGCGCGATTTATTTGTTCCGTACACAGAATGCCGCGCTCGGCATGATCGGTGAAATTGCGGTGATAAGCATAGACGTCATCGCTGTCCAGCGACATTGCCGCCGCCATGATCGGTGCGGACGTATGACGCAGGAATTCACCCATCGTCGGATTTTTCGTGCCGATCTTGATATCGATTTTTTGCCAGATACCATCGATCCGGGCGCTGCCGTTAAATTCAAAATATTCGCCAATCACATCTGCATGTTTGGCCTGTGAAAGACCTATGTGCGGGCGCATCGGGAAATCATACCCCAGCGCCGCTTCCGCCCATTCATCTTCGTTCATGTAATCGTCATCGGCAAAATCGCCACTTTGAAACGCTTTGAGCGCGCGGACCATATTGGGCGAGGCAATGTAGATATCGTAATCTTTCGGTGTGCGGCCAACGTGGAGATCGGCGAACGCGCCGCCGAACACGAAACCGCCGAGCAGCACCGCGCCCTCTTTGGCCTGATGGGCGACAATCTGCGCGTAAAAGGCTTTCAAGCCCTCCCCGGGCGCAAACGACCCGAATGGTGGCTTGTGGGACATCAGAATGTCCGTCTTTGACGATTCCGCCGCATGGTCGAAGTCGGTCTGCATGGCCTCACTCTATAGGCAAGTTATTAATATTATGCAAATAATTAACTTTATCCATAATTATTATTGACGTTTAAAGCCGACTTATGAATAAATCGTCCCAACCCACAATATAAAGAGGATGTGTCATGTCTCAAGCCCACACAAACAGCTTCACCCAAGCCTATGATCTTGCCGATGCCCGCCCGGGCACCGTCGTCGCGTTTGACGGCCAGCTCCCCAGCGGTTTCTTCGCCTCCCAGAAAATCGTGGCCGTAGCACCCGGCAAGAACGCTTATACTGTTCTCGACGACCTCGCTAAAGAATTCAAAGGCGCAGACATTGTTGTCAGCTCCAGCGAAGTACGCGGGACGCATGTGATTGCCACTTTCGGTAAACTGGGCAAACCCACCGCCGATCTTTCTTAAAAAAACACAGGTCACCACATCACGGCGTGGCGAAGCCGTGATCGATCCAGTCCTGTTCCATTTTCTCGAGGGTCTTGCCCAGATCGGGTCCGGGGTTCAGGCCCTGCGCGATCAGGTCGGCGCCCGTTACCGGGAAGACCGGGGCCTGCCATGTTTTGGCCAGCAGGATGAAATTGTCGTTTTCCACGCCTTCCAAAATCAAGCGCAGGAACAAAACCTGAAGTGCAATTCTATTTTTGTATCGGTAAATCAGAATCTTGAGATTTTTTTCTGAGATATCGCCGAAAGATTCCCACGCCCTCACCAATTGCCCGATCTCTTTCTTCTGAGCATTTGAAAGAACAAGATATTTTTCGAATACAGTGTCTTTCATCGCCGCCAGAACGAACAGGCGCGCCGACAGGTCGAACGCATCGTGACGATTCTGTAACTGCGTCAGCCGCATGAGCAGATCCGGTTTGAATTCTGCATCCGGAAGATCCTGCAACACATTGTTTTCAAACATCATGATCAATGTCTGTGAAGGGTCTCCAACACTGAGGAGTTTTAATATCTCCTGCGTGATACGCTCGCGCGATAATGTTGAAATATTCGCCGCTTCAAGCCGGCACGCCTCCAGCGCGTCACGGTCCGCCGGGCCTTGCCCGACCTGCGCATAAAAACGGAAGAAGCGCAGAATGCGCAAATAATCCTCCCGCACCCGCGCGCGCGGCTCGCCCACGAACGCGATGTACCGGGCGTCGAGATCGGCGATCCCCTGCCCCGTCGGATCGTAAATCGCCCCGTCCGGTCCGGCCAGCAGCGTGTTCATGGTGAAATCCCGCCGCGCCGCGTCCTCGCGCCAGTCGGTGGTATACCCCACCACCGCACGGCGGCCGTCGGTTTCTATGTCCTTGCGCAGGGTCGTGATCTCGAACGTCTTGCCTTCGCACACCGCGGTCACGGTGCCGTGATCGATGCCGGTGGGAATGGCCTTGATGCCGGCCTCCCCCAGACGTTCCATAATCACATCCGGCGTCAGAATCGTCGCAATGTCGATATCATGGACAGGCCGGTGCAGCAGCTCATCGCGCACGCACCCGCCGACGAACAGCGCCTGCGCCGGATTGTCATATCCGCCAATCGCGCGCATCACCGTTTCCGTGGCGCTGCGGATCATCCATTCCGGCGGATTGATGTGCTTAACGGCCTTCATTTTCTTGTCTGCTCATGCCATGTTTATACGGTCATCCTATCACATCGTTTTTCAAACAGGGAGAAGACCTTGCAACCCACCGCGACCCCCGCCAAAGACATCGACAAACGCCTCGCAGACGCCGCGTCCAAACTCTCCCGCGCCAAGTCGGAAATCGGCACCGTGATTTTCGGCCAGAACAAAGTCGTGGACCGTACGCTGATCACGCTGATGTCCGGCGGCCACGTGCTGCTGATCGGCGTGCCGGGCCTGGCAAAAACGTTGCTGGTCGAAACCACGGCCAAGGTCCTCGGCCTGTCGTCGGCGCGTATTCAATGTACCCCGGACCTGATGCCCGCCGACGTGATCGGCTCCGAAGTCCTCGAACAGGATAAAGACGGCACGCGCAATTTCCGTTTTATCAAAGGCCCCGTCTTTACCCAGTTCCTGATGGTCGATGAAATCAACCGCGCCTCGCCGCGCACGCAATCCGCGCTGCTGCAGGCGATGCAGGAAAGCCACGTCAGCGTCGCGGGAAAATCCCATGACCTGCCGCGCCCGTTCCATGTGCTGGCGACACAGAACCCGATCGAACAGGAAGGCACCTACCCCCTTCCCGAAGCGCAGCTCGACCGGTTCCTGATGCAGATCGATGTCGACTATCCCGATCTTGCAACAGAACGTCAGGTTCTCCTCGTCACCACCGGGAACGACCGCCCGCAACCCAAGGCCGCGCTGGATGGTGACGATCTTCTTGCCATTCAGAAACTCGTGCGCGACATGCCGGTCGGCGACAAAATCGTCGATGCCATTCTGGCGCTGGTGCGCCGCGCGCGTCCGGGCGATGACGCGCCCAAACTCGTGAATGATTTCATCGACTGGGCACCCGGCCCGCGCGCCGCGCAGAGCCTGATGCTCGCCATTCGTGCGAAGGCTTTGCTCGATGGCCGCCTGACGCCCAGCGTTGATGATGTGCTCGATCTCGCGACCCCCATTCTGAAACACCGCATGGCGCTCAATTACCGCGCGCGGGCCGAAGGCATCACGCTGAACGATGTGCTGAACTCTATCAGCCGCGACCTGTAACGATGCTCGACCTGCTCCGCAAAGCCGAAGACGCCGCCGCCGGATGGCCCGGCCTGCTCGCGCAGGCGGAATCCGCCGTGGCCGGATTGCAGGCAGGCGATCACCGTCAGAAAAAACCCGGCATGGGCGAGCGTTTCTGGCAGTTCCGGGATTACAGCCCCTCCGACAGGCCGCAGGATATCGACTGGCGCCAATCGGCAAAGGGCGATTCCGTTTTCGTGCGCGATAAAGAACGGCAGATGCCCCGCCCCTTCACCTTCTGGTGCGACAGCAACCCGGGCATGGCGTTTAAATCCGCCGATGCGCGTGAGACAAAGGGGCGCGTGGCGCAGATCATCTGCCTTGCCACCGCCCTGCTCGCCACGCGCGCGCACGAAAATATCTGGCTGGCGGGCGGCGATTTCCGCCCGGGCCGCACCGAAAGCACCGTGCAAGCCATGGCGCGCAATCTCACGCACCAGAACCTACTGACTTTTAATCAGTTGCCCTACCAGCGCATACCTTCCGGCGGCATGACCGTCGTCGCCGGGGATTTTCTCGATCCCGCCGAAAATATCGATACCGTTCTTTCCGCGCTCACGCGGCAAAGTCTGCACGGCCTTTTCATTCAGATCCTCGACCCTGCTGAAATGACGCTGCCTTATGCGGGCCGCATAAAATTCGAAGGGATGAAAGACGCCCTCCACGAAACCATCGACCATGTCGAAACCGTGCGGCTGGAATATCAGACGCGCATCGATGCGCACATCACCGCCCTGCGCGATCTCTGCCACCGCAAGGGCTGGCATTACGTGTTGCATGACACATCGGCGCCCGCCACGCGCGCGATCGAAGATATCTGGTCCTTCCTTCAGCACGAAGGCGTCGGCGGAAGGCTGAGCGCATGATGAACGCCCTGCCTTTCCTGTCCGGCTTTACGTTCCTGCATCCATGGGTGCTGGCGGCGCTGGCGGGCCTTCCGGCGCTGTGGTGGCTGCTGCGCTTAATGCCGCCCGCGCCAAAACATATTCTGTTCGCGCCTGTCCGTTTTCTGGCCGGCCTTATTCCCGAACGCCAGACGCCAAGCCATACGCCATGGTGGATTTTGCTTTTACGCTGCCTGATTATCGCGTTGATCGTTATCGCCCTCGCGGGTCCCGTGCGCGGCCCTGTCGAAACGATGGACGCAAATGCGCGCATCCGCATCGTGATCGACAATGGCTGGTCCTCCGCATCGTTGTGGGATGCCCAGATCCGCCGCGCCGAAGACATCATCGCCCGCGCCGCGCAATCGAAACAGGAAATCGAAATCGCGGCGACCGCGCTGCTCCCCGGCCGCGAGGCACCCGTCCTTCAAGGACCGATGAGCGCGGGCGAAGCACGCACATTCCTGCGCACGCTCGAACCGCTGCCATGGCCGTCCGACAATCGCAAGCTCCTCGATAAAATCACCGCCGCCGCTTATGACGGCAAGGTCCACAGCTATTGGCTCGGCACAGGCGTCGACGAAAGCAACGGCAAAGCCCTTGCCGATGTATTGCAGGAACAAGGAAAACTTTTCTATTTCAAACCCGGCGAACGCGATCTGCCGCTCGCCCTTAAACCTGATATGACGCCGGAACAACCGCTGCGCTTTCTTGTCGATGCGCCCGGCGCCACCGCCGCCGCGCAAGGCCGCAGCGTCGAAGCCGTCTCTACCGATGGCCGCGTGCTCGACCGGCAACCGCTGACCTTTACCGAAGGGGGCAATGACGGACGCGTGACGTTCGATCTTCCCGCCGATCTGCGCGCCCATCTTTCCAAGGTGCGCATCGCCGGGCGTCAGGACGCGGGCGCCCTTTATATGACGGATGACATTTCCCGCCGCCGCAGCGTCGGCATTCTGACCTCCAAAGATGTCGGCGACACCAAACCTTTCCTCGACGCGCTGTTTTATCTCACGCGCGCGCTGTCCCCCTATGCCGATCTGACAACCGGCGATGCGCAGGGCCTGATCGAACGCGGACAGGATGTTCTTATCGTCACCGATGATGCCGCCATGCCGCCCGCGGTGCTTCAGGAACTGGAACATTGGCTCGAACAGGGCGGGCTGATCCTGCGTTTTGCCGGTCCCGACATGAAAGACATGGAAAGCCTGACGCCCGTTCCCTTACGCGGCGGGCAACGCGCGCTGGAAGGCAACCTTAGCTGGGAACGTCCGCAAAAACTCGCCGCGTTTCCCAAAGACAGCCCCCTGTCGGATATCGGCCTGCGTGAAGACATCACGGTGAAGAGCCAGGTCCTCGCCGATCCGTCGTTCGATCTAACCGGCAAGGTCTGGGCCGCATTGGAAGACGGCACGCCGCTGATCACCGCCGACGCGCGCGGCAAGGGCATGCTGGTCATGGTGCATACCGCCGCCGATCCGTCATGGTCCGACCTTCCCTTGTCCGGCGTGTATGTACAGATGCTGCGCCGGATCATCATGCTTTCCGGCACCACGGCGCAAAACCTGACACAGACCGGCGATCTGCAACCCGTGTCGGTGATGAATGCCTATGGCGTTCTGCGCGCCGCCACCAATGAAAAGCCGATCCCGGCGGCAGACTTTGCCACCGTCGTTCCGAATAACGCCCAACCGCCCGGTTTTTATGGGCGCGGCGGATACACACAGGCCCTTAATTTAGGAGAGCGTATTCAGACGCTGCGCCCCATGCCATCTTTGCCCGCGGGCGCGGTCTTAAAAAATTATGACGGCGCGGTTCAGCAAAATTTCACCCCGTGGCTCCTCGCGGCGTCTTTGATGCTTTTCCTTCTCGACTGGATCGTTTTGATGGTGATGAGCGGTTCGCTCCGGGCCCTCAAATGGAAACATGCGGCCATTATCCTTTTGCTGGCCTTCCCGCTTCCCGCGCACGCCGATGAAAAATCCGACATCGTCCATGCCGGCGATATCTTTATGGCGTATGTGAAATCGGGACAGCCATCCATCGACGATACGACCGAACGCGGCTTGAGCGCCCTAAAACAGATTCTGGAACAACGGACATCCATCGCCCCCGGCGGCGTTGTCGCGGTGAACCCGGAAAATGACGATCTCTCCTTCTATCCTTTTGTCTATTGGCCCGTGCATGAAACCGCTTCCTCCCTCTCCGACAAAGCCATACTGAATATTCAACATTACCTCGATCATGGCGGCACGATTTTATTCGACACGCGCGGGCGCACGACCAATGCGCTGCAATCACTGATCCGCCCGCTGGCCGTGCCCGCGCTCATGCCGATTGAAAAAGACCATGTGTTGAACAAAACATTTTACCTTATCGATTCCTACCCTGGCCGTTACAACGAACGGCAATTGTGGGTCGAAGAAAACAGCGTCGCCGGGCGCGACGGCGTCTCCTCTATCATCATCGGCTCCAATGACTGGGCCGCGGCATGGGCGGCGCTTCCCGGTGCGGGCGGGCCATCCTATCTGACGGGCCAGACGCGGCAGGAAGAACTCGCCATTCGCTTCGGCGTCAATTTCGTGATGTATGCGCTGACCGGAAACTACAAAGCCGATCAGGTCCACCTCCCCCACATCCTGCAAAGGCTCGATCAATGAACGCGGCCCTTGGAAATTTCCGCGTTGATTTCGCCCCCATGATCGCATGGGAATGGATTGCTGCTTTCGCCGCCGTCATGGCGCTGATCTTTATCGTATCGCTTTTCGTTTACCGCCGCGGCGCTGTGCTGCGCGCTATCGCGGCGTCGCTATTGCTGCTGGCGTTGATGAACCCATCCCTTCTCGAAGAAAAAAGGGATGCCGTCGATGATGTTGCCGTTCTGGTCATCGATGAAAGCGCGAGCCAGAAATTCGGCGAACGTACAAAACGCACAACCGATGCCGCCGCCGCGCTGGAAGAAACGCTCCGCGCCATGCCGGGCATTGAACTGCGCATCATCAAGGCGCCGGATAACGGCGCCGCCGCCCGCGAAACGGACCTTTTTGAATCCGTCACCCGCACCTACGGCGACACCCCTGCGGCGCGTCGGGCGGGCGTTATTCTCCTCACCGACGGCGAAGTGCACGATGTCCCCGCCGCGCCCGCCGATCTCGGCCCCATTCACGCCCTGCTTTCCGGCGATCGCGACGAACAGGACCGACAGCTGGTCGTCACCCATGCACCCTCCTATGGCATTGTCGGTCAATCCGTGACCGTGCGTTTTCGCATCGACGATCATGGCGATCTTAATACCCGCACCGCCAACATTATTTTCCGCCGCGAAGGCGGTGATTCCGAAATGATGTCCGTGGCGGTGGGGGAAGAACAGGAAATATCGCTTCCCGTGGATCACGGCGGCAAAAACATTTTTGAACTTGAATCCGCCCCCGTGTCCGGCGAACTGACCGCCGCGAATAATAAGGCCGCGATTGTCGTCAACGGCATTCGCGACCGCCTGCGTGTCTTGCTTGTTTCTGGCCGGCCTCATGCGGGCGGGCGCACGTGGCGCAATCTTTTAACATCCGATCCCGCTGTCGATCTGGTGCATTTCACCATTCTGCGCGACCCGGAAAAACTCGACATGACGCCGCAACGTGAATTGTCGCTGATCCCCTTTCCGTTCCATGAGCTTTTCGAAGTCAAGCTGAGCGAGTTCGATCTCATCATTTTTGATCGTTACAGCCTCAACAAAATCCTGCCTGCTTATTATTTCGAAAACATCGCGAAATATATTGAAAAGGGCGGCGCGCTGCTCGAAGCCAGCGGCCCTGAATATGCCGGAACGGAATCGCTTTTCGAAACCGCCCTTGGCCCCATTCTTCCGGGACGACCGACGGGCATGGTGATCGAACGCGGGTACAAACCTATTGTCACCGATCTCGGCGCGCGTCACCCCGTCACGGAAAACCTGTCCGCCGCGCATGGTGGCTGGGGCAAATGGCTGCGTCAGGTCGATCTGCGTCCGGCGAACAAATCCGATATCGTCATGACGGGTTCAAACGGCGCGCCGCTTTTGATGTTGAGCCATGTCGGCGAAGGCCGCGTCGCGCAACTGGCCAGCGATCAGATCTGGCTATGGTCGCGCGGTTATGATGGCGGCGGGCCGCAGGCGGAACTTCTGCGCCGTCTGGCGCACTGGTTGATGAAGGAACCGGAACTTGAAGAAGAAATGCTTGAAATGACATCGGACGGCGATGCCTTGCTCGTGCGCCGCCGCAGCCTGCGGGACGATGCCAAAACAATCACCCTCACCCATCCCGACGGCCGCCGTGAAGACATCACCCTGACCAAAACACCGGACAGCCCCTTCCTGCAGGCCCGCATCGATGATGCCGCCGCGGGCGTGTACGCCGCATCGGACGGCGATCTGAAAACCCTGGCCGTGGTGGGCGATCTTTCCGCGCCGGAATTCCGTGATGTCCTGACCACGCCCGACAAACTCGCCCCGGCGGCAGAAAAAACCGGCGGCGCGGTTCGCTGGCTGGCCGATGGCATCCCCGCCATCAAGCATCTCGATGGCACACGCAAGATGGAAGGCCGCGGCTGGATCGGCCTTAAGAAAAACAATGATTACACCGTGACGGGTGTGAACGCGCTTCCGCTGATGCCGGCGGCCCTTATGCTGTTTTTGCTGGCCGGCGCCGCCGTTCTCGCCTGGTGGCGCGAAAGCCGCCGCTAATTCATATTCATCTTCTGCAGCATCAACGCCGCCTGTGTCCTGTTCGCCGCGCCCAGTTTATGGCACAGCGTGCGCACATATAATTTCACGCTCGTCATGCGCATGTCGAGCTGGGCGGCGATTTCCTTATTGGTTGCGCCGCGCAGAATAAACGGCATGACCGATTTCTCCCCCGCGCTGAACGTCATCGTCCGCGCGGCGGGTAATGACGCCGGTTGGATATGTTCGCAAGCGCCGCGCCCGCTCATATTTTTTTCACGATCCTGAATCACGATGTCGCCCGGCACGGTGATAACATCCTTGCCCGTCAGACTGATCCGCGCATGCGGATAAACCTGTTTCAAATACCGCGCCATGGCCTCGCGGAACAAAATACCGGGATCGGAAATGATGATGTGCATGACAAACGCCTCCTTACTCCCTTCCTGACACAGCAAGAATGAAGCCAAAAAGCACTTAAGCCCTTTCAAGGGCTTAAGCAGAACGTTTTTGCAAATTGCGAATCCGTTCGCGAATTGCGAGGCTAAACGCCTATTCCATCGAAATGTGAATGGGAATGTTGTGCGATTTCTGGATGTTTTTCAGGCGCAAACGGTAAACATAAACCCCTTCCATGACACGCTGCACATAGTTGCGCGTCTCATAAATAGGGATCAGTTCGATCCAGTCGATCAGATCGATTTCCCCTTTGCGCGGATCGCCGAATTCCTTGACCCAGCGATCGACCCGCCCCGGCCCCGCATTATATGCCGCCAGTGCCAGCGCATAATTGCCGTTATACCGCGCGACCATCTGCGCGATATATTTCGTGCCGAGTTTGATATTGTGATCGGGACGCGTAATCAGCCAGTCCGTCTGATGCGCAAGGCCTGCCTTGCGCGCAACCTCTTTCGCCGTGCCCGGCATGACCTGCATCAATCCGCGCGCACCGGCCGGGCTGATCGCTTGTTCATCAAAACGCGATTCCTGGCGGATCAACGCGTGAACCAGCGCCCATTCAACATCGTTGACGCCGCGCAGGTAATTATCGACCAGAGGATAAGCCTGATCCGGAATAATGATGTTTTTCTTTTCCGCTTCCTGCGCCACCCTGATCGCAATGTGATCCATATGCAGCTTCGACGCTTTTTGCGCAGCGACCAGATAATCGTCCGGCGTCTTGGCATTGGACGCGGTGCGGAGAAGGAAGGAAGCGGCCTCGCCGCGCAGACCGGCCTTACTGAAAAAATCGGCGACCTTTATCAATTCCTGCGCACTGGCCGAAGGCTTTGCCGACTTGATCGACGGCGCCGGCAATTTTTGCGGCGCGCCAATCTTGGCGGCGGCCAGCTGTCCATAGAACGTCGTCTGCGTCTGCGCGGCAACCGTAAACCATTTCTGGGACACTTCCGCATGATTGAGTTTTTCGCTCGCCAATCCTGCCCAGTACGCCGCGCGCGATTTGCTGATCGGCGTCTCGACCTTGTGATAGACGCGTTCGAAATGCTCGAACGCTTCCCACGGCTTGTTGAGGAATCTCAGCGCCAGCCACCCTGCCGTCCATTCCGCCTGCGCGAACGGCAATCCTTCCCGCTGTCCATGTTTGCGCGCAAGGTCATAGGCGCGTTTATATTGTTTTTCCTCGATCAGGCGGCGGACAATGATGTTGCGTTCCGTCCACCACGCTTCGGGATTGTACATGTCGGCGTAGTCGAGCGGCTCGGCAAGGATTTCAAGCGCGCCGTCATTGATATCGTTGCGGCGGCGCCAGCGCAGACGCTCATACAACAGCCCTTCGTCGTTCTGAAGGTTCGGCGGCACGGCGGCAATCGCGGGGTTTACGTTTCCATTGCCGCTGGACAAGGCGATACGCGCCTCGGCAAGTTCCGGGAACCCCTTCCCCAGCACCGTGGCCATGCCCCGCGCGTTCGAATATTTTCCGTCGAACAAAAGCGCGTTGAACCGCTGCAGGTTCGAAGCGCGGTCGAGATAGGATTCATATTTGCTGAAGAAATTTTTCTGCTGATCGCGGGTCAGCGATGCATCCGGCCACCATTCGCGCAGCGCCTTGCGCGCTTCGTCCGCCTGCCCGCTGTTGATAAGGGCCTGCGCGTACGCGTCCATGCCGTTGGGCGTTACGGGCTGATTTTCCTGGAACCAGTTGATGACCGTTTCCGCTTTCATGCCAGACGGCATGACCATTTCCGCCTGCATGCGCAGCTTGTCGATCAGCGGCCATTCCGGGTTTTCGCGCACGAACGCCGCGATCTGCGAAAACGTTACGCCCGGCGCGCCGGTTTTATATTCGTACCATTCGAAAGCGCGCTGCTCGGCGGTGTCGCCGCCGCGCGGAATCTGGCGGCGCGCGTCGCTCCATTGATCGCGTTTGGCAAGTTTTAAGGCATAGACGATACTGCTCTGTCCGCCCTCGGCGTCGGCGCGGCCGTCTTCTTTATTGATATTGCTGGTGGTTTCCACCGCGCGCGCGGCGGACGGGCCGGCCGCGGCAAGGGCGGCGCCCGTCAAAAGGGACATCAAAAATACACTGTGTTTACGCATGATCGGCTTCTTGCCAGAGTTTCCGTATATCTATAATCTATAAATGAAATGACGTTACCCTAACCCTATCACAGGTGATACCAAAATGTTCAAAGGCTCCATTACCGCGTTAATCACACCTTTCGCCGACGGTGAAATTGACTGGAAGTCCTTTGATTCTCTGGTGGAGCGTCAGATCGCCGAAGGCTCTCACGGTGTCGTGCCGTGCGGCACCACAGGCGAATCACCGACGCTCTCGCATGATGAGCATAAAAAGATTATCGAGCGCACGATTGAGATCGTCGCCGGCCGTATTCCCGTCATCGCCGGATCAGGATCGAACTCCACGCGCGAAGCGATCGAGCTGACCCAGCACGCTAAAAAAGCAGGCGCCGACGCCGCGCTGGTCGTCACGCCTTACTACAATAAACCGACGCAGGATGGCCTTTACGCGCATTACAAAACGCTCGCCGAGTCCGTTGCGATTCCGATCATCATCTACAACATCCCAGGCCGTTCCGTTATCGACATGACCAACGACACGATGGCGCGCCTTGCCGAGATCAAAAACATCGTCGGCGTGAAAGACGCAACCGCCGACCTCGCCCGCCCGCTTAATCTTCTGAACAAGGTCGGGCCCGATTTCTGCCAGCTGTCCGGCGAAGACGCGACGGCGACGGCGTTCCTCGCGCAGGGCGGCCATGGATGCATTTCCGTTACCTCCAACGCCGCGCCCGCGCTGTGCGCGCAAATGCACGAAGCATGGCAGCAAGGCGATCTTGCCGCCATGGCCGTCGCGCGCGACGCGCTTGCGCCGCTGCATAAGGCCCTTTTCATCGAAAGCTCCCCCGCGCCGGTTAAATATGCGGCCTCCGCTCTCGGCCTGTGCCGGGACGAGGTGCGCCTGCCGCTGGTCAAAGCCTCCGACAACGCGCGCAAGGCCGTCGATTCCGCACTGGAATTTGCGGGCTTGACCGGCTCCGGCAAAGGCCCCAGATTACGGGCCCATGGCTAGTGGCAACAAAAAGAACAGGAAATCCGGATTAATTTCCACGAACGCGACGGTAGCAGACAACCGCCGCGCCGGATTCGAATATTCTTTTGAAGATAAATTCGACGCCGGTCTGGTCCTCAAAGGGACGGAAGTAAAATCTTTGCGTCTGGGCCAATGCTCCATCAACGAAGCGCACGTCGCGCCGAAACGGGGCGAATTGTTCATCTGGAATTCCCACATCCCCGAATACCAGCAGGCGGGCGCCCATCTTCAGCATGAGCCCCGCCGCCCGCGCAAGCTCCTGCTTAAAAAACGCGAAATCGACAAACTGACGGGCGCCGTCCAGCGCGAAGGCTACACGATCGTGCCGCTGCGCCTGTATTTCGACGACAAAGGCATCGCCCGCCTTCAGATCGCCCTCGCCAAGGGCAAGAAACTGCACGACAAGCGCGCCGCCACCAAGGAGCGCGACTGGAACCGCGATAAACAGCGGATCATGCGGGACCGAGGATAACTCCTTTTTACTTTTTGCATGACTGCATCGGAATTTTGTATAACTGCCCTGACTAAAACAAATCATAAGGGTCATACATGCCGACGTCACTTTCCCCAGAGGAAAAGAAACTCGCCAACAGCCTTGGCATCTCCTATGAACAGGCCGCGCAGGATATCGCGCGCGCCAGTGAAATAGGCGATAACCGCAGCCAGGGCCGATGCCATGAAAGCGATCTGTCCCACCGCGTGCGCGCGGAAGAAACCGGGTTGCATTTTCCGCGCCCGCGTTCATGGGACAATCATTACAACAATTAATGAAGACGTAAAAAAGGCCGGTTTCCCGGCCTTTTTGTTGCTCTACCAAACGAGGCTTTTTAAACGTTTTACCCGGCCGATTTTTTCGACTTCGGCGCCGGCGCTTCATCATCGGCAACCGGCGGCGGCGTGTCGTCATCGTCGCGCGGCGTCCCTTCATCCGGGCCGGTCATCATGGCGTCGGCGACAAGACCGGCATTCGCGCGGATCTTGGCTTCGAGTGTCTCGAGCATCTTCGGGTTGTCTCTCAGATATTGTTTCGCATTTTCGCGGCCCTGACCGATACGTTCCCCTTCGGCGGAGAACCACGCACCGGATTTTTCAACAAGACCGGCATTCACGCCCAGATCGATAATCTCACCAAGCTTTGACACGCCTTCCCCGTACATGATGTCGAATTCGACCTGACGGAACGGCGGGGCCATTTTATTTTTCACGACCTTGACGCGCGTCTGGTTACCGACAACCGTTTCGCGGTCCTTGATCGAACCGATACGGCGAATATCCAGACGGACCGACGCATAGAATTTGAGCGCATTACCGCCCGCCGTGGTTTCCGGCGAACCGAACATGACACCGATTTTCATGCGGATCTGGTTGATGAAGATCACGATGGTGCGCGAACGGGAAATCGACCCCGTGAGCTTGCGCAGCGCCTGTGACATCAAACGCGCCTGAAGACCGACATGGGTATCGCCCATTTCACCTTCGAGTTCGGCGCGCGGCACAAGTGCGGCGACGGAGTCGACAACCAGAACGTCAACCGCGCCAGACCGCACCAGCGTATCAGCGATTTCGAGCGCCTGTTCCCCCGCGTCCGGCTGGGAAATCAAAAGATTGTCGATATCGACGCCCAGTTTTTTCGCATAGCCGGGATCAAGCGCGTGTTCCGCGTCGACAATCGCGCAGGTGCCGCCAAGCTTTTGCGCCTCGGCAATGACATGCAGCGCCAGCGTCGTCTTACCGGAGCTTTCCGGCCCGTAAATCTCAGTGATGCGTCCGCGCGGCAGACCGCCAATCCCCAGCGCGATATCCAGCCCCAGCGAGCCGGTCGACACGGCCTCGACCTCCATCGGGTTGTTGTCGGCGGAAAGTTTCATGACCGATCCCTTGCCGAAGGCGCGTTCGATCTGGCTGAGCGCGGCATCAAGGGCTTTTTGTTTTTCGGCGGGGTTTCTATCCATAGAGGCCTCTTTTTTAAAGGGTGTGACGGTCATAAATGTGGTCCTTTCTTCTTGGCACGGCAAACGGGCGGTATTCAATAAAAAGTGCGGGATTTCTGCGGTTTACGCACAACGATTCCGCTGTCTATGGCCCCAATGTACCCTCTTTGTTCTCATTGTAAAGCGAAAAGAACAAAAAAAGAACTTTTTATCCCGGGGACCCTTTTCCCGCCCCGGATTGACAGGGGCCGCGCACCCTGAAAAAACACCTTATGACCCGTTCCCGTACCGCCCTTATGGCCGCTCTCGCGATTGGCCTCTCTGTTTTGTTCTGCGTGCTGATCCTTGAAATCGGCCTGCGTTTCCTGCCCATCCCGACCGGGCTGGCGCCCTTGCCCGTGACGCAGGAAGACCCCGTCGCGCGCTTTACGCCCGATCAGGATTACGTCTGGTCCAGCGAATGGAACTTCGCCATTCATAATGAAGGCCACATCAATAACGCCGGTTTCGTGAACGATCAGGATTACGACGCGAATGACACGCGCCCGTTAATGGCCGTGATTGGCGATTCATACGTCGAAGCAGTGATGGTTCCTTTCGCCCACACGATACAGGGCCGCCTTGCGCAAAGCGCCGCGCCCGATCACCGCGTGTACAGCTTCGCCGCCAGCGGTGCGCCGCTCTCGCAATATCTTGTCTGGGCGAAATATGCGCGTGAACAATATCGGCCGTCCGCGATGACCTTCGTGATTGTCGGCAACGATTTCGACGAAAGCCTGCCTGCCTACACGCTGCACCAGATTTTTCAGCAGTTCGTTCCCGGCAAGGACGGACAGCTGGAACTGAAACTGCTCCAGGAATTCCGTCCGTCCTGGCGCAGGGCCGCGATCAAGTCGTCGGCACTGGCACGCTATATGTTCTATAATCTGAAACTCTGGCTGACATGGAGCACGATGAAGCAAACCGTCCTGCGCCAGAATCTTGAAAATACGGAATATGCCGGCAATACGTCCGCCAGCACGGATGAAAAACGCATGAAGGATTCCAAGGACGCGGTCGATGCCTTCTTCCGCCTGCTGCCGGAATATAGCGGTCTTGCGCCCAAGAATATCGCCTTCGTCGTCGATTCCTCGCGCGGCTGGATCTATAAAAAAGATAAATCCCTGCGCAAAGGATACTTCGACGAAATGCGCGTCTATCTGATGGCCGCGGCACAAAAACGCGGCTATACCGTCGTCGATATGGACGGCCCGTTCGAGCGCGATTTCAGCGCCCACAACATCCGTTTTGAATACCCGACCGACGGCCATTGGAACGACCACGCCCATGGCCTTGCCGCTGACGCGCTGTCGGATACGGCGTTCTACAAACGGTTCATCGCGCAATGACGCGCCGCGCCTTCCTGCTCGGCGCGTGTGCGGTTGCGCTGTCCTGCGCCGTCACGTTGATCGCGCTTGAAATCATCCTGCGTTTCCTGCCCGTCGACAGCGGTTTTTACATGCAGCCCGTCACGCAGGAAAACCCCGTCGCCCGTTTTGCGCCAAACCGGGAATTCACATGGTCCGATGAATGGAACTTCGCCATCGTCAATCACGGCTATGTCAACAACGCCGGGTACGTGAACGATCAGGATTACGACGCCACCGACCCGCGCCCGTTGATCGCCGTCATCGGCGATTCCTTCGTGCAATCGGCAATGGTGCCGTTCAGCGACACGCTGCACGGCCGCCTGACCGCCGCGCATCAGGGTATCCGCACCTATAGCTTCGCCACCGCCGGCGCGCCGCTGTCGCAATATCTGGTCTGGGCCGATGATGCGCGCAAAACCTATGCGCCTAAAAAGATGGTCTTTTTAATCATGGGCAATGATTTCGACGAAAGCCTTCCCCAGTATAAAATGCACGAAGTCTTTCAGCAGTTCGTGCCGGATGAGAAAGGCGAACTCGGCCTTAAACTCCTGCGTGAATTCCACCCCAGCCCGCTGGGCCGTGCGGTCAGCGCTTCGGCATTGTTCCGTTACCTGTTCTTCAATCTGGAGATCGTGCAGATCCGCCATAAAATCAAATACCGCATCTGGGAACACCGGCTGGAGCGCGACAAGACCATGGGCGATATCTTCGTCGCCAACACCGCCGCCGACGTCACGGATGAACGCATGGATAATTCAAAAAAGGTGGTCGACGCGTTTTTTCGCCTGCTGCCATCCCATAGCGGCCTGAAACCGTCGGATATTCTTTTCGTTATCGACGCGCCGCGTCCGCTTATCTATGAAACGGACGAACCGCGCGGCGACCGCAGTTATTTCGAAGACATGGCCCTGTATTTCAGCCGCAAGGCCCGCACCCTTGGCTATGAAACGGTCGACATGACGAAACCTTTTACCGATTACTACCGTGAAACGGGACATAAGGTAGAGTTCGACACCGATCAGCACTGGAACGGCCAAGGCCACCGTCTGGCCTTTGAAAAAGCCGGACAATCCCGCACGCTGCGCCGCTTTCTGGCACAGGGGCGTTAATCGCCCATCACTTCCTTGATTTTCGCGGCAAGCTGTTTGAGCGTGAAAGGCTTGGGCAGGAAGTAAATTCCCTCCCCCATATAATCCTTCAGCTTGTCTTCGGTGTAGCCGGAGATAAAGACGATTTTCAGCGTCGGATTCATCTCGCGCATTTTCTTTGCAACCGACGGTCCGTCCATCCCCGGCATCATCACGTCGGTGATCAACAGGTCGATTTTGCGGTTTTTCGGATCGTCCATCAACGCAAGCGCCGCTTCGCCATGCTCGGCGGCCAGAACGTCATACCCTTTATTGACCAGCGCGCGGGTAGAGAACATGCGCACCGCATCCTCATCTTCCACCAGAAGAATGCGCGCGCTTCCGGTCAGGTCGCCTGTCGGCTCTTCGTCTGCTTTGGGTTGCTCGGCGGCCTGTTTTTCTTCGCTTTCCGACAGGCGCGGCAGGTAAATCGTGAATGTCGTGCCGATGCCGACCTCGCTGTCGACATGCAGATAGCCGCCCGTCTGGCGGATAATGCCGTAAACCGTCGCCAGACCAAGACCCGTGCCCTGCCCGACATCTTTCGTCGTAAAGAACGGCTCGAAAATACGTTCCAGATTTTCCGGCGCGATCCCGGTGCCCGTGTCGGTGACTTCGATCATCACCCACTGGCCTGGCGGCATCGTATCGTCGCCGCGCTGAATGGCCTTGCGGTTTTCGAAATTCGACGTGGTGATGGTCAGCTTGCCGCCCGCCTCCATCGCATCGCGGGCGTTGACGGCAAGGTTGATCAGAACCTGCTCCATCTGCCCGACGTCGATTTTGACAAGACCGAGCGATTGCCCGTGCACAAGATCCAGTTCGATATTCGCGCCGATCAAGCGGCGGACGAGATGCGATACTTCGGTGAGGATGTCCGTCATATCCTGCGCCGTCGGGCGCAGGGTCTGCTGACGCGAGAACGCCAGCAATTGCCGCACGAGATTGGCCGCGCGGTTTGAATTCTGCTTTACCTGCATGATATCGCCGAACGACGGGTCGCCCGGCTTATGACGCAGCAGCAGCAGGTCGCAGAACCCGATGATCGCCGTCAAAAGATTGTTGAAGTCATGCGCGATACCGCCCGCCAGTTGCCCGACAGCCTGCATTTTCTGCGACTGGATGAACTGCGCCTCAAGGGATTTTTGCTCCGTCAGGTCGATAAAGTGCAGCACCACATTGTCGCCGCCCTTGAAACGGCGGCCATGCATCTGCACCGACACATGGCGGCGCCCGTTCAAAATCAACTCCACCGGCGCGGCCATCTGCTGCCCCTTGCCGATCCGCGCGATCGCGTCCACCGCCGTATCGCGGGATTCCATCGCGATCAGATCGCGGAACGATTTCCCCTCGATGCTTTCCACCGGCATATCCATCATCGTCGCCAGCGCGACGTTGCAATCCTGAACGATGCCGTGCGTATCGACCAGAACGATGCCCAGCGGCGCTTCCTCAAAGAAACGCTGGAAACGGTCTTCGGACGCCTGCAGCGCCTGACGCATTTCGCGCTCGCTGGTCAGATCGTGAACGACGCCGCGCGTCCGCACGCGCCCGTCATCGTCCTTCACCACGGTCTGGTTGACCGACGCCAGGAAACTGCGCCCGCCGGGGCCTTTCATGCCGATCTCGGCCACCTGACGCGCGCCCCCTTTGTCGATAATGTCGTACGGCGCGCCGTCTTTTGGTTTGTTCTCCAGATACGTATGCAGATAACCGCCGCGCAGCAGCGTATCGATATCCTCGCCCAGCCACCGGGCCAGCGTCGCATTGACGAACACGAAACGCCCCGCTTCATCGACGGAGAAAAACCCCACCGGCGCGTTGTCGGTAAAATCGATCAGCTTCTCACGCTCTTCGCGGATCACGCGGTTCATGTCGCGCTGGCGCGTAATGTCATCGACGCGCCAGTGAACATATCCCGCCCATCCGGCCACCGGCTGCGCCGTGACGGAGAACCAGCGCTCGCTCTCTCCCTCCCCCGCGCCCAGCTCAATGGAATTGGTCAGGCCGCGCTGCGCCTGCTCGGCCAGCGAACGGAAATGCGCGAACGCCACCGCGTTGTCGGAAAAAAGGCTGGCCAACACATTCAGCGACGGCGTGCCCGCCGGACGGCACAGCGTGTCGAACAGCGCGTTGAAATAAACCGTGTTGTCCGCGCCATCGGTAATCATGCGCGCGCCGCGGCTGCCTTCGAACACCTCGCGGATCAACAGGCGTTCTTTTTCCCGCGCGTGATACGAAAACAATGCGCGCTGCGCGAAAAACGCCAGTCCCGCCGCGATAATGAAAACAAGCCCCGCCGCGATCATGATCGACTGATCGATATGAAGCATCAGGGCGACCGCCGCGCACCCGCCCACATACACCACCATAAAGGCGAACGAGATCGCCAGCTGCCGCGCCGTCGGGCCGGACGGTTTGGCATGGCGCTGGGCGGCTTCCTGCTGGGCAAGGATGAATTCGGTGTGATCGACCGTCATGACACGGCTAGAATGCCATAAGCGCCCCCCGGAAGGCCATAGGCAGAAAAACAAATCTTGCCGCCGCACAGCCTTTCCCTTACCATAAAGGAAGGCCGTTTATGGGTGGTCCATACACGGCTCAGGGCTTCAAAACCCTTTCATAAACACGGCTGGCATCAGCCGATATGTGGTGCTTTTCCCGAACTTATACGGATGAGCATCGTTGATGCCGCTCGGTCTTCTGGCCGGGTGGCGATGGCGTATGT
>CAYPCP010000009.1:0-32953 GCA_964409255.1 uncultured Pseudobdellovibrionaceae bacterium
GCATCAAGGCATCCGACATCGACGGCGACTCCATCGACGGCCTCGTCACCATCCGAGTCCATGATGACGCTCCAGTGGCGCTTGCGGACGCGAATACGGCGCGCGAACACCAGACGGTGTCCGGCAACGTCATCAGCAACGATATGTTGAGCAGTGACGGCACCAACGTTGTTTCAAGCGTTAAGTTCAATGGCGTCGACCATAGCATTTCGGCAGGCGGAACGATTACGCTGACCGGCGCCCATGGCGTCCTGACGATCGGCAGCAATGGCGCTTACAGCTATAAGGCAAACGCGATTAACGGGGATGGTGTCGATAACTTCACCTATACGCTCAAGGACGGCGATGGCGACAGCAATGACGCCTCTTTGAAAATCACCGTTCGCGACGACAGACCGGATGCGATTAATGATACATACACGCAAACATCCGCGGTCCAGAATGTTGCAACGACGGTTGGTTTCGGTATGGAGCATGACGGCTTCTACGGTGCTTACGGCAACACGGGCGCCTCTTCCTATACGGGTGCCGGAAACTGGACGGTAACCTCGTCTTTGGTTGATTATCATGCCAACATGCAGTTGGTTACAGCAACCCGTACGGATCCGGCCACAGGCGTTAAAGAAACATGGTCGAGAAACTGGGCGACTTACGATTACAATAGCTACATTGCAAGCGGCGGATCGGCTTCTGATGGTACGTATGATGCCCGCACGGGTTATGGGCCGCAGGCGCAGCCTGTCATTTATGTGGCTCACTGGACGCATACCGTATCTCAACCGGTTGAAACGCTTGATCCAAAGGTTATTGGCAACATCCTGTCGAATGACGTGATGACGGCCGATGGCACGACGAAGATTGCGTCGGTTCAATATGGCGGCCAGACCTACACCATGACCGGCAGCAGCCTGACGATCAATACGCCGAACGGCACGCTTGTTCTGTCGAGCAATGGGGCTTTCACCTATACGTCGAAGAACGCCAATTACACCGCGTTGACGGAGCAGTTTACCTATACGCTGCGTGACGGGGATGGCGATACGGATACTGCGGCGCTTAATATCAATCTTAAAGCTGCCAATGACGTACCGTTGGCTGTTGATGACAATGTCACCTATAATCCGGCTGCGATCAATAACGCACCGCCGGATGCCAAGAATGACGTTTACAGCTCAGTTAGTGAGTATGCAACGAAGGGCACCAAAGGCGCATCCAGCACGGGCAGTGGCGTTCCTGAGGTAATCAGCTATACGTCCAGCGGTACGGACGGAAAAATGAACGTCGCGACATGGAGAATTCCTGTCCTGACGAACGATACTGACCCGGATGGCAACCCGCTGACGATTACGGCGATCAGCAATATCAAGGGTCTCGATACAGGTGGGTCCCGTGGCGGTTACAGTCTTGAAATTGCGCCGGATGGGAAGTCGATCTATCTGATCACCCATATGGACGGCGATAGCAAATCCATGGATATCACGTTCGATTATACGGTATCCGATGGCAAAGGCGGGTCGGACACGGCCTCGGTCTCAATTAAGTTCAGCGACAACAATTCACCATTGGTTCTCGATCTGGATGGTGATGGTGTTGAGCTTCTCAATGTATCGGCTGGTGTCAAGTTCGACATGGACTCCGACGGCACGCTGAACAATACGAGCTGGGCTGGCAAGGACGACGGTCTGTTGGCGATTGACAAAAACGGCAACGGCAAGATCGATAACCAGAACGAACTGTTCGGTACGAACAGCCGTGACGGGTTCAGTGTTCTGAAAGAGTATGACAGCAACAATGACGGCGTCATCGACGATCGTGATGCTCTCTGGAACAAACTGATGGTCTGGAAAGACAGCAACTCGAACGGCATTACGGATGCCGGCGAACTGAAGTCCCTGTCGCAATGGGGCATCAAGTCGATCAATCTGGCGGCGACGGAAACGGGCCACTGGATTGGCGACAGCTACATCTCGCACGAAAGCACGTTCACCTGGAGCACCGGCCAAACGGGCAAGGTTGTCGATGCATGGTTTACGACCAATGACGGCGATGCCAAGGTTAACGTCGAAGGCACTGTCTACGACATTCCGGACAATGCCCCGGCTGGCGCCGCGGTTGGTAACGTTCTGGTCAATGACACGCTGAGCCGTGATGGTGGCAACGTTATTACGGCTGTCGTGATCAACGGTCAGACATATAATGTGTCTGCGACGGGTCAGACCGTTATCCAGGGACAGCATGGAAAACTGACAATCCAGGCGAATGGCGGCTTCTTCTATGAACCGAAGGGGACGAACAAGACCGAGGTTATGGATACGTTCCGTTATACGCTCAAGGATGCCAACGGCGATACGTCTCAGGCAAACCTGAATATCAAAGTCCCAACGCTGGTGAAAGATGATGCACCAGTTGCGGTCAACGATGCGTATACGTTCAAAGAAACCGATATGATCACGGGCGTGCAATTGAATGTCATGACGAATGACAAAATGAGCACGGATGGCGGTAACCGTATTACCAGAGCCGTGTTTGTCGATGCCAGCGGTAACGAAATGGGCACGGTTGTCTATCTTTACAATGGCAGCGTATCGAAAACGGCCCAATATTCCGGGTACGGAAAATATGAGATCAAAGTGAGCGCTGACGGCCAAAGCCTGAGCCTTAAAGGCGAGATGGATATGAGCAGCGCAAACGAGGTCATGCGCATCAAATATACCATTCAGGATGCGGACGGCAGCACATCGACAGCGATCGCGACGGTAACGCAGCAGGATAATACGTCTCCGCTGGTTCTCGATCTCGACGGCGACGGCATTGAACTCAAAGATATCAACGAAGGTGTCATGTTCGACATCGACAATGATGGCGTGAAGGAGCATGTCGGTTGGGTTGGCAAAGATGACGGCCTTCTGGTTATTGACAAGAACAATGACGGCGTCATTAACGACCAGAGCGAGCTGTTTGGTAACAATAGCCAGTTTGCCGATGGTTTCGAAAATCTGGCCAGCTATGACGGCAACGGCGACGGCGTCATCGATATCAACGATGCGGTCTTTGGCGAGCTGCGTGTCTGGAAAGATTCGAACTCCGACGGCATCAACGATGACGGCGAGCTGCTCACGCTGCAACAAATCGGCGTGGTCAGCATCAACCTGACGACGATACAGCCGGACGGCCTGTATATCGAAGGGAACTGGATCTCGCACATCGGTTCTTTCACGATGGAAGATGGCACGGTTCTGCAGATTGCCGACGCATGGTTCGCCCATAGCGATTTCAGCAGCAATACGCTGTTCGCGACGGACAATTTTGCCGATACGTTCCTGTTCCAGACGATCGGCGAAAGTGCGGCGACGCTTCATGGCTTCAACGCGGCCGAGGGTGACGTTCTGGATCTGTCAGTTCTCTTCGATGGTCAAGACGGCGTCACCGACGCGATCAGCGAGTTCGTTTACTCCCGCGAGGAAAACGGCACGACGATCATCTCGGTTGACCTTGACGGCGCAGCCGGCCCGGGCCAGGCGATGGATATCGTCCAGATCGACAGCGTCGGTCTCGACATCCAGCAGCTGGTCGACAACGGCAATATTATTGTCTAAGCCGCGCGCGGCGTAAGGTTGTAAGAATTCATGACTCCCTCTGGAAAGAGGGGGTCATTTTTATGACGACAGGGGAATATCGAATTTTTCCAGCGTGTCTTTCTGGCGTTTTTCGAGGGTTTTGAGATCGAAATCGGCGATCATGTCGTTGAAGACGCGGTACCAGTTTACTTCCGCTTTCAAATGAAGGAAGACGGAGCCGAGGCCGAGCGCGGCGCGGTCCATGAAGACGAATTCGCGCGGGACGGTGACGCCGCCGTTTTCGCGCAGTTTTTGGTGCACTTTCATGGCGGTGTCGCGGCCATAGATGCCGTTGGTGACTTCGCCGATCGGGCGGACTTTGTCTTCCATGATCGGGCCGTAAAGGAAGCGCGCCCAGATATTGAGGGTTTCGACCTGATCCTTCGTCAGGCTGGTGAAACCCCATGTTTCATAAGCATGCACGGCGCGCGCCGTGTCGTTGTTCATCAGCGCGTGATACAGATCGATGACGCCGCCGACGAAGGCGGGCGGGAACACGCGCACGCAGCCGAAATCGAGCAGATTGATGGAGTCATCCCCGCGCACCGTGTAATTGCCCAGATGCGGATCGCCGTGAATGACGCCGTAATAATAAAGCGGCACGTACCATGCGCGGAACATGTTGAGGGCGAGGCGTGTGCGCTGATCCGGGTGGGCATCGACGAAATTGAGGATTTTTTCGCCGTCGAGCCATGTCGAGCAGAGCAGACGGTCCGTCGAAAGGCCGTCAATGACGCGCGGGACGTGCACGCCTTTTTCGTCTTTGAGAATATGGCCGTAAAGCTTGCAATAGCGGGCTTCGAGTGCGTAATCCAGTTCCTCGTACAACCGCGCGGCAAGTTCTTCGTGGATGTGGCCGGTCTTGATCGCCTTGTCGTAGCGTTCAAAGACGGAGAAAATGATTTTCAGCTGGTTGAGGTCGGCGGTGATCGCGCTGTGCATGTCGGGATATTGCAGCTTGCAGGCGATCCGTTCGCCGTCATGCGTCACGGCCTTATGCACCTGCCCGAGGCTGGCGGCGGCACTGGCTTCCTTGTCGAAGGATTTGAAGCGGCTTTCCCACTCAGGCCCCAGCTCGGCCTTCATCCGGCGGCGCACGAACGGCCAGCCCATCGGCGGCGCGCTGGATTGCAGCTGCTGAAAATCCTGCGCGTATTCCTGCGGCAGGGCTTCGGGAATGGTGGCGAGAATCTGGCCGACCTTCATCAGCGGGCCTTTGAGATTGCCGAGCGCGGCGGTGAGGTCGCGCGCATGATCGGCGCGTTCGATTTTCAGACCCAGATATTTTTCCCCCGCCACGCGCGCGGCAAGGCCCGCCATGGTGCCGGTGACCTGGCCGTAACGCTTGATGCGCCCGCCCAAAGTGCTTTCATTTTCCGCCGCCCGGGGGGTGGCTTTCGGCTTTTTCTGTGTCATCTCTTTACCAAAGGAAGATAGTGCGCCATTAATAGCAGTCCATGAGCGAAAAGATAACCAAAATCCGCGATGAAATCCTTCTGGCCACCCTGCCGGGCGTGGCCTTTGACGGCTGGACATGGGCGGCGGTGGAGCAGGGGGCCGTTGTGGCCGGACATAAGGCGGATATGGCCTCGGCAGTGTTCCCGGGGAACCTCAAGGACGTGATCGCGCATTTTTCGGATTACCTCAACCGCGAGATGATGGCGCGTCTTTCCGGGACCGACGCGCAGTCGATGAAGATACGCGAACGCATCCGCCACGCCGTGCAGACGCGGTTCGAGGTCATGCATCCGCACAAGGAGGCCGAGAAGCTGGCCGTGGCGTACTGGATGCGGCCTTTGCGCAAGTTCGAGGGTGTCAAGCTGGTCTGGCGCACGGCGGACCTGATCTGGGACTGGGCGGGCGACACGGCGACGGATTACAACCGGTATACGAAGCGCGGGTTGCTGAGCGCGATTCTGACGTCGGCCACGATGGTCTGGCTTAATCGGGAGGGCCGGGATCTGGCCGCCACCATGGCGTTTGTGGACAGGCGCATTGAAAATGTGATGCAATTTGAGAAGATAAAGGGCAAAATCATCAAACGCGCTTAGCGTGCGATCAACCCGGGTGAACGTCTTGCACCGTTTTCTGATTCAGAAATACCTTTTCCGTCTTTTCTTCGCGTTGGCGTTCGTGCTGTTCATCGGCATTTTCGTCTATGCGTTCAAAACGGAAATGGCGATGGAACAGGTCGGCGCGCAGGCGCCGTTCGCCGCCGACACGCTGATCGCGAAGAACGATACGCTGCCCGAATTGCGGTCCATCACGCGCGACGAGCCGCACCGCACCGCGCGCGAACTGGCCGTGTGGGTCAGCCAGAGCGTCTCGGAAGTCCTGACCTTCGATGCGCCGGGATTTGCCAATCAGATGCGCGCCGCGGAAAAATATTTCTCCATCGCGGGCTATCAGGAATTTAAAGCCTATATCCAGCAGGCCAATCTGGAAGCGACCCTGAAAAACGGGGACCAGAAGGTCAATGTGATCGTGGAGCAGCCGCCGCTTCTCCTGAACAGCGGCGCGGCGGGCGGCGTTTATAAATGGCTGTACGAAGTGCCGGTCACGATCAGCTACACGCCGCGGCAGCTGCGAGAGTTGCGGCCGGACAACAAGATGACGCAGGGGCGCAAGCTCACCGTGCGGTTGCAGCTCGGCCGGTATGACGACGCGATGACGACCGAGGGCGTGCGCATCGAAACATGGGCGGTTTCCGCCCGCCGGAATTAACCTTTATTTCCTGCGGATGAAACGCCGAAGGCCCTTTACGGGGTTTTCGGCCCTGTTTATAAATTCCCCATACAACCCATTTTGAACGCCATAACGTGACCGGCATGCCCGGACGTTGCGGCCTGTATGTCAGGAGTTACACGACATGAGCAATGTTGCCCCGATCAATAAAAACGACGAAGAACAGGATGTTGGCGGGATTGCCGGCAAGCGTCTCAAGGCGTTTATCGAGCGCGTCGAGCGTCTGGAGCAGGAAAAAAGCGAACTGGCCGACGACATCAAGGATGTGTACGCCGAAGCCAAAGGCGTCGGGTTCGACACCAAGACCATCCGTAAAATCATCCGACTGCGGAAGATAGACGTGGAAAAACGCCGCGAGGAAGACGAGCTGCTTGAGCTGTACAAGTCCGCTATCGGTCTGGAATAATTAGGTTTTTTGGCCTTAACGGTTCGGTAAGGCTTTATCCGTAAAATGCCCCTGAAACTAGGTTTTGGGGGCCTTTTTCATGGGTGATCAGTCCTTACAGGATGTCATGAACACGGTGGCGCGTCAGCTCGACGCGTTGCTGCCGCAACAGGAACGGAACGGCCCGCGTGACACGCTGGGCGAACTCGAAATTTTCGCATCGCTTGACCCGCTGCTCGGCGATCTTCAACGACAATATAACGACGCGCGCTACACGCGCCGCACGCAGGAAAAAATGTTCGGCACGGACGATCCGATGGGCGACATCGCGCGCGACATGGAAGACAGCGCATGGTGCGCGATGCAGACAAGATATATGGAAGTGCGCGGCGACCGCGACATGATGCGCGACGTGCAGGCGATCCAGAACGAACAGCGCGAGCGGGATATGCGCGCGAAAGAACGCGACGCCGCGAACGATTCAATCCGCGCGTATTACCAGGCCGATATGATGGCGCGCATGAAACGGCAATCGAAAACGCCGTCGATCTTTGAATGGCTTGTCGTGATGTGGCTGCTGAACCGGACGGGGCAATCTTTCTCGATTTCCCCCGGTTTCGCTAGATATGCGGCGTAAGGTCCATTTCCTTTTTCACACGCGGCGCCATGTACGGCGAGGTCTGCGGCTTCGGGAAGGGTTTCGCGAATTCTTCGAGCAATGTCGGGCCGCAATTGACCATCGTCACACGACGCTTGTCCTGTGGCGGCAGAGCCTGATGAAATTCCTCAAGACGCGTGACGGTATTCGTAAAGATGTGATGATCCAGCGTCACTTTGGTTTCGCCGTTCACTTCGGTCATCGACCCGAGCAGTAATTGCAGCGCTTCTTTCGTCGCCGGACCGTGGCAGACCGCCGTGCCGACACGGTGGGCGCCGTGGGCGATAAGAACTTCGGCGCTTTTCGTCAGGCTGCCGCCGCTATCGACCAGATCATCCATCAGCACGCAATCGCAATTGCCGACGTCGCCGTGGAATCCGGTGATTTCCGGCTTCGCCGGCGCGCCTTCATAAGCGCGGCGGCGGACCTTGGTAATCCCGAAGATGGTTTTGTCCATGAACAGGCCGACGTTGAAACCATTGTCGCCATGAATTTCCGGCATTTTTTCCCAGATGTGGCGGGCGACGTCTTTCACGCGTTCCGTCGCGGCGTTCTTGGTGACATCGTCTTTTTTATCCCAGCCGTCCGGCGCCCCGATGCGGAAATTGCCGTTTCTGATCGCGTGTTCGTAACGGATCATGATCTGATCCGCGATCTGCTTCACATTCGAGAGGATGGCGACGTTGTCTTTACCGAACGGTTCGATCAGGTTGTCGCGGTGAAAGACCGAGTGCGGGTCCATGACCGTCAGCGCGCTGGCGCCCAGCTTGCGGTAGCGGCGCGGCATGTAAATACCGCTCGGGATCACGTCTTCGACGCTTTTCTGCACGGCGCCGTTTTCATCGACATATTCCGTTTCGTGGAATTTATCGTTCCGGCCATCCACGTCATACGGCATGTTGTACCGGATATTTTTTACGCCGTAATAATCGGCGAGGTGTTCGATAATCAGCTGGCCGGACACGGTTCGGTCGCTGGCATGTTCGCCGATCGACGTGTTGACGATATCGACGGTGTAGGACATGTCCTGCAACGCGGCGTGAACGCGGTTTTTCATGTCGTGAGACGGCGGCGCGCCCGGATGGTCGTCCCATTGCTGCTGCGCGAACAGCGAGGTGCTGGTCGCGCCGTTGCCGGCATAGGTTTTCGCCTGCGCCTGCACGAGCATGACGGTCGGATCGTCGGTGTTGGCGACGGCTTCCTCAAACGACTTCCACAGGGAAGGCGCAAGGCGCACACCGATAATGATCCGTTTGGACGGAATGACGACGCTCATCAAAAAAACCTAATATACATAAGAGTGTTAATTCACGAAAGCGGGAGACTATATGAAAAATATGGCTACCGCGTCAAGCGTATATATAGGTTAATTTGGGAGAAAATCAGGCCGATTTGCGCCCTTTTATGAGGTCTTCGACCACGGCGGGGTCGGCCAGGGTGCTGGTGTCGCCGAGCGTGTCGAATTCCTGGGCCGCGATCTTGCGCAGGATCCGGCGCATGATCTTGCCCGAGCGGGTCTTGGGCAGGCCGGGCGCCCACTGGATGATGTCGGGCGTGGCGATGGGGCCGATGATCTTGCGGACGGTTTTGACGATTTCATCGCGGATGGCGTCGTTGGGTTCCATCCCGGCCATGAGCGTGACATAGGCGTAAATACCCTGTCCCTTGATGTCGTGCGGGAAACCGACCACGGCGGCTTCGGATACGGCGTCGTGTTCGTCGATCGCGCTTTCGATTTCGGCGGTGCCGAAACGGTGGCCCGATACATTGATGACGTCATCGACGCGGCCGGTGATCCAGTAATACCCGTCTTCGTCACGCCGCGCGCCGTCGCCGGAAAAATATTTGCCGGGGAAGGTTGTGAAATAGGTTTGGATGAAACGTTCGTGGTCGCCGAACACGGTGCGCATCATGCCCGGCCAGCTGTCGAGAATACACAGCGCGCCTTCGGTCGCGCCGTCGAGAATGTTGCCTTCGTTATCGACGATGGCGGGCGTTACGCCGAAGAACGGCATGGTCGCGGAGCCGGGTTTCGTTACCGTCGCGCCGGGCAGCGGGGTAATCAGATGCCCGCCGGTTTCGGTTTGCCACCATGTATCGACGATGGGGCAGCGCCCGTCGCCGACGACATCGCGATACCACATCCATGCTTCGAGATTGATGGGTTCGCCGACGGAGCCGAGAATGCGCAGGCTGCTGCGGTTGGTTTTCTTCACGAAATCGTCGCCTGCGCGGATCAGTGAACGGATCGCGGTGGGGGCGGTGTAGAAAATATTGACCTTGTGTTTATCGATGACCTGCCAGAAACGCGACCAGTCGGGATATTGCGGCACGCCTTCGAAAATCAGCGATGTCGCCCCGTTCGCAAGCGGCCCGTAGACGATGTAGGAATGCCCGGTCACCCAGCCGACATCGGCGGTGCACCAGTAAATGTCGCCGTCCTTGTAATCGAACACCCATTGATGGGTGAGCGAGGCGAAGACGAGATAACCGCCCGTGGTGTGCAGCACGCCCTTCGGTTTGCCGGTGGAACCGGAGGTGTAAAGAATAAAAAGCGGGTCTTCCGCGTTCATCGGCTCGCACGGGCAATCGACGGATTGTTCATCGACGAGTTCGTGCCACCAGATATCGCGGCCTTCGGTCCAGCCGATTTTGCCGCCGGTATGTTCAAGAACCAGAACGGTGTGGACATCCGGACAGGATTTCAGCGCTTCGTCGGCGTTGGCCTTGAGCGGCACGGGCTTCCCGCCGCGCAGACCTTCATCGGCGGTGATCAGAACGTGCGATTTGCAATCGATAATGCGGTCGCGCAGCGAATCCGGCGAGAAGCCGCCGAACACAACGGAATGAACCGCGCCGATACGCGCGCAGGCCAGCATGGCGTAGACGGCTTCGGCCACCATCGGCATATAGATCGTGACGCGGTCGCCTTTTTGCACGCCGCGCGATTTAAGCGCGTTGGCAAGGCGGGAGACTTCGTCTTTCAAATCGCCGTAGGTGATTTTTTTGTCGTGCTCTGGATTGTCGCCTTCCCAGATGAGCGCAACGTCGTTTTGTTTATCGGGCAGGTGGCGGTCGACGCAGTTGTAACAGGCGTTGAGGACGCCGTCTTCGTACCACTGGATGCGGAAATCTTTTTGATCGAAGCTGCAATTTTTGATGACGGTGGGGTCTTTGACCCAGTCGAGGCGCTTCGCCATATCGCGCCAGAACCCGTCCGGGTCCTTGACCGACTGGGCGTACAGGTCGCGGTAAAGGCTTGCGTTGATATGGGCCGTCTGGGCCAGGGAAGCGGGTGGGTCGAAACGATCAGGCGCGTCGGACATGGAACCTCCAGAGGATGGATAAGTCCATTATAACACAGGGAAATCGGGACCCGGGGCACGAGTTGTTGTGCGGCGCAAAAAGGCCTTTATTCCTGCGGCTCCAGCGTCGGCGGCATTTGTTTCTGAATGCGGCGGACCGTAATAATTCCCACGCCGGCAAGCGTCAGAAGCCCGCCCAGCACGATCGGCAGCGTGATCGGATCGCCCAGGAACAGGGCCGCAAAACCGACGCCGAACACGGGCGACAGCAGCGTCCACGGCACGACCTGTGAGACGGGATTATCGGCGAGGAGTTTTTGCCACACCATGTGGGTGAGGGAGATGATGAAAACCTGAAACGCGAGAATCCAGCCCAGCATGGTCCAGTCATGATCGGGCAGCGCGTGCCAGCTATCGGGCGCGGCGATATAGCTGATCGCGAGCATCGGGATAGCGGACGACACATTCATCCCGGCGATGAAGGTGACGGGATGGATGTTCTGCAGCGCCTTCATGCGCACATAACACAGCGCGATAAAAATCGAGGAGAGCAGCGCATACACAAATCCCGTCACGCTGCCCTGAAGCGAGGGGCCGCCGAGCAGGACGGCCACGCCCGCGACGCCGAGGCCGATCCCCGTCCATGTGCGCCAGCGGATGGTTTCACCGAGAAACATCCAGCCGAGCAGCGTGACGAAAATAACCTGCGTCTGGAGAATGATCGACATGGTTCCCGCGTCGAGCAGGGCGAGGCCGGGATAAAGGAAACCCTGATGCAGGACGCCCATGAGAAGGCCGACCTGAAAAATGATGAAAGCCTGTTTCGCACCGGGCCAGCGGGCAAAGGGCAGGAACAGCAGGGCGGTCAAAGAAAAGCGTATCGCGAGAAGCGTCAGAGGCTCCATCTCCAGCACGCCGGCGCGGATCGCGACGATATTGGCCCCCCAGACGACGATGACGAACAGGGCGAGGAAAATGGCTTTGGCGGACACGGGGGACGTTTCGGTTATGCGTTGCGACGATGCCGACAACATAACCCGCGGCGCATAAAAAAACAGCCCCGAAGGGCTGTTTAATTTTTATCGGGTCGGCGTGGGCGGCACGAGCGTGCTGTACACACATTCGCGGGTGCCGACGCGGCGGTCGTTGACCTGAAATTTCGGGTCGAAACGGTTGCCGACGCGGCTTTCGCGATCGGCGTCTGCCGGACAGCTCGTATCGGCCGGTACGCTGAAACGGCAGACGGTTTCAAAGGCGTTGATGGCGCGGTTGCGTTCCTTGTCGCAGCGCGCAGGCGTGATTTCGCGCGGCGCGGCATTGTTGTTTTCCGCCGGAATTTCAGGCTGTGCCTGGCCGGTCAGGCAGGCGGTCAGCGCCTGGGCGATGTCCGGCGTGCGGGTCAGGTCGATATCGTCGCAGCGCGGCGAGGCGGCTTCGGCGTTGCCCGAGCTCAGCGCGGCAAACATAACCCCGCCGAAAGCGGTGCCCATAAGGGTCTTTTTGGAAAAAATCATTACGTATAACTCCTGATGTAAAAACGCCCTCTTTTTTACATAAGTTTACAGGAGGATCAAGGAAAAAGCGAAAATGAGAAAATATCTTTTATTTTCAACTAGATATTAAAGGCCGCCCATTTTGAGAAGGGTTTTCCATTCCGCCTCGGAAACCGGGGAAACGGACAGGCGGGATTGCTTGAGCAGGGCCATGTCCTTCAGGGCGGGGGTCTCCTTGATCGTGGCGAGGGTCACGGGTTTTTTCAGGGGTTTGACGGCCTTGAAATCGACCATGCCGAAACGGCCGGTTTCGTCGGTGTGGTCGGGGTAATATTCCTTCACGACTTCGACGATGCCGACGATCTCCTTGCCTTCGTTGGAGTGATAGAAAAAGGCGAGATCGCCTTTCTTCATCGCCTTCATATTATTGCTGGCCTGATAATTGCGCACGCCGTCCCAATGCTGCACGCCTTTTTTGACATGCTGGTCCCACGACCATTTGAAGGGTTCGGATTTCGCCAGCCAGTATTGCATGGCTTTATGCCGCTTCCATTTTCATCGGACGGTCGAGCATGCGCTCGATCGTTTCCTGAATGCTCGCGCCTTCGGACAGGCAGGCATTGACGGCGGCGGAAATCGGCAGGTCGACCGCATGGTTTTTCGCCATGATGGTCAGCGCCTTTGCCGTCGTCACGCCTTCGGTGACGGATTTGCGCGCGCCCAGAATTTCGTCGATGGATTTGCCTTCGCCGAGTTGCACGCCGAGCGAGAAGTTACGCGATTGCATCGACGAACAGGTCAGGATCAGATCGCCCATGCCGCACATGCCCATCAATGTTTCTTTCTTTGCGCCCATGGCGGACGCGAGGCGGCCCATTTCGGCCAGACCGCGCGTGACGAGCGCGGCGCGCGCGCTATCGCCCATGCCGCGGCCATAGATGACGCCCGCCGCAATCGCGATGACGTTTTTCACGGCGCCGCCGATCTGCGCGCCGAGAACATCGTCGGTCAGATAGGTGCGGAAGGTGCGGCTGGACAGCGCCTCGATCAGGCCAAGGCCGACTTCTTTATCCGCGCAGGCAATCGTCAGGCCGCCCGGCAGGCCGCGCGCGATTTCCGATGCGAAGGTCGGGCCGGTCATGATCGCCATCGAGGCGGTGGGCAGAACGTCTTTGGCGACCTGCGACATCAGGGAGCCGGTGTTGATTTCAATCCCCTTTGCGCAGATGACGAAAATTTTTCCATCGCCGTCGGATTTGATGGATTGCAGCGTCGTGCGCACATGCTGCGCCGGGGTCACGACAAGAATGATGTCGTTCGCGGCGGCTTCGGTGAGGCTGCCTGTCGCGGTGATATCCTGATGCAGTTTGATGCCCGGCAGGAACGCGGTGTTTTCGCGCTGGCCGTTGATGGCGCCGACGATTTCTTCTTCACGCGCCCAGAGCGTGACCTTGCGGCCTGCGCTGGCCTGCGCCTGTGCCAGTGCCGTGCCCCATGCGCCCGCGCCGATAATGCCGATCGATTTCATACCTGATCCCTCTGTAGACTTTGTTGTTTTTATCTAAGCCTTAACGCCGGCGCCGGTTTTCGGTTCCCCGTCGGGGTCCAGCGGCCAGCGCGGCCGGGCGGCAACGTCCAGCGGATCGCGCAGCCCTTTGTTCAATCGTTCAATCCCCGCCCACGCGATCATCGCGCCGTTATCGGAACATAGAGCAAGGGGTGGGGCTATAAAACCGATCTTCCGGTTTTCCGTCAAGCGCTGCAGCCCGGCGCGCAGGACCTTGTTCGCCGCAACGCCGCCGCTGACAACGAGTTGCGGGCTTTTGCACAGTTTTCCGTATTCGTTCAAAAAGCGGTCGATCGCCTGTCCGCAGCGTTCGGTGACGATGTCCGTGGCGGCGATCTGAAACGCGTAGGCCAGCGCGGCGATGTCATCCATCATCAAATCGCCGGGCGGCAATTTATCGACATGCTGACGCACGGCGGTCTTGAGGCCGGAGAAAGAAAAATCGCATCCCGCGCGGCCCGCCATCGAGCGCGGCAGCGGAAAGCGTTTGAGCGCGGCGTCATGGTCGGCGCATTGCAACGCGGCTTTTTCAAGGTTCGGGCCGCCGGGATAGGGCAGGCCCATGATCTTCGCGCTTTTGTCGAAACATTCGCCGAGCGCATCGTCAAGCGTCGTGCCCCAGCGTTTGTATCTGCCGACATCTTCGGCGACGAGAATTTGCGTATGCCCGCCCGACACCAGCAGCAGCAGATACGGGAATTCAATCTTGTCGGTGAGGCGCGGGGTCAGCGCGTGCGCTTCCAGATGATTGACGGCGACGAAGGGAAGATCGCGCGCGGCGGCGATCGCCTTCCCCGCCATCATGCCGACCATCACGCCGCCGATCAGGCCGGGGCCGGTGGTGGCGGCCACGCCGTCCAGATCATCGAAGGAAATTTTCGCGTCCGCCATCGCGGCGCGGATCAGCGTATCGAGATGATCGAGGTGCGCGCGGGCGGCGATTTCAGGGACGACGCCGCCGAAGGCTTCGTGTTCCTTGAGCTGGCTGAGGACGAGATTGGACAATATCCCGCGATCGCTATCGACGACGGCAGCGGCGGTTTCATCGCAGGAGGTTTCTATGCCCAGCACAATCATCGGCTAAGTCGTTCTTTCAAAAGGGTAATTTATGCGTGTTCTTTGCCCTGGAGAATAGCTATACAAAGAAAGGGCCGCGCAGGCCACATAATAAAGCAACACCCAAGACGTAGCATGCCGTTTCTGATCCGCCTCAAAACCAGCTTGTACCGCGCGCATTATAAGTACCTGTCCGGGCGCAAATTCCGGATCGGAAAATGCAAGGGCGCGGAGTTCGTGCTGTGGCCGGGCAACTATGTCGACCGCCGCATCTGGATCGAAGGCATTTACGAACCCGAACAGATCAAGACGATGGTCGGATACGCGCAGGATTTAAAGCCTGACCTGTTCCTCGACATCGGCGCGAATATCGGCCTTTACACCGGCATAATCGGCAAGAACAGCGCGATCCCGCAGATCGTCGCGTTCGAATGCGATCCGCGGAACATCACGATGTTCAAAACACATGTGCAGATGAACGGCCTGATCGGGCGTGTCACGCTGCATGAAATCGCCGTGGGCGAAAAAGAAGGCAGTATCGATCTTTTCATGGCGAGCGCGACGAGTACTGGAAAAAGTTCGGTGGTCGCCCCGGCAACGAAAGAGCATAGCGTCCAGAGCGTGCCGATGAAGCCGATCGACGACGTGCTGAGTGAAAAAAACAAAACGATCCTGATCAAGATGGATATCGAGGGGTATGAGTTGCCGGCGATCAAGGGCATGCTTCATCTTCTGAAGAACAATAAATGCGTCATGCAGGTGGAAATCCTTCCCGGCAGCGAGGAAGGCGAGGAAACGAAAACGTTCCTCTATGACAACGGCTATGTGCTCTCGCACTCCATCGACCACGATTATTATTTCAGGAATTTCAAGAACGCATAATGTCCGCATCAGTTTTTAAAATCGGCACGCGCGGTTCGAAACTCGCGCTTATTCAGGCGGAAACGGTGGCGGCGGCGTTGAAACGCCTTCACCCGGATCTGCAGACCGAAATCGTCGTCATCAAGACCAGCGGCGACTGGAAGCCGCAGGACGGGGAAAAACGCCTGGCGGAAACCGAAGGCGGAAAAGGATTGTTCGCGCGGGAAATCGAAAAGGCGCTGCTGGATGGCGCGGTCGATTGCGGGGTTCATTCGCTCAAAGACATGCCGTCGTTCTTGCCGGAAGGGCTGGTCGTCGATCACGTTCTGGCGCGGGAAGACGCGCGCGATGCGTTTATCAGCGCGAAATACAAATCCCTCGACGATCTGCCGCAGGGCGCGCGCGTGGGCACGTCGTCGCTGCGCCGTCAGGCGTTCGTGCTGGCGCACCGCCCGGATGTCACGGTGGTGCCGCTGCGCGGGAATGTCGATACGCGCCTGCAAAAGCTGCGTGACGGACAGGCGGATGCGACGATCCTCGCCATGGCGGGACTGAACCGCATGGGTCTTTCGAAAGAAGTGACCGCCGTGATCACGCCCGAGGATATGCTGCCGGCGTGCGGGCAGGGCGCGGTGTGCATCGAAACGCGCGAAGGGGATGATAAAACCGCCGCGCTTCTTGCGCCGCTGCATTGTTTTGAAACGGGCCTGTGCGTTTTTGCGGAACGTGAAGTGCTGCGCGTTCTTGACGGGTCATGCCACACGCCGATCGCAGCCTATGCCGTCATCGAAGAGGATGGCGCGATGTGGCTGCGCGCGCTGGTCGCCGATGAAAAAGGGCAGAGCCTTTATTACGAAGCGGGCCGCGCGGAGGTTGAGGGCATCGAAGGCGCGAAGGCGTTCGGGTACGATATCGGGCGCAAATTGAAGGACGTCATTCCACCGGATCTTTTGACATGACGCGCCCCATCGTCCTGATCACGCGCAGCGAAGGCAATGCCGCGATATACGCGGATAGCGTAAGGGCGCGGGGCGGGGAAGCGGTGTGCGAGCCGATGCTGCGCGTCGAAAGCGCGGGCGCGATCCCCGATTTATCGGGTTATGACGGGTTGATTTTCACCAGCATGCACGCCGTCGACGCGTTCGCCGCGCAATCAGACAGGCGCGACATAAAAATTTTCACCGTGGGCGATTCCACCGCCGATCACGCGCGCGCGGCGGGGTTCAAAAATATCCGCAGCGCATCGGGCGATGCGCGCGATCTTGCCGCGTTGTTGGAACGGGATGCGCCGGGGAAAGTTTTATATCTGCGCGGGGCGGATGTGGCGCAGGAATTTGACGGAATCGATTCCTGTGTCGTGTACAAGGCGCATCCGGTTGAAAAATTTACCGATTCCTGCGCGCTGGCGCTGGCGGGCAATAAAATTTCGTCGGTGATGTTTTTCTCCGCCCGGGGCGGCGCGGCGTTCGTCGAATGCTGCCGCAAAGGACGGCTGGAAGGCGCGGTTTCCGGGATAAAAGCCTTGTGTATCAGTGAAGCCGTGCTAGAGTCCGTTTCCGTATTGCCCTGGTGCGCAACAAACGTCGCGCACCACCCCGGACGGGCCGGAATGCTCGCGCTTTTGGATGAGTGAACACGATGTCTGGTACACTAATAACGAGGAACACGATGAACAGCGAAGAACAGCAGCCCCTTGATCATGCCGGTGAGATTATCGAACGTTTCGGCGGTATCCGCCCGATGGCCGGTAAAATCAACGTGCCGGTCACGACCATTCAGGGCTGGAAAAAACGCGATGTGATCCCCGGCAACCGCCGCGACGAGATTATTTCGGCCGCGCGCCAGAACGGCATCGATCTTACCGACCTGATCGACGCGTCGTCGATCGCCAATCAAAATGACCGCGCGACGACATCGACATCGTCCGCGACCGCAACGGTATCGGAAAATGTCGCCGCGTATACGCCGCGCCCGCGCGTGGAGCAAAGCGAGGACCCGTTCGTGCGTTCGCGCCCGCTGGACCGTTCGCATGACGATTTGATGGCGGAAATTCAATCGAGCAGCGAGAAAGCCGTGCGCGTCAGCATATGGGCGACGACGGGCCTGATGCTGGTCGTGATCGCGGCGGGCGCCGCGATGATGTGGCCCAAGGCCAAGCAGATCGATGCGCAGGGCGCCCGTGTTGCCGCCCTTGAAGGCGAAGTCGGCGATCTGGGCGATGAAGTGCGCGACGTCAACCGCCGCGCATCGTTCCTGCGCGATATGGTGCCGGAAGACATGCAGGCGAAGCTCGATAAGCTGCAAAACCAGGCGCAGAATTTACAGGCGACCGTGTCGCAGATTACGGAGCAGGCGCAGGGCATCGGCAATACCGTTTTATCGCCGGATGCGGGTTCGCTGTCCGAGCGTCTGACGAAGCTGGAAGAACAGGTTCTTCTGCTGACCGGGTCGGCGGAGCTGGGCGATATGATCGCCCGCGTGCGTTCGCTGGAGGAAACGGTTGCGGGGCAATCGCAATTGTCCGGCGCGATGGCGGAGCTGACGGGTATTGTTGACAGCCTTGACGGCAAGGTCGGCGGTCTTGAACAGAAACTGGCCGAGGTGCAGGCCGCGAACGGCGATGGCGCGCTTGGCCAGACGCTGGGCGATGTATCGGGCAACGACCTGAAAGCGGCGGCGATGTTGCTGGCGTTCTCGCAACTGCGCGATTCCCTGAACCGCCAGGCGCCGTTCGAGGAAGACCTCGCGCTGCTGCAAAAGATGGTGGGGGAGGATAGCCCCGAACTGCAAACGGCGCTGACGCGTCTGGCGCCGCGCGCCAATGGCGGCGTTTTGACGCCCGACGGCCTGTCCGGTGAATTTAAAGGTCTGGCGGGCGATATCGTTGTTTCCTCGCTCAAAGGCGAAGATATATCGATCATGGACAAGGCGAAGGCGCGTCTGGGTCAGGTATTGCAGGTTGAAAAAGACGGCGAAGTGATTTCCGGTACGGACACGCAGGCGAAAGTCGCCCGCGCGCAGGCGATGTTGGATAAAGGCGACGTGCAGGGCGCGATTACCGAGCTGAAATCGCTCGACGGCGAAGCCGCGCAGACCGCGCAGCCATTCGTTCAGGAAGCGGAAATGACGCTTCTGGCGCAGCAGGTTCAGGGCATGATGCAGAATATGATTCTGGCGAAAATCGGCGGCGCCGTTCCGGCCCTGTCGACGACGGTATCGCCCGTCGCCGCGCCGGCCACCGTTCCGGGCGTTCCGCCGCAGGGGCATATCGACCTCAACGCGATCAAGGACAGCGTCACCAATGCGCTGCCGGGGCAGCAGGAAGTGATCAAGGACGATGAATCGGGTCTTGTCATTCTTCCGCGTCCGCAGGGCTTCAAGGGCTTTTCCCCCGGCCAGCAGTAACGTAAAATAGCCCGGAAAGGAGTCGTTCTTGTTCCGGGCTATATGGTTTCTCATTCAAGTCGGGCTTGTCGTCGCCGCCGCGGTCTGGATATCGCAGCGGCCGGGTTTTGTCGTCGTTGAATGGCTCGATTATAAACTCAGCGCGCAGATCGGCATTTTCCTTCTCGGTATCGCGGTTATCGTCGTTGCCGCGCTGACGCTTTATAAAATTCTCAGCGCCATTGCCTCGGTCCCGGGGCGCATCATGGGCATGCGCGCGGAAAACGCGCGCCGCAGGGGATACCGCACGCTGACGCGCGGTTTTGTCGCCATCGCGGCGGGCGATGCGAAAGCCGCGACCAAGATGGCGCGGCATACGCGCACATTGCTTCCTGACGATACGGGGCTGCCGATCCTTCTGGAGGCGCAGGCCGCGCGCCTGCGCGGGGAAGAGGGCATGGCGCGCATTTCGTTCGAACAGCTGTTGAAAGACAAGGATGCGTCGTTCTTTGGCATTCGCGGGCTTTTGAAATCCGCCTTGGATGTGGGCGATACGCAAGGGGCGCTGAATTATGCCCGCAAGGCGCGGGCCGCGCACCCGAAACAGCCATGGGTGCTGAACACCGTGTACGAGCTGGAGCTGCGCAATCGTCTTTGGAACGATGCGATGAAAACGCTTTCGAAAATTGAAAAATACAAAGCGCAGCCCGCCGATAAAATCCGTCACGACATGATCGTCCTGTTGCTGCTTCAGGCGCAGCAGGATGAAGCGCAGGGCATGACGGGCGATATGATGCGCAAGCTGGAACGGGCCTATAAGCTCGATCCGTATTACGTTCCTTCGACCGTGCGTCTGGCGGGGAGATATATTGCCAAGGGCAAGGACCGCAAGGCCGCAGCGGTGATTGAAAAAGCGTGGAAAGAAAACCCGCATCCGGATCTTCTCACGCTGTGGGATGCGCTGGCGCCGGAGAACAAGCCGTCCGATCTTACGCGCCGTCTGCGCTGGTATGAAAAACTGGTCGCGATCAAGCCGGACAGCGCGGAAGGGCAGATGGCCGCGGCGCGCGCCGCGTTGATGGACGGGCTGTATGGCGAGGCGAAAGCCTATCTGACGATCGCCGAGCAGATCGAACCGTCGGCCAGGCTTTATAAACTGCGCGCGCAGGTCGAAGAGCAATCGACGCATAACGATAAAAAGGTGCGTGAATGGCTGGAAAAAGCGGCCGATGCGCCGGCGTCGAAAGTATGGACGTGCCGCGAAACGGGCGCGGTCTATGAAAGCTGGAGCCCGGTGGCGGAACCGCACGGCGCGTTCGGCACGATCGTATGGGGTTATCCGTCGGCGCAGGGGCGCCGTTCATTGTCCGCGTTCGAGCCGACGATGATCGAAGCCGCGTAAAATAAATTTAGATCCGCATTAGTTTGAGAACCAGGAAGCCGCCGAGGAAGCCGCCCAGATGCGCGGCCCAGGCGATATCCTGCCCATCCGGCGTGCCCATCATGCCAAAGCCGACGGTGATGCCGATCCAGAGAATGATAAAGGGCAGGATGCCGAAACGCCCGCCCATTTCACCGCGCCCGCGATTGAGCATGATGATGGCGGCGGCGAAAAGGCCGCTGAGCGCGCCCGACGCGCCGATCACCGGATAGGGCGATTGCATGTTGAGTGCGAAGTGGAACGCCGCGCCGCACAGGCCGCACAGAAAGAAGAAAACGGCCATGCGTCTGGCGCCCATCCAGCGTTCGATCCCGCTGCCGAACGCGGCCATCATGACGGTGTTCATGGCGAGATGCAGCCAGCTGCCGTGCAGGAAAATATGCGTGATCGGCGTGATCAGCGCGAGCGGTTCGAACGGCAGCACGCCGGTAAAACGTCCGGGCACAAAGCCGAGATGGACATAGGCCCATTCCATCGCGCTTTGCGGCAGGGCATAGGTGATGACGAGATGGACGGCGACGAATGCGCCCATCAGCAATTTTGTCAGAAAGGGCAGGTTGATCAGGGGTTGGGGCGCGACGGCGGCCCTTTCCTGTGCTTCCTTGATCTTACGGATGGCTTCGCGTTCGGCCAGTGTCGGCAGGACGACGATGTTGTCGTCCTTCGGCCCGGCGCCGTAGCCATCCCCTCTTTGATTGTTATGTTCTGAATCCGCCATTTTGTCCCATTATAAGGACAGGATAAAAAAAATCAGCGGCTTTTTTATGGCCGCTGAAGTCTTTTCTGGAGGAAAACGGGTTAAGAGGGCGTCAAACCGCCAAACATGGCCGCGGTTTTTTCCGCGTCATATTTGTATTTCACGGTTTCGTCGCCGCGGGCTTCGAGACCGCCGCCCGGCGTCGCCTTGACAATGATGTCGCTGACGCCTTTCATCAGATCCATGGCCATGACCTTGGTCTGGTGCAGTTGTTCCTTGAAATTCTCATAGGCCTGCGCGAACGCTTCCTTCGCGATTTCCTTGCCCATGATGACGAATTTCGTCAGTTCGCCGAGCGAGGGGACGTGACCGTCCATCGCCTTGCCGAAGGCGCTGAGATTGATGGTTTGATCTTCCAGACGACGGGCCGGTTTTTTACCGCCGCCGCCGGATTTGCCGCGCGTGCCGTCTTCGTCTTCTTCCTCGTCATCGCTCTGACCGGATTCATTGTCGTTGCCGGTGAGGATTTCGAGATAGGTGCGCGCCTGATAGCTGACCGGGTATTTCTTGAGATCGGCGAGGTCGAGCGTGCGGCCCGTCAGGCCCGCCTTCAGCTCCACATGCAGGAGTTTTGAATCATGCCAGTCGAACACGATGCAGTGGCTTTTATATTCGCCGGGCAGCGGGTATTTCTTCATAAGCTTTTTGCCCGGGTAAAGCGGATCGTCGAGACCGGCCTGATCGATGAGTTCCTTGACACTGACTTTCATAACACCACTCCTGCCTTTATAACGGCTGTCGCCCTGATTTCTCGTCCATTATTTTACGAAATTGTTCCCTCATCATCGTCGCAAAGTTTTAAGGAAGGGTTAAAAAAACGGCCCGGAAATCAGGTTTTTGGCATCAAAGTTTGGACGCGGGGCAAGGCCCTGATATAATAGAGACATAACGCTTGAGAAGGGACGATTCATGCGCGTTTTGTTACCGGCCCTGGCCGTACTTGCCATTCTGGCGGCACCTGCCTCGGCTCAGGAGCAGAAATTGTATAACAGCAACAATCGCGGCGGCACGACGTTATATAACAGCGGATCGTCCGGCGCGCGTCCGCTCGACCTCAAACAGATCACGCAAGGCCGCAACAATACGGGCTATGTGTATAACCGCGGCGGCACGGGTTATACGCCGTATGGCGCGAATACCGGTGCGACGAGCGGGCTTTACCCGACGCTGGCGGAGGTGGAAGCCTTCCGCGCGCGCCGCTCCGCCGAAGCGCAGGCGCAGCAACAGGCGTCTATGAAAAGCCTGCAGCAGATTCACGATTATCAGCGTTTGCAGGATCAGAATCTGCCGCCGCAAATGCCGGGTGCGGCCGCCGGAATGGCAACGGATGCGACCGGCGCTGCGCAAACGCCTTACACCATGGCCCCGGTGAAGAAGGTTCAGCGTTATAAAGGCCGCGATACCGGCGTCGAAGCGCCGCCTAAAGTGTTCAATTCCGTGCGTTAAGCGCGGAGTCCCCCTTTTCTCCCGCCAGGGTTGCGGCTATGGTTTTTCCATGGCCGAGCTTTCTTTGTTTCAATGGGTTGAACTCTGCGCGCTGATCGTCGCGCTGGGCGGTATCGCGGGATTCATGGCCGGCTTGCTAGGCATCGGCGGCGGCATGATTTTGGTGCCGGGGCTTTATTATCTTTTCACGATGACGGGGTTCGATCATCCGCAATTGATGCATCTGGCGGTGGGTACGTCGCTGGCCATTATCATTCCCACGGGTATTTCATCGGCGCGCGCGCATTACAAAAAAGGCAGCGTGCGGATCGACGTCGTCAAAAAACTCGCCTTCGGCATCGTCCTCGGCGTGGGCATCGGCACGTTGATCGCGGATCAGCTTTCGGGTCATGGATTGAAAATCGTTTTCGCCGTCGCGTTGATTGCGTTCGCGGCGATGATGCAGATTCCAGCCGATAAATTCCGCCTGCGGGACGATCTGCCAAAACAGCCTTGGCCGTCGGTGGCGGGGATGGTGATCGGCACGTTATCGACGCTGATGGGGATTGGCGGCGCGACGCTCAATGTCCCGTACCAGACGTTGAACGGCATTCCGATTCATACGGCGATCGGTTCATCGTCGGCGATGGGGCCGATTATCGCGCTGCCCGCGGCCATCGGGTTTATTATCATCGGCTGGAATCAAACGGGATTGCCGCCGTTTTCACTGGGCTATGTCAGCCTTCTGGCGCTGGCCGTGATTGCGCCGGTGAGCGTTCTGGCCGCGCCGTGGGGCGCCCGGGCGGCGCATGCGCTGCCTGTCAAGGCGATGCGCCGCGTCTTTTCATTTTTCATTGTCGTGATCGCGGCCAAAATGCTCTACGACGTGTTGCAGCATGGATAAAAATTTTAGCGCGCTGCCGCTTCGGTTTTTATTCCTGCTGGCGGCGATTGCGGCGTATGCGTTGTGGGGATCGCCCACGCCCGACGCGCCGGGATGGGCGGAAGCGGCGATGGCGCTATGCCTTGCGCTGGCGTGCGGCGTGCCCGCGCTGGGCGCATTGAAAAATACAGGGCCGCGCACGCCGCTGAAATTATTTCTTATCTATGGCATGACGGTGCCGCTGATCGCCGGGGCTTTCGCCGGTCACGATCCGGCGCTGATCGTGCGCGATATCATCCCGTTTTTGTTTTTGTGCCTGCCGATCTTTCTGGTTCCCGTCGCGGGATATAATGCGCGCACGCAGCATATTTTTATCCATGCGATTTGCGGGCTGGGCCTTGTTTTCGCGCTGCGCGCGCTGGGTCCGGCCTATGGTTACCTGCCGCCGGCGGGGGAGCTTTATTATCTATCCAATGCGCCGACGGTTCTTTTTACCGCGATTTTCATGGCGGGGGTCGCGCTCGACCGTTTCGCGGGACCGATTCATTTTCGAACTTTCATGAAAGGCGTTCTGGCGCTGGCCGTCACGCTGACGATCATGTGGGCGATGCTGCTCGATACGCAGCGCGGCACCATCGCCGCGATCGTGATGAGTGCGCTGTTGTTTTTCGCCGCGCAGTTTGTCCGTGGGCCGCGCCGCGTGATCGTGCCTGTTATGATTGTGGCGTTGCTGGTCGTCTTTCTCCTGCCGGTATTTTCGGATGCGGTGCAGGCGATTGCCCGCAAGACGGCGAAGGTCGGGTTGAACATGCGCCTGGAAGAACTGTATGCGGTTATCGATACGATCGGCGCGTCGTTTTACACGGCGTTGTTCGGCGTGGGGTGGGGGGCGAAAATGGCCTCGCCCGCCGTCGCGGGGATCGAGGTCAATTTCACCCATAGTCTGCTGACCTATATTCTTCTTAAGACTGGGATCGTCGGGCTTGCCCTGACGCTGGCATGGCTGTGGCGGTGCGCGATGGACATATTCATAATCGCGCGTCACGCCCTTGTCCCGGCGGCGGGATTATTCTGGGCGCTGGTCATTCCCGTTCTGTTCTATGCGTCGCATAAATCGCTGGATTTCGGCCTTGTCCTGCTGCTGATCGCGGTTCTTGCGGATGGCTTTCAGCGACGGGTTGCCACGGGAAAACCGGGCGTGTAGACCATTAGCATGTCATCACCTTCTGTGCTTTTCATCAATCGCGTTTATCCGCCGGGGCGGGGGGCGTCGGGCCGCGTGTTGCGCGACATGGCGCAATCGTTTGCCGCCGACGGGTGGAACGTCACGGTCCTGACCACCGGGCCGAAGGCAGGTCAGGACAATGACGGCAGCGTCATCGTCAAGCGCGTGCGCGCCCGCGACCGGGTCAGCAGCGGACCGGGCTATCTGTGGGTGTGGATCAAACTTTTTTTCGCCGCGCAGCGCATGACGCGCCGCGATCTGGTCATCAGCATGACCGACCCGCCGATGCAGGTCGTGATCGGGCGTGCCTATGCCTCGATGAAGGGGGCGCATCATATTCACTGGTGTCAGGATCTTTATCCGGACCTGCTGCCTTCGCTGGGCATACGCGTGTGGAAACCGGCGATGGAATGGCTCAAGAAAGTATCGCGCCGGTCGATGAAGGCGTGCGACCGCGTCGTGGTGATCGGGCGGTGCATGGCGCGCCAGCTGACCCATACGGGGGTTGAAAATACGCGCGTGACGTTTATTCCGAACTGGCCGGATTTCGAAATCCTCGATCCGTCATCGTCGGCGCCGCCGGTCCCGGCGATGCACATGCCCCATCCGGGCAAGGAACTGCTGCGTGATGAAAGCCCGAAGTTCCGCATCATGTATGCGGGAAATATCGGCCGCGCGCATCCGATGAAAAGCATCCTCGACGCCGCCGCGCTGCTGTCGGAACACAAGGAAATAGAATTCGTTTTTGTCGGCGACAGCCCGGGCCATGAAAAACTGGCGCGGGAGCGCGACAAGCGCGGGCTGAATAATATCCGGTTTTTGCCGTTCCAGCCGGCGGCGTCGCTGCGCTCGCTTTTGGAAAGCGGCGATATTCATCTTGTGTCTTTGCGCGAACAGGCGGCGGGCATGGTGGTGCCGTGCAAATTTTATTCATCAATGGCGGTGGGACGGCCGTGCATCTATATCGGCCCGAAGGGAACGGAGATCGCGCGCGTGCTGACGGAATGTCACGCGGGATCGATCGTGCCGCAGGGCGATGCCGAGGCGCTGCGGGATGCGATCCTGTCATATCGTCACGATTCCAATAAGTGGTTTGCCGCGCAGGAAGGCGCGGCGCATGCGGGCCGTATTTTCATGCCGCAGGAATCCATCCCCGCTTTCCTGCGCCGTGCGCGGGATGTCATCGAAAACAGGATTTAACCCATGTCCCGCGCGCCCGAGCAGACTTTGTCCGATCTTCTTAAAACATTGTGGCAGGCGCGTCTTTATCTTCTTGCGGGCGGCGGGATCGCGTTTATCGCCGCGTGCCTTTATCTGATTTTCGCAACGCCGCTGTACCGCGCCGAGATGATCGTCGCGCCGGCGGACGGGTACGCGCTGGGCGATTATGCGCTTTCGTCGTCGGTCGATCATTCCATCTCGCTGCCGTTCTGGCGCCCTTCGGAACCAGAGGGTATTTCAACGGATTTCTACCGCTTTATTTACACGGTGGAGGAGCCGTCGGTCGCCGCTATCCTGATGAAGGACAAAAAGGTCGTCGTCGGCGTGCGTGAAGACAGCGCCAAGCTGCGCCGCGTGGCCGCCGAAACATGGAAGCCCTCGATGCTGTCCGATTATCTGCGCGGGCGCGTCAAGATCGAGCCTGTGGGGGCCACGGTGCTGCGCCGGATCAGTTACGAACATCCCAACCCGGAATTCGCGGCCGATATGCTGCGTAAACTTCATCTTGTCGCGGATCAGATGATCCGCCGCGACCGCCGCCGCCATTCGCAATCGCGTATCGATTACCTGCAGCAGGCATTGGCGAAAACCACGCACCCCGACCACCGCGTCGGCATTACGCGGCTGTTGATGCAGCAGGAGCACATCCAGATGCTGGCAAATATGGATGAGCCGTATGCGGCGATCATCGTCGAGCCGCCTTCGTCGTCGGCAAAGCCCGTATGGCCGTGCTGGACGCTGATCCTGCCGGTGTCGGTGCTGGCGGGCCTGTTGATAGGGTTCGTGGGGTGGTCGATCCGTCAGGGGCGCCATGGCGCGTAATATCCCCGTCAGCGTCATTATTGTCACGCGCAATGAAGGGCAGAGGATTTCCGCCTGTATCCGGGCGCTGCAAGATTTCGATGAAATTATCGTCGTGGATTCCCATTCAACGGACGATACGGCGGCCCTCGCCATCAAAGAGGGGGCGATTGTTATTCCCTATGCATGGGATGGCGCCTATCCCAAAAAGCGGCAGTGGTGCCTTGATCATGTCGCGACGAAACATGCGCGCATTTTTTTCGTCGATGCCGATGAAGTTGTTACGTCCGCGCTATGCGAAGAAATCCGCACGCTCGACTGGGCGCGCGCGGGGTATTTTGTGCGCGGACGGTATGTGTATGAGGACGCGCCGCTGCGCTTCGGCCTGAAAAATAATAAATTGTGCCTGTTCGACCGCACGCGTTTCGCATTTCCGGTCGTTGACGATCTCAATGCCGAAGGCATGGGGGAAATCGAAGGGCATTACCAGCCATTGCCGACGGATAAGGCGGCGCGGGTGGGGCAGTTAAAGGCCGAAATCCTGCATTATTCCGGGGAAGGAGCCCCCGCGTGGCGCGCGCGCCACGAACATTATGCGCGGTGGGAAGCATGGATGCTTAAAAACCGGGCCTATCCGCCGGAAATAGGGTGGTTTCGCGCGGTGAGCAAATATCTGTTCCGGCATCTGCCGTTTCGCCCGGCGATGGCGTTTGCGCATAGTTATATATTGAAAGGCGGGATGTTCGACGGGGCGCGGGGATTTCGTTTCGCGCGCACGCGTTTCGATTATTACCGGATGGTCAATAACGCGCTTTTAATTTCCAGTACAGCGCCGGTGCCGACGCGCGCAGCGCCCACAGACAAGATTGCAGCATAAAAACACCCGCATTTTTCCACGCCGGATAGCCATGGCGCGCACGGACCCTGAATTGTTCGCGCCGCCCGCGCAGGCATTGCCGCTGCGATAGCCCGCCGGGTTCGAAGACGCACACCGGGAAATCAAGGCGCGCTATCCGTGCCGATTTTTCCATGAATTGCAGGGTAAAATCGAAATCCGACGCGACCGTATAACGCAGATCGAAGCGCATGTTTTCGATGGTGGCGCGGCGGTAGAGCATGGATTGATGATGGGTTATCATGCCTTCGCGGTATTTATGGGCGGCGCGGGATTTTTTATACGCCAACCCGCCCCGGGGCAAGGTTTCAAGGGCGTCGCCATAGACAAAGTCGGGCATTTGTTCGCGCGTTTCATGATGAATGCGGGAAAGCGTGTTGCCTGCCGCGAAGGAATCGCCTGCGTTCATGAAGATCAGATAGGTGCCGCGGGCACGGGAAAGCCCCTTGTTCATGGCGTCGTAAATGCCGCGATCCGGTTCGCTGATAAATTGCGCGGTACGATGGACCATGAAGGCGGACGTGCCGTCGTGCGATGCGCCGTCGATCACAATCCATTCGTAATCGCTTGAATCCTGAGCGGCGAGGCTGGCGGCGGTGCGGCGCAGCCCGTCAAGATTGTTGCGCGTGACGGTGATGACGGAAAAGAAGGGATCAGTCGTCGTCATCGGCCAGCGCCTCAACATAGAGGCCGGAGATCGCGAGGTTGGCGAGGATCTGGCTGATACGCTCGGCCCCTTCGAGGAAGTTATACGGTTTGGGATCGCGCGGGACGATAACGGTGGAGCCGGGCGGGATCATGGAGGATTCGTGATTCCACATGCTGACGCTTAAAGGCTGGGCGCTGCCATCGGGCAGGATGACGAAGGCGCGGTCGGCGTCGGCGTAATAGGTCGTGCCGCCCGCTTCACGAATGTAATCGTCGGCGTCTTTTCCCTTGCGGAATTGCAGCGCGGCGGGAGACAGGACTTCGCCCGCGACGCGCACGTTCAAGGGGCGCTTGGGGATGTAGATTTTATCGCCCGCTTCGAGAAGCATGTCCTGTTCCGGGTCGGTCGTCAGCGTTTCGGGATCGGTTTCGACGGTGATGCGGCCCACGGCTTCGGCATCGTTCAGTTGCGCGACGAGGGCTTGCACGGCCTGCACCTGTGCCATGTCGGGTTTTTTATCGTCGTCTGTCTGTTTCAGGCTGGCGGCGAGTTTCATTTCAAGATCCTGCGCCTGTGCCTTGTAACGGCTGGCTTCGCGTTTTCGCTCTGCCGCGCGTGAAAAAATCGCGCCGTCGGGATAGGCCTGATCCGTCAAGCCGCCCGCACGCATCATCAGCGATAGAACGGTATCGCCCGCCATAAGATCGTAACGGCCGGGATGGGCGACTTCGCCCAGTATCATGACGCTTTGATCCGCAACGCGGTTGAATTTCTGATTGACGCGCACGGTATCGCCGGGGCCGATCAGCACGCGTTTCGGATCATCGGCGCGCAGATTGACGTTGATGCGCTGGGTCGCGGGTTTTTCGCCGTGCTGACGGGCTGTAACCTCGATCTTGTCCGTGTTGGCTTCGACGGTCGCGCCGCCTGCGATCGCGATGAGGCTGTCGAGCGTGGTGCCTTCGGCCACGGGATAGGCGCCGGGACGCCGCACCGCGCCGCGCACGAACGCGGAACGTTCACGCAGGAAGGAGGCGATCATCGGGTCGCGTATGGATTTTTCGTTTTTCTCCGGCCGGCGCAATTGATAGGACGCTTCGTGCATCAGCGGCGCGGCGTCATGCATATCCGGCATGTTTTCGAGGGCGCGGATCTGATCCACGGAAAAAAGATGGACGATGTCGCCTTCGGCAAGGCCGCGGTCAAAGCTTTTCTGGACGACCTGGCGCGGTGAAAATTCAATGAATTCCTTGGTCAGTTGATCGGTGTCGTTGCGTTCGATCACGGCGATCAGGGGATAGATATCCTTCCCCAGCACGCCGTCATTGCCGATCAGTTCGGTCAGCGTGCCGGCCTTGTTCCAGTCGTGCGCGCCGGGCTGGCGCGTGGCGCCGGAGAGGGTGACGTCGCTGGCGCGTTTCGATTCCGCCTGCGCCACCGAGAGGATCGCGCCATCGCCGAAGGTGCGGATGTGACGGTCGTCGATGTCGGTGACGGTTTCCTGTCCCTGCGGCGTGAGTTCGAGTTTCATGAAGCGGTTGCTGCCCGGCGTCAGGACGCCGCCGCCCAGGCCGATCATTTCGGCAAGGGTGAGTTTTTCATTGCGGTTGATCTCAAAAATGCCGGGGCGTTTTACGTTTCCGCCGATGGCAACGCTGGGGCCGATGGGCGGCACGATCAGCCGGTCGCCTTCCTGCAGGGCCATGTCGGCGCCCGCTTTATCCTGCATCAAGACGCTGTAGAGATCGATGAACGTGCTTTGGCCGCCGCGCACGAGTTTCACGCGGCGCAGGGAGCCGGTTTTTTCCACGCCGCCCGCCGCGCCGAGTGCGTCGAGCACGGTATTGAACGACGTCATCATCTGACGCCCCGGCCGCTGCACATGGCCGACGACGAGGACATTGATCTGGCGCACGCCGGAAAGGGAGACGAACACCTGTGTGTTGTGCATCAGGCGGGCTTCCTGTTCCAATGCGGCGCGCATGGTGCCGAGCGTCTGGCCGGATGCGGAAAGCGGCGTGAAATTGTCGATCACGAGCAGGCCCTGATGATCGACGGTGTAGGATTTACGCGTGTTTTCCTGACCGCGCACGACGACGTCAATTTTATCGCCCGCGCTGAGTATGTAATCGTCCTGAACGATTCCGGCGGGCAGGGCGGCGGATTCTTTTTTCGGCGCGGTGTCGAACATGTCGTATCCGAACTGACGCACATCGTCGATGATGCGGCGGCCATAGGCGTTTTCAAGGATCGAAAGGGATTTATCGGTTTCGGTGAACGCCTGAAGGTCCGCGATCGACAGGCGTTTCAAGCCCAGATCGTCTTCCGCGGCCATGGCGTTATGCGGCGCGGGCGCGACCGCATCGATATCGGCGCGGACATCCTCATCCTCCATCCACGGCGCAACCGGGATCAGGCCGGGTTCCTGCGCCCCCGCGGGCAGGGGGGCGATCAGGCAGGCGAGGGCGGCAACCCCCAGTAACAATTGATTTTTGGACATAAAACTAAACCTGAAGCATACAATGGCATGGATTGTACAACCACCCAGTGCAGGGGTGTATAGGCGGCCTGCGGTCTCTTGCTTCCATCCACAGCAATGTCTATCTGTTGGGTATGGCTCTTCACATGATCAAGCTGGTGGTCGGTCTCGACGATCTGGCGTCCTATGCGGACTGGCAGTCGCGCGACCTCTATGATTTCGAGGGCGGTAAGGCCAATGCCATGCACACGCGCAACTGGCCGCGCCAGCAGGCGGAGCTGCTCAATAGCGGGTCGGCCTATCGCGTCATCAAGGGGCGAATCGTCTGCCGCCAGAGAATCATCGGCTTTCAGGAAGGGCAGGACGACGAATACGGCACGCATTGCATGGTGATGCTCGACCCTGAAATCATCCAGACCGTGGCCTTGACGCACCGCCCGTTCCAGGGGTGGCGCTATCTGCAGGAAAAGGACGCGCCGAAGGATCGCGGCGTATACGACCCCGCCAACGACGATTCGGTTCCGGCGGAAATGGAAGCGGACTTACGCGCGCTGGGCCTTTTGTAGAAAACCCTGATAATTCATTTACGCATGGTTGACATGCTAAAAACGCATAAATAAGGTAACCCCATCGTTTCAGTTTCTGTGTGGTGGGGTATCTGATGGGTCGCTCGTCTTCTGCCGTTATCTCCTTTCTGACCGCCGGCCTGTTCGGCCTGTCGTTCGCGGTGGCTGCAAAGCCTGCCGCTGCGGATGATCTCTCTCCCGGCGAAACGCCGCGGCAAATTCCTTCGCTTTTAAATTCGCTGCTCACCTCGCAGGCCGAGGCTGCGCAGGCGCTTCCTGAGCGTGTGATTGTCGGGGCCAGCGTTGTGCTGGTGATCGATGTTTCCGCGTCCATCGATGAAGAAGAAACGACGCAGATGCTGGACGGTATCCGTGGCGCGCTGCGCGATGAAGCGGGTGTCGATTACAGCGAATGCTATGCGCTTACAGCCGTGCATTTCGCGAACAGGGCTTCGGTGGGAAAGACGCATATCGTTTGCCGGCGCGAAACGATGGAGCGGTTTATTGCCGAAGAAATCGGCGCGGATATAGGCATGATGAACCGGTTTTACTATGGAAGAGGCACGAATATCGGCGCGGGGCTGCAGCAGGCGCAAACCGTTTTTTCCATGGAAAAAGACGTCATGAATATTTATGCGCAACGCCGCCGCGTCGTGATCGTGGGGGACGGCCCTTCCAAGGACGATCCTGATCTGCATCACACTGTCGTGTCGCTGGCCAAGCGTTTCGGCGTCACTTCCTACGCTATTCCGATCGATGATCGCGGCGGGCAGCTTACCGATTCCACGCGCGCCTATTTTCGGGCGCAACTGGTCACCCCTGCGGGTCTGACATATGTCGACCGCGAAGTATTCGGGGAGCATCCGTTGCCTGTGCAGCCCGGCCATTATCTGCCGGCGCCGTCTTTCGCCGAGGTTCAGCACAGCGTCGTTCTTGCGCTGCGCGGTCCGGGCCTTTAGGGGGCCGGGTTGCCGCCATTCCCGGGGCCGGTGCTGGCTATTTTAAAAAAAGTTTAAAAAAGTTTAAAAAGGGGTTTGACAGCGGTCGAACGATCGTTATATAACCCCCTCCACAGCGCGGGAAACCTCGCGCTTTTTTATGTCCCGGCCGACTGAAACGCTTAGATTTTAGCGAGGGACATGGAAGTTGACGGCGGGCCCTTCAAAGGGTATATAAACGACATCAACGAAATTTTCGGGATAACCGAATTTTGCACTTGCGGGGGCAGCGCCCATTTGCTACACCCCGCACGGTTCTTGTACATCGTGAATTGGAAAGAAAAGATACACAGGCAGCAGTGCTTATGGGTGCGTTGGACGCATTACTATATGACCTGTTTTTGCTTGCTGTATCTTATAAATACGTGACAAAAGCAGGTCCTTGCACTTCCCTATCATTTGGTTGAGAAGAAGTGCTTTGACACTTCTTTTTGAGTTTCGTCGAAAGACGAAAGTAACCAAGTGATTTGAGATGAGATCAAACATGAGAGTTTGATCCTGGCTCAGAACGAACGCTGGCGGCAGGCCTAATACATGCAAGT
>CAYPCP010000010.1:0-32561 GCA_964409255.1 uncultured Pseudobdellovibrionaceae bacterium
CGAGGCGATGTCCGAGGCATCGAACTTTGAAATCTTGCGGATACCGCTTTTCCCGGCGAGCAGGGAATCCCAGTTGCGCTGAACCCCGAGGCCCAGCGGCGATACGATACCCATCCCTGTAACAACGACACGTCTCATGATGATCCCAAGATAGCAAAAAGGCGGCCCGGTTCAACCCGTCTTCCGCCTTTTTACCTTATTCATCTGCGCAATTATGCAGCAGCGTTTGCCTTGATGAAGCTCACGGCGTCGCCAACGGTCTGAATTTTCTCAGCGGCGTCATCCGGAATTTCAACTTTGAATTCTTCTTCGAAGGCCATGACCAGCTCGACGGTGTCGAGGGAGTCTGCACCCAGATCATCGATGAAGCTGGCGCCTTCCACTACTTTGTCTTCGTCAACACCGAGGTGTTCGACAACGATTTTCTTTACGCGGTCTGCAATGTCGCTCATCGCTTTACCCTTATCTTCTGTTAAGTTGATGTACTGTTTGTAAAAACGGCTGGAATGTACCAAGACACAAACCAATTGCAAGCGGTTTTATCCTTGCCGTCCAAAATAAACGGTTTTTATGTGTATTTTCAAATACCTAGAAGGTCCGGCATGTGGATAAAATCGTCGATGACAGCCGATGCCCCCGCTTTCTTCAGGCGGGCCTCCTGCATGGTTTTATCGTGGCTCGTGCCTGTAAAACCGATGACCGTCATCCCTGCCGCCACGCCTCCCGTTACGCCGGCTTCGCTATCCTCTATGACCACACAGCGTCCCGGTTCCGTGCCCATTTTTTCCGCGGCGAACAAAAAGATATCCGGCGCCGGTTTCGGGCGTTCAACCTGGATTTTCGTGAAGATGCGCTCTTCATCATAAAATTTCGACAGGCCCGTCAGGCGGATGGAATTGATAACATTGGTGCGCTCACCGTTCGAGGCGACACAGCTCGGGACGTTTTTGGCCTTGAGCGTCTCGACAAGATCCGTCGCCCCCTTTACCGCGCGCAACTCCTGATCCTGCAGCTCGGCAACCCGGGCAATGCAGCGCTGGACGAAATTGTCAGGCAGGATCTTGCCGGTTTCCATCTGCACCCGCAGCGCGATCGAAGAATAGGTCGTGCCCATCCAGTGGTGAAAGGCGTGATCGAGCGTATAGCCATCGATACCGCACGCGGAAAGCACGTCGAGCGTGGCCTGATTGTTCAGCGTCTCGCTGTCGACAAGCGTGCCGTCACAATCGAAAATAACAAGGTCATATTTCATTTAAATCATCGCCATCCCGCCATTCACGTGAATGGTCGATCCGGTGACGTAACCCGCTTCTTCAGACGCCAGATAGGCGACGGCGGAAGCGATATCCTCGCTCGATCCCATCTTGCCCGCCGGAATGGTCGCATTGATTTTCGCTTTCTGGTCGTCGGTCAGGACTTCGGTCATCGCCGTGGCGATAAAGCCCGGCGCAACGCAATTGACCGTGATGTTGCGCGATGCGATTTCAGCCGCCATCGCCTTGGACCAGCCGATCATCCCGGCTTTCGAGGCAACATAGTTGCACTGGCCGGGGTTGCCCGTGACACCCACGACAGACGCGATGTTGATGATACGGCCCCAGCGGCGCTTCATCATGCCGCGCTGAACAGCCTGGGCAAGCTTGAAGGTCGCGCTCATGTTCACGTCGATCACCTGCTGCCAGTCTTCGTCCTTCATGCGCATCGACAGGCCGTCGCGCGTCAGGCCTGCGTTATTCACGAGGATATCGATCTGGCCCATTTTTTCTTCGGCCGTCTTCACAAGGCCTTCAACGCCTTCTTTGCTCGACAGGTCGGCGGGCAGCACGAGCACGCGTTCGCCCAGTTCTTTGGCGAGCTCGCTCAGCTTGCCTTCGTTACGGCCCGAAATACCAACGGTCGCGCCCTGCGCGTGCAGTGCCTTGGCGATCGCGCCGCCGATACCGCCCGTTGCGCCTGTGACCAGTGCCGTTTTGCCCGTGAGATTAAACATTTTTATTTCCTCTTCTTTTTGTCATCCCGTTGAAAAACGGGATCCATGCAGTCTGTTGGAAAGGCCTCTATGGATCCCGGCTTTCGCCGGGATGACGGCCTGTTATTTTTTCAGTTTTTCGATCAGCGCCGTCACCTGATCCGGCGTGCCCACGCTTTCGGCGGTGATGTCCTTGTCGATGCGTTTGATGAGGCCGGAGAGTACCTTGCCCGATCCGATCTCGATGATTTCGGTGACGCCCTGTTCTTTCATCCACAGAACGCTTTCACGCCAGCGGACGAGACCCGTGATCTGATCGACCAGCAGGCGGCGAATGTCGGACGGTTCCGTCACACCCTTCGCGGTGACGTTGGATACCACCGGAACGCACGGCGGGCGGATATTCGTATCGGCCAGCGCATAGGCCATCGTCTGCGCCGCAGGCGCCATCAGCGAGCAATGGAACGGCGCGGACACCGGAAGGATCACGGCTTTCTTCGCGCCCGCCTGCGATGCGAGATCGACCGCAAGCTGTACGGCGGCGGCATGACCGGAAACCACAACCTGGCCGACGGAGTTATCGTTCGCCGCCTGACAGACCAGTTCCTTGCCTGCCTGCTGCGACGCTTCCTTGGCCACCTTCTGCACGTCCGGCAGATCCATGCCGAGGATCGCGGCCATCGAACCGATACCGACCGGAACGGCTTTCTGCATCGCCTGCCCGCGTGTTTTCAGCAATTTCGCGCAAGAGGCGATTTCGAGCGCGCCCGTCGCCGTCAGCGCGGAGTACTCCCCAAGACTGTGGCCTGCGGCGAAGGCGGCCACTTTCTCGATCCGGATACCCGCATCACGCTGGAGTATGTTGACGATTGCCATCGAAACGGCCATCAGCGCGGGCTGGGTGTTTTCCGTGAGGTTGAGGTCGCTTTCCGGCCCCTCGAACATCAATGTGGAGAGTTTCTGCCCCAGCGCGTCGTCTATTTCCTGAAAGGTTTCGCGGGCGGTGGCGAACGATTCGGCCAGATCCTTGCCCATGCCGACAGATTGCGACCCCTGTCCGGGGAAAACGAAAGCGAGACTCATATGCGCACCTTGTGCCTGTGGATAAAATTATGCCCGCACAATGCTTTTAAAACCCTGCCCCGTCAAGTCGTTAGGCCCGCTTTCCCCATATTATCTTTTTATGAATCATGCACCGCATTAAAGAAAAACCTACGTTTTTGCAGCATTTTGCGATATATATGAACAATAGTTTCTACGACATTCTGCGCGACGATAACGGATTATGAACTTCATGACCCGACCCGGAAGGTAATCAGACCGCAGACCCCCTAAAAACTGAGTTTCTGCTTAAACGAAAACTCGAAAGCGCGGAGAAATAGAGGGCCCATCGCCAATAACAACAAAAATACCGAGGAGGTAGACGATGAGCTCTATAACAACCAAAACTGTCATACGCCGGGTTCTTGAAGAAACCGGATATGCTTATACCCTTAGCTGCGAGTCCGAACACAGCAATGCGGACTATGCAGAGTACGCCAGCGCCCACGCGTTGACATCATTTCAAAAAGCTCTGAAAGACCCTGAGCTGACCTACGAACAGCTCTGCCGCATCCTGCGTCGCGCGACAAACCGCGAAGTCGGGCGCCGGTGCAAAACGCCGTGGTCGGTATTCATGGCCAATTGCATTGAAAAACACGGCAACGCCAACGAAACCGGAAAGGTCAATTAACCGCCCGGATACTCACGACATCAAAACCTTTTTCCTCTTTATTCTTGGGAATTTCCGCCCCGCGCCGTCAAAAGCCGGGGCGTTTTTTAAAAATTAAAGAGCAACGGTTTTCAAGACCACAGACCGGACCGGGTTCATTTTACGTTTAAAGGCGTCCAGTCCTGCTGTTTCAGCTCCTCCCAAAGAAAGGAAACGAATATCCCTCTCATAAAGAGAAACCGCCATATCGTGATGAAGCATCTCCGATAGCCCGCGATCATGCAGACAGCAATGAATTAAGGAATTTGCCGTGCTGTACCCCAGCGCCGGGTTTTCCCACAGCGTAAACCCAACTGGCTCGTTATCCTGATAAGCCACCAACCCCTGTAGCAAGCTCCTTATAGAAGGCGTATCGAGTGCATGAAAAATATAATCCGCACCATGTTGATCTTCGGTCCCAAACATCAGTGCAGACCATTTTTTTGAAACCGATCGCAGCGCCAAAATAGTTTGGGGAGACCAGTCAACTTTTTGCATGCGAATGGACGTCTTTCGGATAGCATTAATCTTGTTACGGAACTTTAAAAATTTAGTTCCTTGCATTTCCGAAACCATTTTCGTGTCAACAACATGAACGGGGAAAATATAATCGAGTGTTTGCTCATCAATGGCGCGCCCCTGCGTCATCTCCAGGCAAATCGGCAAATATTTTTCTGCTACACGAATGATTTCTACAGTACGCCCGCGTGCTTTCAAAATACCCGCAAGCTCGCGCACATCCTTAAACCCTGCATCACTATCAGGCGCATAAATGATGTAAGTATCATTACGATTGGGATGAACAGAAAAAAGTAAAATGGTGTATTCACCATTAAAAGAAAACAACCCTTTACGAGAAGTCATCTTAAGATAGGACATAGATCGCAAAGAAGGATCATCAGACAAGGAAGAATCTATAAAAGAACGCAGATATAGGTCATCCGGTTGAAAAAACGGATTTTCGTAGCGCGTTGAGTTTACGGGCCGCTTTAAAACAGGAGAGTTCATTGCGGCATCTCCGGAATACGGGCATGGTCCCAGCAAAAACGAAACAAGTTTCGTACGCTTTCAGCATATTGGGGATCGTTGATAATTGTCACTTTGGCCGGGGGACCCCAAATAAGCATCGCGACCTTCCCCGCATAAATAAAAGTCGGCGTGTCGCAGAAATTTTCTTTAGGCACCCAACGATAGGACGTTATCGGACCTAAAAATTTTGTATCACCAGCACAGCATAAAATCTTCTCGTTGATTTTGGCTGTCTTCAGACGCTTCAAATGCATATCGAGATATTCGACAATATTCTTACCTAAAGCCAAGGGCTCGGTATTATTCGCTATGAGAATTTCCTTGCTGTCGCTAGAGACCATCGTTTCATAAATGTCATCCCAAAGCGCTTTAATACCTTCCTCACCGTGCAAAACATGAACTGTCGTGTCCTGCATCCGCACACCATCGCCGGGCATAAACTCGACACCATAGTCTTCGAATGCTTTTTGAATGCCATCAAGCGTGTCTTTACGCGGGTGTGAAATTTCATTCTCAATATTTTTGATGGCTTCGCGCGAAAGTTCGGCTTTATCCGCCAAATCTTTCTGCGTCCAGTTCATAAGGCCACGGGCGGCCCTTATCTGCTTAATTGAGATCATGCAGTGTTATATATTTAATTCTCTTTATGGTCAATAGAAGCAAAAATACCAAAAAGAGTATTTTATAGTTTTAATAAGATAAATAATTTTTATATTTTAACTTTTTATTAACTTTTTAGACGTAAAAAATACCTCACCAACGTAAAAATTACTGTTTGTAATAACTGTGTGTGAGGGACGAACGATGAAAACGCTGAAAAACATTAAAGGCCGTGTGTGGGCTTGGGTGAACGGGCCGCAGGCCAATCAGAATGAGATTTCTTTCTTTGATGTCAAAGAGTTGTACGATGCCGCCTATGCCGAGAAAGCCAAGGCGCAGGCCTGTCTGAAAACATTCCAGACCCTGCTGGGCCAAGCCGAAGCGCTGGATGCCGCCTACCGCGCCCAGCTGATCCGTGCCCGCGATGCGCGCCATGCGCAGAAGGCGGCTTAAGATGTCCGCCGACCTCAAACATCCGGTTCACAGCTATGCCCCTCGAATGGCTAAGTTTTTGACGTTGATGACCAAGGTCCGCGCCCTCACGCCGCCGGATCTTCATATGTGGAAGATCATGGACTCCGTGGCCTTTGAAGATACCGAAACCGCGCTGGAAACCGCGCTTTTTAACGAAAACGCCCGCCGCAAAAAGGGCTAAGCAGAGAATTCCCCCCTAAAGACCGCCGTTCCTCCCCCACAGGACGGCGGTTTTTGCTTGCGCGGATGGGGGGAAAGCGCCTATAACCCGGCCATCCAAACCTCGCTGGCCTTTTAGGCAAAGGGTCAGCTGCCGTCCCCGGAATGGGTCCGGGGGCATTTAAACCGAGAGGAGCACACATGCCTTTTTATGAAACCGTGTTCATCGCACGGCAGGATTTGTCTGACGCTCAAGTCAAGACCCTGACCGATGGCTATGAAAAAATCATCAAGGACAATGGCGGCAAAATCGCAAAGACCGAAAACTGGGGTCTGCGCACGCTGGCGTACAAAATCAACAAAAACCGTAAAGGCCATTACGTCCTGATCGAGAGCGATGCGCCGGCTGAAGCCGTTATCGAACTCGAGCGTAACCTGCGCCTGAACGAGGACATTCTTCGCTACATGACGATCCGCGAAGAAGAGCTGACCAAAGGTCCGTCCAAAATCATCGATAAATATTCGGATGATTCCGATAAATCTGAGAAGGAGGCCGCATAATGTCTGCTGCTGATGCACCGACCACGAAGAAGCCTTTCTTCCGTCGTAAAAAATCCTGCCCGTTCTCCGGCCCGAATGCGCCGACGATCGACTGGAAAGATGTAAAACTGCTGAGCCGCTTCGTATCCGAGCGCGGCAAGATGACCCCGTCCCGCATCACGAACGTTTCGCAAAAGAAACAGCGTGAACTGGCACAGGCGATCAAACGCGCCCGTTACATGGCGCTGATGCCGTATGTCCGTGCGGAAGGCGGCGGCGAAGGCCGTTTTGAACGCAGCGACCGTGGCGATCGTTATGATCGTGGCGACCGCGGCGACCGTGGTGGCAATTTTGAACGTGGTGACCGTGGCGATCGCGCCCCGCGCACCGAGCGTTAATCTTAGAAGATAAAAGGAAGCACAAAGATGCCTACACAAGTCATTCTTCTTCAACGCGTGGAAAACCTCGGCAACATGGGCGACGTCGTCAATGTGAAGCCGGGCTATGCCCGCAATTACCTGGTGCCGCAGAACAAAGCGCTGCGCGCGACGAAATCCAACATCGCGTATTTTGAAGGGCAAAAAGCCGCTCTTGAGAAATCGAATGCCGACAAACGCAAGTCCGCCGAAGCACAATCCAAAAAAGTGGATGGTGCAATCGTTGCCCTGATCCGTCAGGCCTCCGAAGCCGGCCAGCTTTTCGGTTCGGTTTCGTCCCGCGATATCGCCGATGCCGTTTCGGCAAAAACCGGCGAGAAAATCGACCGCACGCAAGTGAACATGACCACAGCGTTCAAAACGCTGGGCCTGTTCCCGGTTGAAGTGTTCCTGCACCCTGAAGTGAAGGTGAAGGTCACGGTCAACATCGCGCGTTCGGATGACGAAGCGAAACTGCAAGAGAAAACCGGTAAAGCCGTCGTTGCGGCGGAATCGGGTCCGAAAGCCAAGAATGCTGACGACAGCGCCGCGAAAGCAGCGATGCTGGAAGACAGCGCTCTGCAGGCTGAGGCCGCTGCCGGTGCGGAAGAAGCCGCCGAAGAAGCTGAAAAAGCTGCCAAGGCCGAAGCGAAAGCCGCAAAAAAGGCAAAAAAATCGGCCGATGCCGATGAAGAAGCCGCCGAGTAATCCGGTAAATCAACAGCTTAAAAGCCCGCCTTCTCGGTCAAAGAGTCGGCGGGCTTTTTTATGCCCGCTATTCACAGCGTGTGCGGTATGATTTGGTGTCGCCACCGATTCATGTTTGCTAGAGTGCCCCGTCATGGTCACCGATATTTCAGTTCTCCGCACCGGCACGCCGGAACCGCAGGGTCGCGTCCTGCCCCATAACCTCGACGCCGAACAGGCGCTTCTGGGGATGCTCCTGATCGACAATCGTCATCTGGAACGCGTGGGCGACATGCTTAAGGCGCAGCATTTCTTTCAACCGCCGCACCAGCGCATTTTTGAAGCGATCGTCAAGATCGTCGAACGCGGTCAGCAGGCCAGCCCGGTTACGCTGAAAGGCTATTTCGAAAAAGACGAAGGTCTCGAACCCGTCGGCGGCGCCAAATATCTCGTTACGCTGCAAACGGAAACGCCGCTCATCAACAATGCCGGCGATTACGCGCGCACCATCTATGAATTACATCTGCGCCGCCAACTGATCCTGCTCGGCGAAGACATTGTCAACGACGCCTATACCCAGACGCTCGACAGCGACGCTAACGATGCGATCACCACCGCTGAAAGCAAGCTCTTCAAGCTTGCCGAAAGCGGCCAGACGCAGGGCGGGTTCATCACGCTGCGCGATTCCGTTATGACGGCGATTGAGATCGCGGAAAAAGCGTACAAATCCGATTCTCATGTCACAGGCGTCACGACGGGCCTGACTGACCTCGACCAGAAACTCGGCGGACTGCATAATTCGGATCTTCTTATTCTTGCCGCGCGCCCGTCGATGGGTAAAACATCGCTTGCGGTCAACGTCGCTTTCAACGCGGCGAAGGCCTATGCAGAAAGTGGCGGAAAACAAGGCGGCATCGTCGGCTTCTTCTCGCTGGAAATGTCCGCCGATCAGCTCGCCACACGTATTCTGGCCGATCAATCCGGCATTTCAGGCGACGCCATCCGTAAGGGCGACATTCGCGAAGCCGATTTCCGCCGCTTCGTCGAAGCCTCGCAAAAACTATCGCAAATCCCGCTTTACATTGACGACACGCCCGCACTGACCATCGGCGCCCTGCGCACCCGCGCGCGCCGGCTGAAGCGACAGCACGGTCTGGGTCTTCTCGTCATCGACTATCTTCAGCTTCTGCAAGGATCCGGTTCGCGCCAATCCGAAGGCAACCGTGTTCTGGAGATTTCCGAGATTACCCGCGGCCTGAAAGCGATCGCGAAAGAATTACAAATTCCGGTCATAGCGCTCTCGCAGCTTTCCCGTGCCGTCGAACAGCGCGACGATAAGCGGCCGCAGCTTTCCGACCTTCGCGAATCCGGCTCTATCGAACAGGACTCCGACGTCGTCATGTTCATCTACCGCCGCGAATATTATCTTTCCCGTGAAGAACCCGAACGCAAGATCGGCGAAGAAGATCTTAAATTCAACGACCGTTATGCCGCATGGCAAAAAGATCTGGGTGAAAACGCCAATGTCGCCGAAGTGATCGTCGCCAAGCAGCGTCACGGCCCGATCGGCACGGTGCGTTTGTATTTCGACGCCAACATCACGCGCTTCTCCGATCTGGATCAACATCATCATGGCTGATACGCGGCTGCGCCCGGGCAAACTGACCGTCGATCTGGGGGCGCTCAAGCGCAATTACCGCCTGTTCCGTTCCATGACCAAAGCCAGCGTCGCCGCTCCTGTCAAAGGCGATGCGTATGGCATCGGGATAGGCCCCGTGGCCCGCGCCCTGATCGAGGAAGGTTGCAATACATTTTTTGTCGCCACGGCTGACGAAGCCGCGGATCTGCGCGCCATCGATTCAAAAATTCAGATCGCGGTGCTGGGCGGCGTTCTGCCGGGTCTGGAGGAGGATTATCTTCACCATACCATCCATCCCGTTTTGAATTCTCTGGAAATGATCGACAGGTGGAGCGCGCTGGCCCGCAAAAAAGAACGCGCGCTCGACGCCATTATTCATTTCGATACCGCGATGAATCGTTTGGGGCTGGGCGCCGATGAAACGCAGATTTTGCTGAATGACCTCACACGCCTCGACAATCTGAATGTGCGCGTGGTGATGAGCCATTTCGCCTGCAGCGATGAAAAAGATCATCCCCTTAACGCCGAACAGGCCCGCCGCTTTTCCGATATTGCCAGACACTTCCCCAAAGCCGTCAAATCGCTTTCCAATTCTTCGGGCCTGTTCCGCGAAACGGCATGGCATCACGATATGGTGCGCCCCGGTTACGCGCTTTATGGCGGCAATCCTTTGCCTGAAACAGAAAACCCTGTTGAACGTGTTATCACCCTTGAAATTCCCATTCTGCAAATCCGCACTGTCAAAGCGGGTGAGAGTGTGGGATACAGCGCCTCTCATGTCTTTACCAGGAATACGACGATCGCCACGCTTGCCTTGGGCTATGCCGACGGTTTCCTGCGGAGTGCCAGCAACAACGCCCGCGTTTATTGGAATGGCGTGGCCTGCCCGGTTGTCGGGCGCGTGTCGATGGATCTTGTCAGCATCGACCTGAGCAGCATTACAGGCGCACTGCCCCAGCCCGGAGAAATGGTCGAGGTCCTCGGCCCCCATCAAAGCGTCGACGACCTGGCCGCGCGCGCAAACACTATCGGGTACGAAATCCTCACCTCTCTCGGCCCGCGTTACGCTAGGGCGTATCTGTAATCGTCACATTGAGTCTTACAAGTGGTGTGCCGCGCCTGACAACAGGATCCTGCTTAACACCTATGACATTTTCTGCCTGTGGATTTTTCCGATATAGGACTATTTGCGTTTCTGCAGGCAACTCATGCATCTCAATCTCGCCCGTAGAATCACCAAGTGATGTCGTATCTAGATATGATTTCTCATACATGAATTGTATGACGGCCTTATTGCCGTAAAATTTTACAGCGGCGTCGATATAATTATCTGCGAAGGGAAATGTTAAAAAACAAACCTCTTTACTATTGCAGTCTTTGTGGGTGGGAATGATATTTTTCCCTGCTATAGCTATCTGATAGAACTTCTCAGATGCCCTCGCTGTCGCGGATCCTGTAAGCCACGCTGAAATAAGAGCTATCATCAGCAACGTTTTTTTCATGCCGTGATTATATATTTTTTCCCCATTTATACCACGGTATATCCTTGTACTCTTTCATGTAAGGATCGCTATTTGGCGGGGTAAAAATGATGCCAGGATCCATCTTTGTATCTGGCTTAGGTTTGAAAGGGTCGTAATCTTTACTGCCTTGCCATCCTTGCTCAGGAATTCCCTGATCCGGTATGTCGGTACCGGGAATCTTCGGTACTTTAAATTTTGGCGGCTTCAGTTCTTCCTTCTCAATCTGTTCATTTGAACGGCGTCAGTTTCATCTATAGGGCTGTTTGCCGCAAAAGGTCGATTTAGTCGAACAAGCATTTGATTTTTCTTTCTGAAAATATAAAAAATGCCCAGACGGAGTCTGGGCGATTAATGGGATTATATTCCTATAAACTTAGGTTGTTGTCAAGAATTAAATCCTTAAGGGCTTTGCAGGACGGCTCAAAAACGGTAAAGATTTCTGTCGTTAAGAATTTTACCGTGTTTAAGGTTCCATGGCCCAGCAAACCGCTCCGATCAACGCCCAATGGGCCAAGCAAAAAAGCCATGCGCTGTTTTGCGCCATTGCCGCCCTGTGTGAAGCGGTCGGCCACTCCATCGTAGGGTTTTTCCGCTCTGTCGGGGTTCTTTCGATGTTTGCGGGCAAGGCGATTGCCTACTGCTTCACCCCGCCTTTCTATGGGCGCCATATCATCAAGCAATTCTGGGATATCGGCTATTACTCCCTGCCCGTCGTCGGGATGACGGCGCTCTTTACCGGGATGGTGCTCGCGCTGCAAAGCTATACAGGCTTCACGCGTTTTAACGCCGAAAGCGCGATTGCCGGCGTTGTCGTTCTTTCCATCACGCGGGAGCTTGCGCCCGTACTCGCCGGTCTGATGGTCGCGGGCCGCGTCGGCGCCGCGATCGCCGCCGAGATCGGCACGATGCGCGTCACCGAACAGATCGACGCACTGACCACCCTGTCCGTCAATCCTTACAAATACCTGATCGTGCCGCGTATTATCGCAGGCATCATCATGCTGCCCGCGCTTGTTCTCGTCGGCGACATCATCGGCGTGTTCGGCGGTTATATCGTCAGCATTTACCAGCTCGGTTTCTCGCCGGGCCGTTATCTTTCGCAGACATGGGACATGGTCCAGCCGATCGATGTGACGTCCGGTTTATGGAAGGCTGCGGCGTTCGGGCTGATCGTAACGCTGATGGGTTGCTATCACGGTTTTAATTCCGGGCGCGGCGCGCAGGGTGTCGGCACCGCCACGACCTACGCGGTCGTCTCGGCCTCGATCCTGATCCTGATTTTCAACTTCCTGCTGACGAAAGTTTTCTTTTCATGAGCGTTGAAGCCCGCGCCGATACGCCCAAGATCGAGATGAAGGGCGTTACCAAATCCTTCGGCACCAAATCGGTGCTGAACGGTATCGATATTTCGGTTCCGGCCGGAAAATCGCTGGTCATCATCGGCGGGTCTGGCTCCGGCAAATCCGTCACGCTGAAATGCGTTTTGGGCATCGTCCAGCCGGACGGCGGCACGATCAAGGTCGATGGCGAGGACACCACGCATGTCACCGGCCGCGACCGTGATCGCATGATGCATAAATTCGGCATGCTGTTTCAGGGCGCGGCGCTGTTTGACTCTTTGCGCGTTTGGGAAAACGTCGCTTTCGGCCTGATCCACGGCAAGAAGATGGATCGCCGCGATGCGCACGACATCGCCATTCAGAAGCTGGGGCAGGTCGGTCTGGGGGCGCAGGTCGGCAATCTGTTCCCTGCCGAACTCTCGGGCGGCATGCAAAAGCGTGTCGGTCTGGCCCGCGCGATCGCCACCTCCCCGGAAATCATCTTCTTCGACGAACCGACCACGGGTCTCGACCCGATCATGGCCGACGTCATCAACGACCTGATCGTTGAAAACGTGAAAGAATTGGGCGCGACCACGCTCTCGATCACCCACGACATGCATTCGGCGCGCAAAATCGCCGACCATGTCGCGATGATTTACGAAGGAAAAATCATCTGGCATGGCCCGGTCGGCGACCTCGATCATTCTGGAAATGAATATGTCGACCAATTCATTCATGGCCGCGCCGAGGGCCCCATCACCAAGCATAAGAATTTCACGCGCGCCTAGGCCTTTTTGCCTTTAACCCGTCACAAAGAAGTGCGATAAAAAAGGCCCATGGGCTTTATCGGCAGACTCTTTCTCGCGCTTTTTTCCATCGGCTTTATCGGCCTGATCGGCGGTATCGCCGCCTTTGCTTTTATCATCGGTTATTACAGCCGCGACCTGCCCGATTATTCCCAGCTTAAAACCTATGAACCGCCGATCGTCACGCGCATCTACGCCGGGGACGGACGCATCATGGCCGAATACGCGCAGGAACGCCGCATCTTCGTCCCTGTCGAGGTCATCCCGGATACGGTAAAAAACGCCTTCCTGTCGGCGGAAGATCAGAATTTCTACCAGCATAAAGGCGTCGATCCGATGGCCGTCGCGCGCGCGGTTGTCATCAACCTGCGCAATGCGGGCGGGGACAGCCGGCTTGTCGGTGCCTCGACAATCACGCAGCAGGTGGCAAAAAACTTCCTGCTGACGAACGAGGTCTCGTACGAACGCAAGATCAAGGAAGCCATCCTCGCCATGCGCATGGAAAAAGCCATGACGAAGGATCAGCTGCTGGAGCTGTACCTGAACGAAATCTTCCTCGGCCAGCGTTCTTATGGCGTTGCGGCGGCGGCCCTCACCTACTTCGATAAATCGCTCGACGAACTCGATATTGCCGAAGCCGCCTATCTCGCCGCGCTGCCCAAGGCCCCGAACAATTACCATCCGGTACGCCAGCGCGAACGCGCTCTGGCCCGCCGCAACTGGGTCATTCAACGCATGGCCGAAGACGGCCACATCACCGAAGGCCAGGCGCAGCTCGCCATGGCAAAACCGCTTCTCATGACGAGCCGTGAAATCGAAGGCACGGTGTCCGCGCCGTATTTCTCCGAACAGGTCCGCCGGGATCTGGAGAAAAAATACGGCCCCGACAGTCTGTACAAAGGCGGCCTTGCCGTCCGCACGACCATCGACCCCAACCTTCAGGCGATCGCGGTCAAATCGCTGCGCGATGGTTTGATGGCGTATGACAAGCGTCACGGCTGGCGCGGACCGGTGGCCACGCTGGACGATGCCGGCGATGCATGGAAAGAAAAACTCGGCGAGCTCGCCACGCCCAAAGGCATCCTGCCGCAATGGGATCTCGTCATCGTCCGTTCCGTCAGCGATGCCCGCGCCAAACTTGGTTTCAAAGACGGCAGCGAGAAAGACATCGAACTCGATGGCGTCAAATGGGCGCGCGCCTGCACGCATGATTGTTACGGGCTTGGCCCTGAAATCACATCGGTAAAGCAGGTCTTGAACCGCGGCGATGTCGTCATGGTCGAAAAAAACGGCGAGAAATATGTGCTGCGCCAGGTGCCCAAAGTCGAAGGCGCTATTATCGCCATGGACCCGCACACGGGCCGCGTTCTGGCCATGGAAGGCGGATGGGAACAAGGCACCTCGATTTTCAATCGCGCGACACAGGCACAGCGTCAGCCGGGGTCCGCGTTTAAGCCGTTTGTTTATCTCGCCGCGCTCGACAAAGGCTTTACGCCCGCGACCCGCGTGCTGGATGCGCCGTTCGTTATCGAACAATCGCCCGGTAATTTCTGGCGTCCGACGAACTACTCCGGTGAATTTTACGGCCCCACGCCGATCCGCGTCGGGATCGAGAAATCCCGTAACCTGATGACGGTGCGCCTCGCCGACAATGTCGGCATGGATACGGTTGTCGAATACGCGCAGCGCTTTGGCATTGCCGATCACATGAAACCTTACCTGTCCTACGCGCTGGGCGCCGGTGAAACCACATTGCTGCGCATGACGGCGGCCTACGGCATGATGGTCAACGGCGGCAAACAGCTCACCCCCACCTTCATCGACCGTATCCAGGACCGCCGCGGCAAGACCGTGTTCCGTCACGACGACCGTCCCTGCCCGAACTGCGGCACGCTGATCCGCTGGGATGGGCAGGAAGTGCCCGCCGTGCCCGATGGCCGTAAACAAATCGCCGATCCGCGCACGACGTATCAGATGGTCTCGATGCTCGAAGGCGTCGCGCAGCGCGGCACCGCCGCATCGCTGGCCAAGCTTGAATGGCCACTCGCCGGGAAAACGGGCACGACCAACGAATCCAAGGATACATGGTTCATCGGTTTTTCCCCTGACCTTGTCGTCGGCGTCTTTGTCGGTTTCGACGAACCCAAATCGATGGGCAAGCGCGAAACGGGCGGCTCCGCCGCGCTGCCGGTTTTCAAACAATTCATGGAAACGGCCCTGAAAGATACCGCGCCGACACCGTTCCGTATTCCGCCGGGCGTCAAGCTGGTGCGCATCAATGCGTCCACCGGCCGCACTGCCATGCCGGGCGACCCGAAGACGATCTGGGAAGCGTTCGTGACGGGCACGGAGCCAAACGTCGATGATTACGTCCTCGATACCAATGTCATTTCCGGCGGCAACGTTGTCGATCCGCAAAACAACACTCCCGGCGCTTACGATCAGTTCGGCTATGGAAATTCTATGGATGAGCCCTATAACCCGGCCATGCAGAACCCCGCCGCCGCCATTCCGGGGCCGGTGCAGCCCGTTCAACCCGGCCAGCCGGTTTACCGCGCGCCCGGCGTCGAAACCTACCCGGTCGATGACGATCCGATGACGACGTTCAGCCGTCCGCAGACCCCGCCCGTCACCCCGCTGCCCGGCATGCCGCAGAACCCGCCGCCGCAGCCGGATGCAGCGCCATCCACAGACCCGTCTTTATCCGGCACCGGCGGGTTGTACTAAGCCCGGATTTCAGCTAGAAAACCTCTGTCCTGACAGAGGTGGGCCATGGCCAAAAAACGCAATTTCCATGAGAGTTTCGTCGAATTCGACAAAGTCGAAGGTCCGACCAACCGCAATTTCGGTTTCACCGTCGGCGGCATCCTGATCGCCATCGCGGCGATCAAAACCTACATCGTTCATTTTTCGTGGATCGCTATTACGCTGCTGAGCATTGGCGGCATCCTCGTACTCGGCGCGGCGATCGCGCCCAAGGCGCTGACGCCGCTGAACAAGGCGTGGATGAAGCTTGCCGAAATCATGTTCGTGGTCGTCAACCCGGTGGTCATGTTCCTGCTGTACGCGGTGTGCTTTATCCCCGCAGGCATCATCATGAAAATCGTGCGCTACGACCCCATGAAAAAGAAATTCGATAAAAACGCCAAGACATACTGGGTGGAGCGCAACTACGACACGGAGTTGCCCAACCCGATGAAATATCAGTTTTAACAAGGAAGACGTAAAATGGAATTCTTCAAAGAACTCTGGATGTTCCTCAAAGTCCGCAAGAAATTCTGGCTTCTGCCGATTTTCATCATCATGGTGCTGTTCGGGGGCCTGATCGTTCTGGCCAAAGGCTCTGCCGTCGCGCCGTTCATTTACACGGTATTTTAAACCATGCTTGTCCTCGGGATTTCCGCTTTTTATCATGACTCCGCCGCCGCCCTCGTGCGCGACGGTGAAATCGTTGCCGCCGCGCAGGAAGAACGCTTCACGCGCAAAAAGCACGATGCGAACTTCCCGAAGGAAGCCATCACCTTTTGTCTGCAGACGGCAGGCGTCACACTTGCTGATGTCGATTCAATTGTTTTCTTCGAAAAGCCGCTGGTGAAATTCGAACGCCTGCTCGAAACCTATCTGGGTTTCGCGCCGTCGGGTTTCCAGTCCTTCCGCACGGCAATGCCGCTGTGGCTGAAGGAAAAGCTGTTTCAAAAATCGATGCTGACCGATTATTTCGAAGAATTCGGCCTCGATAAAAAAGACATCCGCGCGAAGCTTCTGTTCTCCGAACATCACCAGAGCCACGCGGCCAGCGCGTTCTATCCTTCGCCGTTCGAAGAAGCCGTCGTCCTGACCATGGATGGCGTCGGTGAATGGGCATCGACCTCCGTCGGCGTGGGCCGCGGCAATACCTTCAAGATCGAGAAGGAAATTCATTTCCCGCATTCACTCGGCCTGCTGTACTCCGCCTTCACGTATTACACGGGTTTTCAGGTCAATTCCGGCGAATACAAGGTCATGGGCCTCGCGCCATTCGGTCGCCCGGTATATGCGCAGACCATCATGGATAACATCATCGACGTGAAGGAAGACGGTTCCTTCCGCCTCGATCAAAGCTATTTCAACTACGCCACCGGCCTGACGATGACGAACAAAAAGTTCGCCGATCTGTTCGGCGGCCCGGCGCGTGTGAGCGAAGAACTGCTGACGCAGCGTGAGATGGATCTCGCCGCCTCCGTTCAGGCCGTAACCGAAGAAGTCATGCGCCGCATGGTGAAGTCGCTATCCGAAGAATATAAAGGCATCGACAATCTGTGCCTTGCTGGCGGTGTTGCGCTCAACTGCGTAGCCAACGGCAAAATCCTCAAGGAAGGCTACTTCAAGAACATCTGGGTTCAGCCTGCTGCCGGTGATGCCGGCGGTGCGCTCGGCGCCGCTTTGGCCGCGACGTACGACCATCACAAGCTGCCCCGTAAAGTCGGCAAAAACAGCGATGCGATGAAGGGTTCTTACCTCGGCCCCGTCTACGAAGATGCCGATATCGAACAACGCCTCATCAAGATGGGCGCGAAGGTTCACCGCATCGCCAACGACGCTGAAACAGTGAATATCACCGCGCAGGCCCTCGCCGATGAAAAAGCCATCGGCTGGTTCCAGGGCCGCATGGAATTCGGTCCCCGCGCGCTCGGTGGCCGCTCCATCATCGGCGATGCACGGTCACCGGCAATGCAGAAAAACCTCAACCTCAAGGTCAAATACCGCGAATCCTTCCGCCCGTTCGCCCCATCGGTGCTGCGCGAAGATGTCGCCGAATGGTTCGATTACAGCGCGGATTCGCCGTATATGTTGATGGTCGCGCCGGTGAACGACAACAAGACGATCGCCATGACGGCGGAGCAGGAACAGCTGTTCGGCATCGAAAAACTCAACGTGCCGCGTTCGCAAATTCCGGCTGTCACGCACGTCGATTATTCGGCGCGTATCCAGACGGTGCATGAAGAAACCAATCCGAAATATTACGCCCTGATTTCCAAATTCAAGCAGATCACGGGCTGCCCGGTGATTGTGAACACGTCCTTCAACGTGCGCGGCGAACCGATCGTCAACACGCCGGAAGACGCGTTCCGCTGCTTCATGGGCACCGAGCTGGATATGCTCGTCGTCGGCAACGTCGTCATGTACAAGGAAGAGCAGGACCCTGCCCTCGCCGCCGATTACAAGGACGCGTTCGAGCTGGATTAATGGCATCCTCCTTCGAAAAACACCCGGTCCGCACTTTTACCATTTTCTTTCTGGTACTCGCCGCTCTTGTCGCGGGACTCGCGGAAATCGCCCTGCGATTCATCATCCCCTATGACATCGGTTATTACACCGCCGTGCGCGAACCTGGCCGGTATGAATATCCGTACGGTTCGATCACGATGAACGCCGACGGCTATCCCGACCAGCCGTTCGATAAATCCGGCACCAAGAAGCGCATCGGTTATTTCGGCGATTCCGTGATTTTCGGCGTCGGCGCGGGCGAAGGATACCGTTTATCCGACCTTATCGAGAAACAATATCCGCAATACGACCATTGGACCTTTTCAATGATCGCCAACGGTATTCAGGACGACGAAGTCGCCGAGACGGCGCGCACCTTTGGCATCGATACGGTTATTTACGGGATGAATCTCAACGACATCCTGCCACAGGTCGACGGCACCGGCGCCCCCGTCGGCGAAGCCGTCAAGCAGCCCTTCCTGCATCGCGTGCAGCGCTTCGTTGAACTGCATATCGACGGAAAATTGCGCGGCCATTCCTATCTGTATAACGGGCTGCGCACGCTGGCCAAAAACGTGCTGACGCGCCTTGGTTATTCACATACAGGGTTCAAGGCTGCCGAGCTTTTCCCGAATGAAAATGAAGAGGTGGTGCGCAGCGTTGCCGACCGGATCAACGCGCTTAACGACGCGCTCGATAAAAACGATATTGGTTTCTGCATTATCATACTTCCCTACGAAATGCAGATTTCCAGCGACGCCGCCAAAACCTATCGTGATCTGGGCATCCAATGGGAAGACGGATTTGAAAACGGCTCAACACAGGCCATGCTCGAACGGCTCATCAAGACGCGTCACGTTTACGACGGGCGCGATGCTTTCAAAGGCCTGAAAGATACGGCGAAAGTCGGCGATTATTTCGTCTATAACAAGGGCGACAAGATCGACTTTAACCACCCCAACCGCGCCGGCCACGCCTTGCTGGCCACAGGATTGTTAAAATCTCATAGCTGCCCTGCATTTTAGGGTTGAATTCCTTCGCTACTGGTTTAACCTCTCCTAATATTCATTATGTTAAGGAGTAGATCAGGTATGCCTCGCCCTCTGGAAGCACTCCCACGTCAGTCGCCCCTCACCCCTGTCTTTGCCGAAAGCCAGAATATTCATGAACTGCAACCCGGCATATCGATGTTCGTTTCGTATCCCGGTTCGCCCCTTGGGCAAAACGTCTTCCTTCTGACATCGTTCGATATCGCGCAGAACGCGGCGACAGGGGTTCAGATAAACTGCCCGTCCCAGCTCACACTCAATCAGGCCATCCAACAATTTACCGGCAAGGAAAAAGCACTGGCAAAGGATGTCCCGATCTTGCAGGGCGGTTCGTGCGAACCTAAAACCCTTTTCATGATCACATCGCGCGAATGGCATCCGGAATGGGCCAAATATGAATGCGGTCCCTATATTATTCATGATCATCAGATCGCGCTTCAGGCTCTTGCCGACGGGGACGTTCCTGAAAAAATTCTGCCGGCCCTCGGTTACCTGGGGGATAAATATTCAGAACTGCAGAAAGCATTGCAGACAAATTACATGGGCGTTTTTGCGGCGACAGATGAAATGCTGTTCAAGCATTATTCCCCGGACGCCAAATGGAAACGCGCGATGTATCTGCACACGCAAGGACATGTGCAAGGCTTCCAGCTGCCCGTTCACAGCCCCCACCGCGATCTGATAACCGGGGAGGAGCTGCCCGTGGATATGAAGCTCACAATTAACTAAAGCGGCGGAAATCTGCCATTTCTTCATAAAAATCTTGTTTATTTATGAAAAATAATGGATAACAGGACCCATGATGGACCTGTTTGAAAATTTTGCGCGCCGCGCCAAGGATATCGATCGCCTGCATGCGGGCGAAACGCTGCTTGTCGGCATGCCGGGATCTATTCTGGCGGGCCAGGCCCTGCTCGTCTCCGGGGTCGATCTTCAGAACGGTTTCGTCGATCTCCACAACATCACCAATTTTACCAAGGACCGGTTTTCGATCATGGTCCGCGACCTCCTCGGCAAAACCCTGACGCGCGCGCAAGACGATGTTTTTATCATCAAAGGCGGGCCGGCCTCCCCGCACGATGCCTGTATCATAACCGATACTGCCTGGGGCGATCGCTATCGCCCCGATGCACGCGGGTATTACAATTACTTCGCGAATGAAACGGCGCTGAATATCATGGCCGAAGGTTTTGGACCGGATGAGTTTCTTGTCGTGCGCGGCCACACTGAAATCACGGTGCAGGAATTAAAAGACCTTCTCGATCATAACATCGTCGTCGCGGTCGACGCGCATCCCGATATGGTCCTCGGCCCTGCGGCGTATGAAGAGGCCGTCGAAAAAGCCGCCCATCTATCGCTGATCGAACAGCTCCACCTGCGGCCCTAGAACGAGAAGTTCTTCTCCACCGCCTTGTCGCCCTTGACGGCGGTCACGGTAATTGTTTTTCCCAGTAAAACCGCTGTCAGATCGTCCGTGCCCTGCGGCGCGTCGATGCGGAAAATAGCGGCCTGCGGGTTGCCTGCGTCCTGTTCCATCTGCGGCTTCGCGGTCATGACGATGGCGTCGGATTCAACGAAAAGATCCGTGCCGTCAAATCCGTCCTTCGAATAAACCGTCACGATAACCGACCCCTTGCCAAGCACGGCAGTATCAAGGCGGAAAGCGTCATCGCCCCCGTTCTTTTTCGGCAGCTGCGCAATCGTGTCCTTGATGCGCTTGTCAGCCGGGGTGAGCACCGCGGGGCCGGCGGGGATGTCCGCCGCCAGCGTAAGGTTCTGCGGCACGCAAATCTTGTTGCACACGATCATCATGACATCGATCGACACGCTGGCCGGTTTTCCTGCTTCGGCCAGTGCCACGGTCACCGGGAACGCCGCCACGCCCTTGTAACCGAATGAATACATACCGTCCTGTTCGTAACGGTGCGGCGCGGGCCATTCGATATTGATATCTTTCACATTCGTCGATGCGGACCAGTCATATGTCGGTGCCAGGCCGCTGTCGCCCGGGGTGCGCCAATACATGTACCAGCCGTCCTGCATCGTATATTCAAGCAGCATCGGAATTTCGCGCGCACTGCCCACACCGCTTACGGCCGGTGTCAGGCTTGCGGACACATACGCCGCCGGAATCTGCGCCTGCGCGGCGGACGGTATGATCCACGCGCTTAAAATGATTATGACCATAAGCAGGCGGTGCGTCATTGGTACAGGCTCCTTGCGTTTTATCCGGGACTTTGAAATCATAAAAGCGATGACAGCCAAAAACAAATCCTATCTGAACGGCCAGCTTCTTCTGGCCATGCCCACCGTGGGCGATCCCCGTTTTTACAAGGCCGTGATTTTTCTTGCCGCGCACGATACCAAAGGCGCGATGGGAATCATGATCAACCGTCCTGTTCCGGGCCTGACCTTCCGCAAGCTTCTCGAACAATTCGATATCAAGCCTGAAGGCAGCATCGACAACAATGCGATGGATGCCGCCGTCATGACGGGCGGCCCCGTGGAAACGATGCGCGGCTTTCTGCTTCACAGCCGTGAATTCGTTACCAATGACACGACACAGGTAAACCGTCATTTCAGCGTCAGCGGCACCGTTGCCTCTCTCAAGGCATGTGCGACCGGACGCGGGCCGGCGGAATATATTTTCGCCCTCGGCTATGCCGGATGGGATCCGGGGCAATTGGAGCATGAAATTCAGGACAATGCGTGGCTGACCGCTCCTGCGACCGAAGAAATCGTGTTTCACACCGATCCCGACATGATGTGGGAACGCGTCATGACCCAGATCGGCGTCAATCCTGCCATGCTTTCCACCACGGCGGGGCGCGCGTAACCGATGAACAAGCCGCCGGACAATACGGGACTGCGCCGGATCTTAAACGCGTTCGTCTTTTCCTATTCCGGGTTTAAGGCCGCGTGGCGCACCGAAGAAGCCTTTCGTCAGGAAGTCATCGGCGGCGTCCTGATTTTCATCCCTCTGGGTCTCTATCTGGGCGAAACACCGGCTGAAAAAGCTATTCTTGCGGGAACGGTTATATTGCTGATGATCGTCGAGCTTTTGAACACCGCCGTCGAACGGGCTATCGACCGTATTTCGTTCGAACGCCACGAACTTTCCAAAGAAGCCAAAGACATGGGCTCCGCCGCCGTTCTTCTTACGCTGGCGCTGGCGCTTCTGTCGTGGGGTCTGATCCTGTTCGCGTAAGGCCGAACAGGGCATGATCTTCCCAGACGCCGTTAATGCGGTAATAGGCTTTCGCAAATCCCTCTTCTTCGAATCCCAAGGCCTTGAGAAGCGCAATGCTTTTGGCATTGCCGGGTAGGCATGCGGCGTTGATGCGGTGAAGCGCCAGCGTCTCCAGCGCATAATCGATGGCAAGGCCGAGCGCCTCGCGCATATACCCCTGCCCCTGATGCGCCGCGTTGAGCCAGTAGCCGATCGACGCGCTCTGCGCCGCGCCGCGCGCTACATGGTTGAGGTTGATCCCGCCGATAAGATCGCCACCCGGCAGGAAGATCAGGAAGCTGTACGCCATATCGTCGTGCCAGTCCCTCGCCTGACGGCGCAGGCGCCGTGCGAAAAAATCTTCCGACAGGCAGTCTTCCGGCCAGGTCGGTTCCAGAAGGCGTAACGAAGGTTCATTGATCGCCCGTACCGCGGCCCATGCGGTGGCATCGAACGGCGCGGGCGGGCGGATATAAACCCGCGGCCCCGTCAGGATAACGGGCGGAAGCGTGGGCGCGGCATTCGTCTGTTTGCGCCCGGGCCACATGATTTATGCGGCAAGCTTTTTAGTGATCGTATCGAAAGAAGAAAGCTTTTTCAGCGGCCCCAGTGCCGACAGCGTCGGCGCGCCGGTGAAAATACGCTGCGAAAGCGCCTGAATACGCGCGGGCGTCACCGCGTCGATCTGTTCGACCAGCTTATGCGTATCCGGCGTGGTGCCAAAGCTCATCAGGTATTTCGCCTGACGGTTGGACCGCGACATCATCGATTCACGGCTCATCAAAAGGCTCGCGCGGATCTGGGCTTTTGCGCGTTCCAGTTCTTCGGTCCCGACAGGCTCCTGCATGATCTTGATCACCTCGTCGCACAATACCGGGATGATTTCCGGCAGTTTTTCCGGGCCCGTCCCCGCATAAATCTCGAACTGCCCGTCATCGTGGTAGGCCGAATGGCTGCCATACACGGAATAGACGAGGCCGCGTTTTTCACGCACTTCCTGAAACAGCCGCGACGACATGCCGCCGCCCATCACGGTGGCCAGCATCACGGCCGTGTAATAATCCGGGTCGGCGCGTTTGACGCCGCGGAAGCCCAGAACGATATGCGCCTGCTCAAGGTCTTTTTCGCGCCGGCTTTCGCCGCCTTTGTATTGCGCGGCTTCATATCCTTGATGGCTGTCCTCGGGAAGGCCGCCGAACAGATCGCCGGCGCGCTGGACCATTTCCTCATGCGACACGTTCCCGGCGGCGGAAATCACAAGCTTTTCCGGCGTGTAAAAACGCTTCACATAGTCGAAGAGCGTTTCTTTTTTCATGTTCTGGATGATTTCGGCGCGGCCCAGAATCGGCGCGCCCAGCGCCTGCCCGGGATACGCGGTTTCCTGATAATAATCGAATACGATGTCGTCCGGTGTGTCGTTGGTCATGCCGATTTCCTGAATGATGACACCGCGCTCCTTTTCCAGTTCCTTATCCGGAAAAACAGGGTTCTGCACGATATCCGACAGCACATCCATCGCGCGCGGCAGGTCTTCTTTCAAAAGGTGGACGTAATAAGCGGTCACTTCGCGGCCCGTGTAGGCATTCATCTGTCCGCCGACGGATTCGATTTCCTCGACGATCTGCTGGCTGGTGCGGTTGGGGGTGCCGTTGAACATCATGTGTTCGACCATGTGCGCCACGCCGTTATGCGTTAAATTTTCATGCCGCGTGCCCACATCGGCCCACACCCCGACGGCAACGGAATCGACCTCGCGCACCGTGTCCGTAATAACCCGCAGGCCCGAAGGCAATGTTGTCGTCTGAAGTGTCATCGTACTTTATCCCTTAATACTTTCTTTGATATAGGCCTGAATTTTCGGAAGGCTATTGTCCAAAACTTTGACCTTTTCCGGCAGGTTATAGAGCGCCGCCATGCGCGGCGGCAGCGGCGGGCGCACGCCGGTGGCTTTTTCGACGGCGTCGGGAAATTTGGCCGGGTGGGCGCAGGCCAGCGCGACCATCGGAATAGTGGTATCGCCGCGTCCCTGCCATGCCGCATGCAGGCCCACGGCCGTATGCGGATCGAGAAGATAGCCCGTCTGCGCGTAGCAGGCGCCCATCATTTCCATCGTTTCCTCGTCGCTGCAGCGGCGCGCGGCGAAATCCCGGCGGGCGCTGTCCATCAGGGACGCGTTGAGTGCGAAAGACCCGGTCTCTTTAAATGACTGCATGAGTTTGCCGATGGCGGCATGATCGCGGCCCAGAAGATCGCACAGATAGCGTTCGAAATTGCTGGAGATCTGGATATCCATGCTCGGCGACAGCGAGGGTTCGACGCCCCCCGCTTTCATCGTGCCGGTTTCAAAAAAACGCGTGAGAATATCGTTGCGGTTCGACCCGATCATCAGGCCGCCGACCGGCAGGCCCATTTGCTTGGCCACCCATGCGGCATAGACATTGCCGAAATTACCCGTCGGCACGGCAAAAGATACGGGCCTTCCCGGCGCGCCGAGCGCGAGGCCGGCGTAAAAATAATAAACCACCTGCGCCATGATGCGCGCCCAGTTGATGGAATTGACCGCCGAGAGATTCATATCCTTGCGGAATTTTTCATCCGCGAACATCACCTTGACCGCGTTCTGGCAGTCGTCGAACGTGCCTTCAAGCGCGATATTGAACACGTTCGGCGCATCGACGGTGGTCATCTGGCGGCGCTGCACTTCGGATGTGCGGCCTTTGGGATGCAGGATGAAAATATCGATATTCTTGCAGCCCTTGCACGCCTCGATCGCGGCGGAACCGGTATCGCCCGACGTCGCGCCCACGATCGTGACGCGCTGGCCTTTCTGTTCGAGGGTATAATCGAACAGGCGGCCGAGCAGTTGCAGGGCGTAATCCTTGAACGCCAGCGTCGGGCCGTGGAAAAGTTCGAGGATCCAGCTATTGGGGCCGATCTGCACCAGCGGCGCGACGGCGGCGTGATTGAACGTGCCGCCTTCATAGGTCCTGGTGATGATCGATTGCAGCGTCGCCGCCGGGATATCATTGCCCACGAACGGCGCCATGACGGTCAGCGCGACATCGCTGTACGGCGCGCCGGACAGCCGCGCCAGCGTGGCGCGGTCGAGCGTCGGGAAAGACGTGGGAATATAAAGGCCGCCATCCGGCGCCAGCCCTTCGAGCAGGACATCGGTGAAGCTTTTGCGGCTCGCGCCGCCGCGCGTGGAAAGATAAGTCGTCATAACAGGGGAAATGTAGCCTCTGCCCCGTTCCGGGACAAGTCCTCTACGCGGCCGGAAGGTAGCGTTCCTGCAGGTGATTGATAAGGGCGGCAGGCCCGAGCGGCGCGCCGGTGACGCTTTCCAGCAGGTCGTCGGTCCTTTTCAGGCGGCCCTTGGTATAGATCCGGTCGTTGAGCCAGTCGCGCACGGGCATGAAATCGCCGTTGCGCATGAGGTCGGGGATATTCTGCATATCCTTTTTCATGCGGTCATACATCTGCGCCGCGGCCATGTGGCCGAGCGTATAGGCGGGGAAATATCCGAACTTGCCCACGAACCAGTGAACGTCCTGAAGGCATCCCTGGGCATAGGTCTGCGGCTCGACGCCGAGATAGTCCTTGATGCCCGCATTCCACGCCTCGGGCAGGTCCTTGATGTGGAGCTTGCCGGAGATCAGCTCGCGTTCCAGACGCGTGCGCAGCGCGATATGGAAGAAATAGGTCAGCTCGTCGGCATGCTTGCGGTCTGCGCCCGGCTTCACCCAGTTTTTCAGTTTATAGAGATTGTCCGCCTTCATCGCCGGATCGCCGAATTTCTGGAACAGGCCTTCGACGCGCGGCGAGAGATATTCAAAAAATTCATGCGTGCGGCCCAGGATCATCTCGATCAGCAGTGCCTGCGATTCCTGCATCGCCGCGCCCAGATCCTGCCCCACCGGCTGGTAGCGCCACGTATCGCGCGGCAGGCCCTGAATATAGATACCGTGCCCGCCTTCATGCAGCGCCGACTTCATGGAATCGAGGAAATTGTCGATATCGACGACCTTGATGACAAGGCGCGTATCGTCGGGCGTGCCGCCTTCCACCGGGTTGTGGCCTGTCTCATAAAGGCCCCCGCGTTCGAAATCGAAGCCCATGACCTTGAGCAGCGAGCGGTTAAGCCACATTTGCTGGGCCGACGGGAACGGGCCGCGCAATGGCTTGGGCGGTTCGCGTTTGGACTGTTCCTCAAGGACCCACGGCAGCAGTTCCTTGAGCTTGTCTTCGAGACGGCCGAACAGGTAATCGACATCGGCCAGCCGCGCCCCGGGGATATATTCGCGCATCAGCGACTGATACGCCCCTTCGGTCGCATGATCGTTGTCACGCAGCTGCTTGGCGTCGGCGATGCGTTTTTGCAGTTCGATCATATCCTGCAGGAACGGGCGCGCGGTTTCCCAGTCATTGGCCTTCATCACGTCGCGGTGGACGCGGCGGCCCTCATACATCAATCGCGCGCGGCGCTCGACCAGATTGGCATCGATCTGGCAGGAATGGCGATACATCGTCTCCATCTCCCGCAGATTGGCGGTATCCCATTCGTCCCATTCCTCGGACTTGGATTTCTGGTGCTGCTGCGCTTCTTCGAGGAGACCGGCCAGTTTCTGGTTGGCGATCTCTTCGTGCATGCGGCGGTACAGGAATCCGATCTGGCCGAGGCGGCTTTTGTACGCGCCTTCCGGCATTGCGGTCAGGAAGTCCCGGCCCAGCGTTTCGACGACGGCGTTGTACCGGCCGATATCGCGGTACGCCATTTTCAGGTTCATGTACGCTTTGGACGGGTGCTCTTCATATTGCTTGGAATTGTCGCTATCAGCTTCAATTCGCGCCCCCGGGGAGGGCAGCTTCAGGATCTTGTCCTGCTTCTTCTGGCTGAAATAGCCCTTCAGACCGGGAATGTTCAATCCCCCGATCCAGCTTTTTACTTTATTCAGCCATGTGAAAGTCAGTGCCATGATGCCCGCAAAAATGAACGAATACTTACTGTTCTATAAGACCACAGTGTTCCAGGCCTGTCCAAAGGCGTTTTTGTGGCAAACGGGCGCGGACGGCGCAAAAAAACACCCGCACAGGAAGACCGGTGCGGGTGTTTTTGAAAGTCTAAACTAAAAACTTACTTCTTCTTCGCAACTTTGCGCTTTACGGAAGTGCGTTTTGCGGCTTTACGGGCCGGCTTTTTCTTCGCTACTTTTTTCTTAGCGGCTTTTTTGGCCGGCTTTTTCTTAGCAGCGGCTTTCTTAGCCGGCTTTTTCTTTACGGCTTTTTTAGCCGATTTCGTCGCAGCAGCAGCTTTTTTCGTGGCTTTTTTGCCAGCAGCTTTGCGTGCCTTTTTCGGCTTAGCGGCTTTCTTTACAACAGCCGTTGCCATCTTGGCAGGGCTTTTACGTTTCGCTGCTGCTTTACGCTTTGCAGCCGGTTTCTTCTTGGTGGTAGCCATAGTTTTTCCATCTCCTCGTTTGGTTTGGTTTGGAAAATTTTTGTATGATAGTCAGACAAAAGTTAAGAAAAGGTTGGAAGGTAGTATTTACTCGGAATCAAGTATAAGAAAAAATTGACAGAAAAAAAACTCTTTTTGTTCTGTCCCCATCATTTTTTTCCACTGAACATTTACAGAGGGGCTATTTGAACACCTCTGAATACGCGCCTTCTGTTCTGTCGATCATCTTACACATATCGTTTTCAATACGTGTTTTACGGTGTGAAATGAAACACGTTGTTAAAATGACGCATCAGGAAACTGCCGCTGTCATGCCTGCCCGAAGGCTTGAAAAAAAATCGCGGGCAAAGCCGCCCGCGAGTCATTTTTTGGGGTTTAAGTGACTCTGGAGAGTCAAAAAACCGATTTTCAGCCCGACGCAGGGGGCCGCTTCACTCCCACTCGATCGTACCCGGCGGCTTCGACGTGATGTCGTAAACGACGCGGTTGATGCCGCGAACCTCGTTGACGATACGGCTCGATACCCGGCTCAGGAACGCGTGGTCGAAGTGATAATAATCGGCCGTCATGCCATCCGTCGAGGTCACGGCGCGCAGCGCGCAGACGTAATCATACGTGCGTCCATCGCCCATCACGCCCACCGTTTTTACCGGCAAAAGCACCGCAAAAGCCTGCCAAATCGCATCATACAGGCCCGCATTTTTGATCTCTTCGATATAGATCGTATCGGCCTTGCGCAGCAGGTCGAGCTTCTCGCGCGTAATCTCACCCGGAATACGAATGGCAAGACCCGGGCCCGGGAACGGGTGGCGGCGGATGAAGTCTTCGGGCATGCCCAGCTCACGGCCCAGCGCCCTGACTTCGTCCTTGAAAAGTTCGCGCATCGGCTCGACAAGCTTGAGCTTCATGTGATCCGGAAGGCCGCCGACGTTATGGTGTGACTTAATTGTCACAGAAGGGCCGCCCGTAGAGGATACGGACTCGATCACATCGGGATAGAGCGTCCCCTGCGCGAGGAATTCGGCATCGCCCACTTCCTTGGCGCGTTTGTCGAACACTTCGATGAACAGGCGGCCGATAATCTTGCGCTTGGTTTCCGGATCGGACACGCCTTCCAGTTCACCCAGGAACAGATCCTGCGCCTGATCATGGATCAGGGGGATGTTGTAATGGTTCTTGAACAGCGAGACGACCTGATCCGACTCACCCGCCCGCATCAGGCCCGTATCGACATAGATGCAGGTCAGCTGGTCGCCGATGGCCTCATGGAGCAAAACCGCCGTGACCGATGAATCGACCCCGCCGGACAGGCCGCAAATGACTTTGCCCTTGCCGACCTGCGCGCGGATTTTCTCAATCGATTCCTGACGGAAGGCCGCCATGGTCCAGTCGCCCGAACAGCCGCAGACCTTGTGCGTAAAGTTTTTGAGCAGCTGGCCGCCGTGCGGCGTATGCATGACTTCGGGGTGGAACTGCACGCCGTATTGGCGTTTTTCTTCGTTGGCGATGATCGCGTACGGCGCGCCTTCGGATTTACCGACGATCTTGAAACCGCCGGGCAGATGGGCGACGCGGTCGCCGTGGCTCATCCATACCTGTTCATGCGCGCCCTTGGCCCACACGCCTTCGAGAAGCGGGTTGGCTTCGATCACATCGACATAGGCGCGACCGAATTCGCGGGTGTTACCGCTTTCGACGACCCCGCCCTGCTGATGCACCATCAATTGCTGCCCGTAACAGATGCCGAGCAGCGGAATGTTCATCTCATAGATAAATTGCGGCGCCTGCGGCGAACCTTCTTCGTAAACGCTGGCCGGGCCGCCGCCAAGAATAATCCCGCGCGGTTCAAAGGCGCTGACCTTTTCATGGGTGGCATTGTTAAAGGGCCAGATTTCACAATAAACGCCAACCTCGCGAAGGCGTCTGGCGATAAGCTGTGTAACCTGCGAACCGAAGTCGAGGATCAGGATACGGTCATGATGGGGAGTGGCTTGGGGCGCGTCTGCGGTGGCTGTTCTTGTCATGACAAGTATCTAACGCATCAGATGCCATAAGTAAAGAAAACCCGCCGAAATTTACCCCCTCGACAATATCCCGCCCTTGGGGCAGCTTGGGAAGGATGGCCCAAACCACCTACAGCTTCGAATTTTTCCCGCCCAAGACCGATGCGGCCCGGGACACGCTTCTGGACACCGTCCGGGCGCTGAAGGCCCACGATCCGGCTTTCATGACGGTCACCTATGGCGCGGGCGGGTCGACCAAGGACAATACGCTGTCCACGGCCCTCGCGGTCAAGGACGCCGGCGGCGGCTGCCCCACCGCCACGCACATGACCTATATCAACACTCCGCGTAAGGATATTTACGACGCCGCCGATTTTCTCTGGGATCAGGGCATCCGTCATATCGTCGCGCTGCGCGGCGATCTGTCGCCCGACCTGTCATGGCCGCTCGACCCGGATAAGGAGTATTTTCAGTTTACCTCGCATTTCGTCGTCGCGCTCAAGGCCCGGCACGATTTTGAAATCTCCGTCGGCGCCTACCCGGAAAAACACCCCGACGCCGCCGACATGAAAACGGATATCGAGGCCCTCCGTAAAAAATGCCTCGCCGGTGCCAACCGCGCGATCACGCAGTTCTTTTTCACCAACGACAATTACTACCGCTTCCTCGATGAAACCGCGAAGGCCGGGATCACCACGCCCATCGTCCCGGGCATCCTGCCGATCGGCAATTACGCCAGGATGCTGTCCTTCGCAAAGACATGTCAGGCGCATGTGCCGGATAATCTGCGCGCTCAATTCGAAAACTCAAACGAAGCCGATCACGGTAAAATCGCCCAGGACATCCTGTTGAAACAAATCGACGATCTGCGGAAAAACGGTATCGCGCATTTCCATTTTTATACGCTGAACAAACACGACCTGATCGAATCCGCTTTAAAAAGCTTTTGACTCTTCCAAAAATCCCTGATTACATCCTTTCCATCATCTAGATCAGCCGAGGGACAGGCCCGTAGACGCTGAAGCAACCTGTAAGACAACAAGGTGCTAAATCCTGCGGCGATCAGCCGGAAGATGAGGAGATAGCAGCCTTGCGTTGTTTCTTTTGTATCGGCCGGACGCTGCACGCGATCCGGCTTTTTGTTTGCCTTGCGATACGAAAGGACAAATACCATGCGTCGATTCTTCGGCTCCAAAGAAACTATTCCGCCGGCACCGCCAAAGCCCCGCGAACCGCAAACCATTGCCGTGCGCGCGGGCGTCGACAGCGATGCCAGTCAACGCTCTGTCATCCCGCCCCTCTACCTCTCCACCAACTTTTCGTTTCCGTCGTTTGGCGAACGGCCAGCTTACGATTACACGCGATCCGGCAACCCGACCCGCGCCACGCTCGGCAAGGCCATCGCCCAGCTCGAAGGCGGATACGACGCGGTCATAACGTCATCCGGCATGGCGGCGGTCGATCTGGCCCTTTCGCTGCTGGCCCCCCGCGATGTCGTGGTCGCGCCGCACGATTGCTACGGCGGCACGTATCGCCTGCTCGAAAGCCGGGCGGGCAAGGGACAGTTTCATGTCGATTTCGCCAACCTGACCGATACGGATAAGCTGCACGAAGCGTTCCGCCTCAAACCCAAACTGGTGCTGGTGGAAACGCCGAGCAACCCGCTCCTGCGCCTGACGGACATCCGCGCGGTCGCGGCCCTGGCCAAAGAAGCCGGAACGCTGCTGGCCGTCGATAATACGTTTCTGTCGCCGGTGCTGCAGAAGCCGATCGATCTCGGCGCGGATATCATCATTCATTCGACGACCAAATACATCAACGGTCATTCCGATGTCGTGGGTGGCGCGCTTGTTTCGAAAGATGCGCGATTGCACACGCTCTTCAACGATTGGGCCAATACGACCGGCACGACCGGAGCGCCTTTTGACAGTTACCAGACGCTGCGCGGATTGCGCACGCTCGACCTGCGCGTTCGCCAGCAAAGCGACAGCGCGCAAAAGGTAGCAGAGTTCCTTGCCGCTCACCCCCGTGTCGGCAAGGTCCATTATCCCGGTCTCAAAGACCATCCCGACCACACGCTGGCCAGCCGGCAGCAGGCTGGATACGGCGGTATGCTGAGTTTCGAGGTGAAAGGCGGCGTCACCTATGCTGAATCTTTCGCCAATAATCTGAAACTGTTCAGCTTTGCCGAATCGCTCGGCGGGTTTGAAAGTCTGGCCGTGCATCCCGCGACCATGACCCATGCCAGCATGAATGAAAAAGCGCGGGAAAAGGCAGGTATCACCGACAGCCTGATCCGCCTGTCCATCGGCCTCGAACACCCCGACGATCTGATCGCCGATCTGGGGAACGCCTTGGCGGCCAAACCGTTTGTGCATGAGCCATACGGGCACATGAAATTCACGATGTAAGCGGTTTGCCGTTGACCGGTACCGTTGTTCACAGTGTAATGACTATGATTTTTTTAGCGATTTAAGGAGAAATACGAATGGTCCTCGCCCTCAATCCCGGCTTCCCGCGCGTCGGCGTGAAACGTGAGCTTAAAAAAGCCTGCGAAAGCTACTGGAAAGGCGAAATCACCGCCGATGCACTCCAAAAGGTAGGACAAGAGCTGCGCGCCCGTCACTGGAAACTGCAAAAAGACGCCGGGATCGATTTCGT
>CAYPCP010000011.1:0-28235 GCA_964409255.1 uncultured Pseudobdellovibrionaceae bacterium
TTTCGCACGAGGTCACTTTGTTGCCGCGTTTACGCGCAAGGTCAAACGCCACGCGGCCGACACGCTCGATTTCCGCCGTCGTGTAGACTTGCGTGTTGACGCCGCGGCGCTGACCGTTGCCGAGGTCTTCGATACCGCGCGGCTGGCCGAAATACACACCGCCCGTGAGTTCCCGGACGATCAGGATATCAAGGCCTTTGACGATTTCCGGTTTCAGGCTGGACGCATCGACCAGCGCATCGAACACGATGGCGGGACGCAGGTTGGCGAACAACTGCATATCCTTGCGCAGACGCAAAAGGCCCGCTTCCGGGCGTTTGTTGTAATCGACGTTATCCCATTTCGGGCCGCCGACCGCGCCCATGATCACGGCATCGCTCGCCTTGCACTTCGCCAGCGTTTCATCGGCCAGCGGCTGGCCGTAACGGTCATACGCCGCGCCGCCGATATCGTCTTCGTGGCAGGTAAATTTCGCGCCAGTGTTTTTTTCAAGCCACGCGATGATTTTTTTCACTTCGGCCATTACTTCAGGGCCGATGCCGTCGCCGGGCAGGAGGGTCAGGGTTTTTTGTGTCATGCTAAGTTCTTTACCATTTTAATTGAAGGAACGGGAATAACGTCCATGAATTCATCCCCTTCGGTTTTATAACCAAGGCGTTCATAAAACCCTTGGGCAGACAGGCGGGCTGTCATCTTCACTGTTTTAAAGCCACGGTCTTTAGCGGCGCGTTCGGCCAGCATCACGAGTTCTTTGCCAATGCCGCCTTTTTGGATCGTCGGGCTGACAGCCATCTGGCGTAGTTTGATAAGCGTGCCTGTTTCGGGCTTCATGACAACCGTGCCTACAACCTTATGTGCCGAGGTCAGGGCAGCGAAATGATACTGGTGTTCTTCACCATTAAGATCGTATTCGCTTAAGCTCATACCCAATGGCTTTCGTAGCATTGCCTCCCGAAATTTTTTGCTCAGTTCGTATTCCGGCGATCCGTATGAAATTTCTCTGATCTGCACAGACTATATCAATCCCTGAATAACCATGGTTTGGTGTCGCGCATTTTTTCTTCGAAGGTGCCGATGTGTCGGGCTTTTTCTTTGGTCAGTCCGATATCGTCGAGGCCGTTGAGCAGGCAGTGCTTGCGGAATTCGTCGATCTCGAAGGAAAAGCTGAATTTATTGCCGCGCGTGACGGTTTGTTTTTCAAGGTCGATGGTGATGGGGGCGTCGGGGTTTTCCTCGGCTTCGTCCATCAATTGATCGATCTGGTCCTGCGGCAGCTGGATCAGCAGCATGCCGTTTTTAAACGCGTTGTTGTAGAAAATGTCGGCGAAGCTGGGCGCGATCACGGCGCGCAGGCCGAAATCCGACAGCGCCCAGGGCGCGTGTTCGCGGGAGGAGCCGCAGCCGAAATTTTCGCCCGTGATCAGAATCTGCGCCTTGCGGTATGGTTCCTTGTTCAGGACGAAATCAGGTTTTTCCGATCCGTCCTCGTTGTAACGGATATCGTTAAAGGCGCTGACGCCGAGGCCGGAGCGTTTGATGGTGCGCAAAAACTGCTTCGGGATGATGATGTCGGTGTCGACATTGATCATGCGCAGCGGCGCGGCGGTGGCAGAGAGGGTCGTGAATTTTTCCATGCCCCTTTTTACCCGTCCGGGGCGGGCAAGTCGAGAGGGGATTACGGGTAAATGGTTACGCCCGTTTCCCGTTCCCGGAAGCGGATATAGCGGTCCAGCATGGCATCGAAGGCCCCGGCATATTTGCCGCCATCGTCGAATTCGGGGCGGCCCGTCATGCGCAGGAGCGCGTCGCTTTCGGAGCGGCGCAGTTCCTGATGACCGCGCTGGATCATATCGCCATCCTTGGCATCGACGATGCAGATCGTTTTGACGACGTCGCCCAGCGCGCCGCCGGTTTTGCCGAAATGGCCGGTCCCGTCAACGCGTTCGTGATGGAACAGCTGCAGAGCCGGGATTACGGTTTTTACGTGCGGGTGTTCGAGCAGGGTGGAGGATGCATCTTCCAGTGCGATGGCGAATACCTTTGGCCCGCGCAGCGTGTGAAGTTTTTTCTCCGCCCGTTCTTCGGGGGTGGGGCGATGGGCGAGGGACCAGATTTGCGGCGGATAGGCGGCGTGGATTTTACCCAGATCATGAAACAGGTTTGCCGCATGGAAATTCTTTGCCGCGCGTTCGGAAAAGCCAAGTTCGGCCTGCATGAAGCGTGACGCGTCGAGCGACGTGCGCCGTAAATGCGCGGCCATCTGCTGACCGAAATCGTTGATGCCCGTGCCGTAATGTTCGATCAGGCTCCACAATGCTTCTTCGATCGGGCGGAAATGCTTTTCCAGCGTCGTGTCGGTGGCGTAATCGTAACTGTCGAGAATATCGTCCAGCGCCTTGAGGTCAAAGCTGTCGGGAAGAAACATGGCGTAAATCCTTTACAGGGGCAGCATAGCGCCCATGCCCGCGCGGCACAAATCATATAATGCGTCGTTCGGTTATGGCTAAATCGCGTGCAGCGTGCATTTCCCCGCTTCGCTGGTCAGGCACCATGGCTGTTTATCCGGCGGGGCGGTGCGCGGGCGAAGGGCCAGGAAATTGAGCTGTTCCTGCCCGCGAACGTCGGGTGGAAGGCTGCGCAGGAGCGGCGTGCAATTCGCCGGGATAAAACGGCTGATGTAATTTGTACGGCTCGAAATCAGGTCGATTTCCTCGTCGATGAGTTGCGGGGCATAAGCGCGCCCGCCATTGCTCGCGCAGTGACGGAAGGCGATGCGAAGGGCGTTGATAGCGCCATCGAAATTCATGCGGGATTCTGCGGAGACGGTACGGAGGACATCACGCATCGCGTCGGCGAATTCCACGGGGATGATGGAGGCCAGTCTGTCGCTGAAGGTTTTTATCGCTTTTGCGTGATGATCGGGAAGGTCCGTATCCTTGGGAACGATCAGCGCCTCGATAATGTTTTCTTCCTGCGCCACGCGAAGGGTGAGGCGCGCGGTGTCTTTGCCCAGAATGCCATCCACGATCACGGTCTCAAGGCGCAGGCGTGGATGATCCTTGGCGTATGCGTTAAGCGCTTCCTGCAGAAAGGAGACGTTGGCGCGCAAGGATGCCGCAACTTCGCGCGTGGACGTTTTTTGCAGGTCGTATCCGATGACGGTCATGATGTCGCGCAGAAGGTGGGCGTGCCTGTTCAGCGTAACCTCCTGCGGTATCGGCGGCTTGAGGGCTTCCGCGCCTGTGAAACTGGGTGTTGTAAATGTGGCCGCCAAAGCGAAAGCGGCGCCGCGCAAAAAGTGCTTTTTTGTGTCGTTACTCATACATATGCCCTGACAACATAGTAGCTATGTTTATAAGGCGTACGCCTGTTGCCGGGATATGTAAAGGGTTTAGGCGAGGTTTCTCACATCCGTGAGTTTGCCGGTGATCGCGGCGGCGGCGGCCATGGCAGGGGACATCAGGTGGGTGCGCCCGCCGCGACCCTGACGGCCTTCGAAATTGCGGTTGGAGGTCGAGGCGCAGCGCTCGCCGGGTTTGAGCTGGTCCGGGTTCATACCCAGGCACATCGAACAGCCCGGCTCGCGCCAGTCGAAACCGGCATCAATCAGGATCTGGGCGATGCCTTCTTCTTCGGCTTGAATTTTCACGAGGCCGGAGCCGGGGACGATCATCGCTTCGACGCCGCTGGCGATCTTTTTGCCTTCGACGATCTTTGCCACTTCGCGCAGATCTTCGATACGCCCGTTGGTGCAGGAGCCGATAAACACCTTGTCGATTTTAATGTCGGTCAGTTTCGTGCCGGGGATCAACCCCATGTAATCGAGCATGCGCTCCACCGATTTGCGTTTGTTTTCATCCGTGAAATCGGCGGGTGAGGGGACGGCGCCGGTAATCGGCATAACGTCTTCGGGCGTGGTGCCCCATGTCACGGTCGGAACGATCGTGGCGGCGTCGATCATGACTTCGCGGTCGTATTTCGCGCCTTCGTCGCTGGGCAGCGTTTTCCAGTAGGCAACGGCCTTGTCCCATTCATCGCCCTTGGGCGCCATCGTGCGGCCTTTCACGTAACGGAACGTGGTTTCATCCGGTGCGACCATACCGGCGCGGGCGCCGCCTTCGATCGACATATTGCACATCGTCATGCGGCCTTCCATCGACAGGGCGCGCACGGCGTCGCCCGCATATTCGATGACATAGCCGGTGCCGCCCGCCGTGCCGATATGGCCGATGATATGCAGGATCATGTCTTTTGCGGTCACGCCCGCGGGCAAGGTGCCGTCAACCGTGATGCGCATGGATTTCGCAGGTTTCTGAATAAGCGTCTGCGTCGCCAGCACATGTTCGACTTCGGATGTGCCGATACCGAACGCGAGCGCGCCGAACGCGCCGTGGGTGGATGTGTGGGAATCGCCGCACACAATTGTCATGCCCGGCTGCGTGAAGCCTTGTTCGGGTCCGATGATATGGACGATGCCCTGACGTTTGTCGCGCATGTCGAAAAGCTGCACGCCGAACTCAGCGCAGTTTTTCGAGAGCGTTTCGATCTGCGTGCGGCTTTCTTCGTTTTCGACAGGCAGAGAACGGTCCGTCGTCGGTACGTTGTGATCGCAGACGGCCAGCGTGGCGTCCGGGCGGTGTACTTTGCGGCCCGCCATGCGCAGGCCTTCGAACGCCTGCGGGGAAGTGACCTCATGAACCAGGTGGCGGTCGATATAAATCAGGCATGTGCCGTTATCGTCACGGTGGATGACGTGATCGTCCCAGATTTTCTGAAAGAGGGTACGCGGCGCGGCCATGGGGTTCCTGATATTTACCTTTATTGATTTTAGGGCCTTTTCTTATATCTGATGCACGCCGCGGAATTCAACCGTTCCGGGCGGTTTTGAGGGTGGTTAATAAAGCTTTAAAAAACCACTTGACATATAATATGTAAAATAATAGTGTATCTCAGGTTTCAAACAAGAGGGTGTGTGATGAAAGATTTAGCAAAAACTATCGTTCTGGCCGGCGGTTTGTCCGTTGGGGCGGCTTTTGTCGGCGTTGCTGCCTGGGTCGGAATGGAAAAATCCCGCGAGATCGCGATCGATAATTGCGAGCGCCAGCCGGAATATTGTCCAAACCGCGAAATCCGTTTTGCGACGCCTCAGGCGAGCGAAAAAGCCGGGTCGGGAAAAGACGAAATAGGCCTTTTGATTAAGTCACTTACGCCCGTCGCGCCGTAATATTTTCCTTAAATTAGAACTTTAGTAACCACTCCCGCGTTAAAATTGTGCAATGCGGAAGGGAGTGGTTACATAATGTCCATTATCGTTCATAACAATGATGTTCAGGCCAAGGTCGCCCTTAACGGCGAGGGGCTTGTCATTGATTTTTCCGATCCGGCTTTTGTGCGTTGCGACACAGTTCTTGTGGATATTTTGCATCGCACCATTGGGGTGGTTCTCCATGAGGGATACCATAAAATCGGAACATTGCCCGAAAGCATACTATCGGATGACTTGCGGAATTTAAAAACGGCCCGGCTGTCGGGTCTGGTGGGCGGGGCGAGTTTGAGCCTGAAAGCACCCATCGTCATTTCAAAATGTGCGTGAGGATAAAATCATGAAGAAGATCAAAAAAGTTGAGCCGATCAATCCGTCCGTCGGAAGTTCAGGCAGCGGCGCGACCACAGGTATCGTTCGTTGATCAATCTGTCATCCCTGCGAAGGCAGGGATCCATTCAGAAACACGACGATGGATTCCAGCCTGCGCTGGAATGACAACAAGAAAAAGCCCGGCGTAAGCCGGGCTTTTGTTATTTTGTTCAAGTACAGGATTAAGCCTGTGCTTCGCCTTCTGCTGGTGCGGCTGCGGCTGCCTTTTCGGCGGCTTTCGCATCGGCTTTCGCTTTCGCTTTTGCTTCGTGGCCTTTGCGGGCTTCGGCTTTTGCGGCTTTCTTGGCTTCCTGCTTTTTCGCGGTCTTTTGCGTTTTGGTCAGGTTTTCATCGACCGATACGGTTTCTTCTTCAAGACCGTGGCCGGTGATGCGCTCGGAAATACGGGCCGACTTACCGCGGCGGTCGCGCAGGTAGTAGAGTTTCGCACGGCGGACGGAACCGCGGCGAACCAGCTCGATCGATTCAACGACCGGGGAGTAAAGCGGGAATACGCGCTCGACGCCTTCGCCAAGGGAGATTTTGCGAACGGTGAAAGACGCGTTGATGTCGCCTTCGTTACCGCCGCGCGCAATGCATACGCCTTCATAGGCCTGAATACGCTCGCGCTCGCCTTCCTTGATCTTCACGTTCACTTTGACCGTGTCGCCGGGGGAGAATTGGGGGATTTCTTTGCCGCCGGACAGTTTTGCAACTTGGCTGGCTTCAAATTTCTGAAGAATGTTTGCCATGACAGGCTCCTATAGTTTTGTTTTTTGCGTTGTTAGTTGCGGCTTTTCTACCGGAAACCCGCCATTCCCGCAAGGAAATTAATCACTTTTTGGGGAGGAGGTCGGGGCGGCGCTCGGCGGTCAGGTTTTCGGCCATTTTCCGGCGCCATTTGGCGATTTCCGCGTGATTTCCGGACTTTAGGACGTCGGGGACCGAACGGGTTTCCCCGTCCGCCGATACCCAGTCCGACGGGCGGGTGTAATGGGGATATTCCAGCAGGCCCTCGGAGAAGCTTTCTTCATCCGGCGTGGTGGCGTTTCCCATGACTCCGGGGAGCAGGCGGATGCACGCATCCATCAGGATCATGGCGGCCTGTTCGCCGCCGGACAGGACGTAATCGCCGATGCTGACTTCCTCGAAGCCCTGCGCGTCCAGCACGCGCTGATCGACGCCTTCGTACCGTCCGCACAGGATGGTCAGGGACGGCGCCGCGACCAGTTCTTTCACAAGCGCCTGCGTCAGCGGCGTGCCACGCGGGGACATGTAAATCTTCCGGCCCGGTTCGGTGATGGACAGCGCGGCGCGTTCAATCACATCGGGGCGCATGACCATGCCCGCGCCGCCGCCATACGGCGTGTCATCGACGGTTTTGTGAACGCCTTCGGCGAAGTCGCGGATGTTGATCGCATCGACGGACCAGTCGCCACGCTCCAGCGCCTTGCCCGCCAGTGAATGACCGAGGAATCCCGGAAACATTTCCGGGAAGAGGGTGAGGATATGGACGCGCCAGGACATTAAAATTCCTCCGGCAATTGCACGGTGATGACGCGGGCGTCCAGATCGACATCCAGAATATTTTCATCGATGAATAAGAGATAGAAGCTTTCGGCGCTGCCATCCTTGCGGATGTCGAGCAGATCGCCCGCGCCGAAATTATCGGCGCTCAGCACCGTGCCGATCGGCGCGTTTTTTTCGTCGATGACTTTCATGCCGGCCAGATCTTCGTAATAAAATTCGCCGTCGTCTGTTTCAGGCAGGGCGTCGCGGTCGACGTAAAGTTTTGTGCCGCGCAGTTTTTCGGCGTCATTGCGATCGGCGATGCCATCGACGGCGGCGACGATCTGTTTTCCGACGTTGTTTTTATGGGTGAGGGTGACCGTATCGTCCCCGGTTTCGGCGGTAAAAACCTTGCCGCTCAGGAGGTCTTCGTTGTCGGCGTACACATCCAGCTTCACGAATCCTTTGATGCCGTGGGCGGTGGCGATTTTTCCGACAAGAATGCGTTTGGTCATGATGAAAAAATCATCCCCGCCCGGTCAGGGGCGGGGATGATCGAATGGTAATTACTCAGCTTTCGGCTCTTCAGCGGCAGCTTCTTCGGCCGGGGCTTCAGCAGGTGCTTCTGCCGGTGCAGCTGCAGCGGCTTCGGCGGCGGCTTTCGCTTCGGCCTTGGCGGCTTCGGCGGCTTCAGCAGCGGCTTTGCGTTTTTCTTCACGCTCTGCAATGCGCATTTTCGTTTTGTCGGACTGCAGCGCTTTTTGTGGGTTGTTTTTCTTTTCCGGCATGGCGGCGATCCCGGCTTTGCCCAGGAATACGGCGACGCGGTCGGACGCTTGCGCGCCCTGGCCCAGCCAGTATTTCGCGCGCTCGGCATTGATCGTCACGCGGTTCGCGTCGTCCTTGCCGGCGAGCGGGTTGTAGGTGCCGATTTTCTCGATGAAGCGGCCATCACGCGCAGCGCGCTTGTCGGCGACGACGATCGAGTAGTGCGGAAGTTTTTTACGGCCGCCGCGGGCCAGTCTGATTGCAAGTGCCATTTTTGTTTTCTCCTTTTAAAATGTGTCGTGCAATTAAAGTTAAAGTCGTTAGTCCGTTAGTTATCTTTTCTTCTTGCGGTTTTTCTTGGTGCCGCCGCGCATCGGGAAACCGGGCATGCCCATGCCGCCCATTCCCGGCATGCCGCTGCCAAGTCCCGGAAGCCCCATGCTGCCGCTCAGGCCCGGCAGCGCGCCACGCGGCGCCATCGCGCCCATGTCGGCGCCAAGGCCGTTCGGGTCCATCGATTGCGCCATGAGTTCGAGTTCGTCGGCCTTGCCGCCCATCAAACCTTTCATCATGCCCATCATTTTGCCCATGCCCATCTTCTTGATGCGCTTCATGACGGTTTGCATGTCCTGCTGCTGCTTGCAGATTTTATTGACGTCCTGAACGGTCGTGCCCGATCCATCGGCAATGCGCTTGCGGCGCGACGCGTTCATGATCTGCGGCGCTTCGCGTTCTTTCTTCGTCATCGACAGGATGATGGCTTCCTGTTTTTTCAGGACGGTGTTGTCGAGATTGGCTTCGTCGATCTGCGCGGCCATTTTGCCAAGGCCGGGGAGCATCTTCATCATCGCGCCCGCGCCGCCCATGTTTTTCATCTGGCGCATCTGCGAGAGAAGATCGTTGAAATCGAATTTGCCTTCGTTGAAACGCTCGGCCATGCGCTGGGCATCTTCGGCCTGAATGGTTTCGGTCGCGCGTTCGACGAGCGATACAACGTCACCCATGCCGAGGATACGGCCCGCGATACGGTCGGGATAGAACGCTTCGATCGCATCCCATTTCTCGCCCGTGCCGAGCAATTTGATCGGCTTGCCCGTCACAGCACGCATCGAAAGGGCCGCGCCGCCGCGGGCGTCGCCATCGATACGGGTCAGGATAATGCCGGTAATGCCGACTTTTTCATCGAAGGATTTCGCCGTGTTGACCGCGTCCTGACCGGTCATCGCATCGGCGACGAGCAGGGTTTCGACGGGCTTCGCGATATCGCGGATCGCCGCGACTTCCTTCATCAATTCTTCGTCGATCGCGAGGCGGCCGGCGGTGTCGAGCATAACGACATCGAAACCTTCGGTGCGACCCGCCTGCAAGGCGCGCTGCGCGATTTGCACGGGCGTTTCACCTTTGACGATCGGCAGTGTCGCGATGTTCGTCTGCGTACCGAGAACGGCGAGCTGATCCTGCGCGGCGGGGCGCTGGGTGTCGAGCGAGGCCATCAGCACGCGCTTCTTGTGCTTGTCGGTGAGGTGTTTCGCGATCTTCGCAGTGGAGGTGGTTTTACCCGACCCCTGCAGACCGACCATCAGGTACGCCGCCGGAGGGGCGCCGAACGTCAGCTCGCTGGCGTCGCTGCCGAGCATTTCCACGAGCGCGTCATGAACGATTTTAACGACCTGCTGAACCGGCGTGACGGATTTGATGACGTCCTGACCGATAGCGCGGGCTTTGACGTTTTCGATGAAGTCTTTGACGACGGGCAGGGCGACGTCCGCTTCGAGGAGCGCAACGCGAATCTCGCGCGCGTCCTGATCGACATGCTCTTCTGTCAGTCGTCCGCGGCCGCGGAGACTGTCGAGTACGTTACCCAGTTTATCTGTCAGACTTTCAAACATCTGGCCCTAAAAGCTCATAAAACAGTTTAACCCCAGTGAGCGTAACTTCGCCGGCTGGGGGGTATCCTTGGACACGGTTTCGGTCACCGATCACAGGAAATGTGGGCTGTTTTTAGGAAATCAGGGGTGGAATGTCAAGCTTTTAGCAGAACTCGGCCTTAAAGGCGCGGCCACGGGCCTGAATGCGGGAATGGGCGTTGCCGACGATGGGGGCTTCTTCATCGCTCAGCGTGTCCAGATGGTCGGCAATGCTGCAGCCGGCGGCGCGGGCCTGCTCTACAGAGGCCGGGTCTGCGGGTTTAACGATGGCATCGGCGCCGGCTTGATCGCGCACGCGACTGGCCGAGTAGGTCTGGAACATCGGCAGGCCGGCAGTGACGACCGGCTGCGGTTTCAGGGCCGCGGACGATACGTGGACCGTATTGGCCTCAAAATCGTATTTATAGGTTTGGCCGTCCTTTTTCTGCGTGACAACCGCCGGGCCGGTGAGCTGATAGGTCGCGCCATCCTGTGCCAGCTTCGTATGGGTCGTCTCGTAAAAATGATTGGCAAGGCCTTGATATGACAGGAATCCCATGGCAACCGGGGCCAAGCCAGCGGCAACCGCCGCGACTTTTTGGGAGGCGGTGAGGGATTGGAATGAATCTATCAATGTTTCGCGTTTGTCAGCCATGGCGTATAGAATTAGCAGGTATAGACGAAACTGTCAAGTTACGGAAAATAAAACGATGATTTCTTTTCGCAAAATGCATGGGCTGGGCAATGATTTCGTCATTATTGATGGCCGGAAAGACCCGGTTTCCCTTGGTTCCGCCCAGATCGTCCGCATAGGCGACCGCCGACGCGGGGTGGGGTTCGACCAGCTGATCGTCCTTGAAAAGCCCCAAAACCCGGATGCCGACCTGTTTATGCGGATTTACAACCCGGACGGCAGTGAATCCGGGGCGTGCGGCAATGCGACCCGCTGCGTGGCCGATATCGTCATGCGCGAAGTCGGGACCGATAAGGTCACGATCCAGACCCTCCCGGGTCTTTTGAAATGCGCCCGGTCGGGCAAGGAAGATGTAACCGTGGACATGGGTCCGGCGCGTCTTGAATGGACGGATATTCCGGCAGCGAAAGAATGCGATACGCTTCATCTGCCTTTGAAGGGCGATCCCGTCGGCGTGAATGTCGGCAATCCCCATTGCGTGTTTTTCGTGGAAAATGCGGAAGCGGCGGATGTCGCGGGCATCGGCCCGACCATCGAAACCGATCCGCTGTTCCCGCAGAAAACGAACGTCGAATTCGCGTCGGTGATTGGCAAGGACCATCTTCGCATGCGCGTGTGGGAACGCGGGGCGGGGATTACGCAGGCCTGCGGCACGGGCGCGTGCGCGACAGCCGTTGCGGCCATGCGGCGCGGCCTTACGAACCGCAAGGCATTGGTTACGCTGGATGGCGGTAATCTGGAGATCGAATGGCGCGAAAGCGACGGCCATGTTCTGATGACCGGCCCTCTTGCCTACAGCTTTGAAGGAGTTATTTCATGATGATGAACCGTTTTATTGCCTTTTTCGCCGTCCTGCTGCTGGCCGCGTGCGCGTCGCCCGCGCTGAAAATGACGCCGCAGGAAATCCAGTCGTTAAGCGACGAGCGTCTGTGCAGCATCCATAACGGGTATGACCGAGAGCCGCGCGTCGAAGCCGAAGTGAACCGCCGCCGCCTGATCTGCGACCCTTATGTCCGTGAATGTCTGGCGCGGGGCAACCAGCCGGGGACCGAGGCCATGGGCTTCTGCGTGGCGACCCTGCGGGAGAATGCCAGATTGCGCGCCGAACGCGCTCACGATGATTTCTATTTCATGAATGGTTACCACCATCATCACCGGGGTTCCGGGGTCGGGATCGGCGTCGGGTTCTAGTTGCACCCACGGCCAAAACCCCGTAAACCGTGGGGTATGTCCGGCAAAGACCCAGAACTCGTGACCTTTGGCTGTCGTCTCAACACCTATGAGTCGGAAGTCATGCGCGCGCACGCGAAACAGGCGGGTCTGGAAGACGCGATTATTTTCAACACCTGTGCGGTGACGAAAGAAGCAGAGCGTCAAGCCCGTCAGGCAATCCGCCGCGCACGCCGCGATAACCCCAACGCCAAAATCATCGTCACGGGCTGCAGCGCGCAGATCAATCCCGAGATGTATGCCGAAATGCCCGAAGTCACGCGCATCATCGGCAATGACCTGAAATTAAAACCTGAAACGTGGGGCGCGCCGGGCGAGGAAAAAATTCTCGTCAACGACATCATGTCGGTCACGGAAACGGCAAGCCATCTGATCGAGGGTGTCGAAGGCCACGCGCGCGCGTTCATCCAGGTTCAAAATGGCTGCGACCACCGCTGCACCTTCTGCATCATTCCGTATGGCCGCGGGAATTCACGCTCCGTCGCGATCGGCGAAATCGCCGCGCAGGTGAGGAAGCTTGTCGAAGCGGGTTACAACGAAATCGTCATGACGGGCGTCGATGTCACATCGTACGGCGCGGATCTTCCGGGCAAGCCGTCGCTGGGGCAGATGATCCGCCGTGTGCTGGCGCTGGTGCCGGAATTGCCGAGATTGAGATTGTCGTCACTCGACCCGGTGGAGATCGACGACGATCTATGGCGCCTGATCGCGGAAGAACCGCGTTTGATGCCGCACCTCCATCTCTCGCTGCAGGCGGGAGACGATATGATTTTGAAACGCATGAAACGCCGCCATCTGCGCGCCGATGCGATTGCGATGTGCAGCCGCGCGCGGTCCTACCGTCCGGACATGGCGTTCGGGGCCGATATTATCGCCGGTTTTCCGACCGAAACGGATGAGATGTTCGAAAACACGCTCAGGATCGTCGAGGAATGCGATCTGACCTTCCTGCACGTATTTCCCTATTCTGAGCGCGAGGGCACGCCTGCCGCCAAAATGCCGCAAGTCGCGCCGGTTCTGCGCAAGGAACGGGCGGCACGCCTGCGCGAACAGGGTGAAAAACAGGTTCAAAATTTCTTAAAATCCCATGTAAAAAAAGAGCGGCAAGTTATCGTCGAAAGCGATAAAATAGGAAGAACAGAGCATTTCGCGCAGGTTCTTCTGGATGGCGCTTTTACCCCCGGATCACTTTTGCGCGTGAAGACGTTGGCTGTAGAGAACGACTATCTCACGGGAGAAGTGCTGAGATGATTTTCTGGCGAAAAAATAAAAATGCAGGCGCGCAGGACGAAGAGGCGCGTCAGGATAAAATCATTCACCACCCGCGCGAGCCGGGTATCGAACCGCCGACCGAATACGATGCGGAATTGGATGCCGAATTCATCCAGAAAGAGCTGGCCGCCAGCGAGGTCGATATCCTTGAAGCCTTGCCCGTTTTGCCAACGCCGGAACATTCGCGTCTTGACGATGCGATGGAACGTGAAGAACTGCGCGATCACAGCCATGAAGGCGGATGGTTTTCGCGCCTGACGGCGGGCCTGTCGAAATCGACAGGAAAGATCGGGCAGGGGATTGCCGACATCCTGACCAAAAAGAAACTGGATCAGGCCGCGCTTGACGATCTTGAAGATATTCTGATCACCGCCGACCTCGGCCCGTCGGTGGCGCGCCAGATGGTGCAGGATCTCTCCGATAAACGTTTCGGTTCCGATGTCACGGACGACGAAGTGCGCGATGCGATGGCGGACAGCCTTGCCGCGATTCTCGATCCCGTTGCGCAAAAGCTTGATATTTCCAAGCCTGCGAACGGTCCGCTGGTTATTCTGATCTGCGGTGTGAACGGCGCAGGGAAAACGACGACGATTGGCAAGCTCGCGCATGACTGGGCGGTCGGGCAGCATAAAAAGGTCATGATCGCCGCCGCCGATACGTTCCGCGCCGCCGCGATCGACCAGCTCGAAGTCTGGGCGAACCGTGCGCATGTGCCGCTGTTCAAAAAAGATATCGGCGCGGATGCCGCCTCGGTGGCCTTCGAAGCCTATCAAAAGGCCAAGGAAGACAATGTCGATATCCTGATGATCGACACGGCCGGGCGCTTGCAGAACAAGGTCGGGTTGATGGCCGAGCTGGAGAAGATCGTCCGCGTGCTCAAAAAACAGGATGAGAGCCTGCCGCACGCCACGTTGCTCGTCCTCGATGCTACCACCGGCCAGAATGCCCATTCTCAGGTGAAGACGTTTGGCGAGGCGGTGAATGTCTCCGGCCTGATCGTCACCAAGCTCGACGGCAGTGCCAAGGGCGGGGTGGTTGTCTCGCTGGCCAAGGAATTCGGCCTGCCGATCCACGCCATCGGCGTGGGCGAAAAAGCCGAGGATTTAAGCCCCTTCGAGGCGGCGGATTTCGCCAGGGCGCTGATGGGCCGCGCGGCTTAGCGCCTATATCGTTGAAATATTAACCAATTTTTGTCATGATAGACCATGGCAAGAAAAACGATAAAACCCTCCAAAGCCAAATCCTTCACAAACGCGAAAGACGCCCTGGCCGAAATCGAACGGATTTATGGCGTCAGTGTCGATCACTTACGCGATTCCTTCGATGCGTTCACGAAGAAGAAGCTCAAGGCGAAGCAGGTCCGCGCGTACTATCCCTATGTCGAAGTCGATAGCCGCGGGGCCAAGAAACTGGATAACCGTCTTTCATCGTTCGGTTTCGTGGCCAAGGCAGGTGTCTACCGCTCGACCGTCACGCGCCCGGATATTTTCGATCAGTATTACGTGGACCAGATCGCGCTGCTCATCAAGAACCATGGCAAGGTGTCGGTGGGGCTGAGCGATGTGCCGATGCCGCTGCATTTCGCGCTGGGTGAGGATTTCCATCTGGAGCGTGACTTGTCCATGGAACAGGTCGAAGCATTGCCCGATATTTTCGATCAGCCGGATCTCGATCTGATGGACGATCAGATTGCCAACGGAACCTACATTCCGAAGGCGGGAGAATCGCAGCCGCTTTCGCTGTTCACCGCGCCGCGCGTCGATCTCAGCGTCATGCGCCTGAAACATTACACGGGCACGAACGGTATTCACTTCCAGAATTACGTGATCTTCACGAACTATCAGTTCTATATCGATGAATTCGTCAAAATAGCCTACGCCATGATGGAAAAGGGCAAAGGCGGATCGCAGGATTACGTCGCGTTCGTCGAGCCGGGAAACAAGGTGACCGCGAACAAGAATATCGCGAAGAACAAGGTAAAAGACGAAGACGGTTACCTGCTGCGCCGCATGCCGCAGATGCCGGCCTATCACCTTCAGCGTGCCGATAATTCCGGGATCACCATGATCAATATCGGCGTCGGCCCGTCCAACGCCAAAACCATTACCGACCATGTCGCGGTGCTGCGCCCCCATGCGTGGATTATGCTGGGTCACTGCGCGGGCCTGCGCAATTCGCAAAACCTTGGCGATTACGTGCTCGCGCACGCTTACCTGCGCGAAGACAATGTTCTCTACCGCGATCTGCACCCGTCGATTCCGCTGCCGGCGTTGTCGGAGATTCAGATTTCTCTCGAAGATGCGGTGCGTGAAGTAACGGGTCTTAAAGGTCACGATCTCAAGAAAATCATGCGCACGGGAACGGTTGCGACGGTCGACGACCGGAACTGGGAACTCCGTTCGTCCGTGCGTCAGAATATCCGTTTCAGCCAGTCGCGCGCCATCGCGCTCGACATGGAATCCGGCACGGTCGCGGCGAACGGTTTCCGTTTCCGCGTGCCGTACGGCACGTTGCTGTGTGTGTCGGACAAGCCGCTGCACGGCCAGCTCAAGCTGCCGGGGATGGCGGATTCATTCTACCGTGAACGGGTGGAGCAGCATTTGAAGATCGGCCTGCGCACGATGGAAATCCTGCGCGGTATCGGGCCGGAAAAGCTGCATAGCCGGAAGCTGCGCTCCTTCAACGAAGTCGCATTCCAGTAAAACAAAAAAATAAGCGATTATACCGTAACGTCGAAAACGCTGCCGCGGTCTGTGCGGGCGCTTGCGCGGCCGTTGTCTTCGTCACGGGAAGAGGCGCTGACCGTGGTCCGCTCTTCGGTGCGGCGCGATTCGGTCGCGCGGTTTTCCGTGCTGACACCGCTGGCGGCAGCCTGTTCGGTTCTGTCTTTTTCACGGATATTCTCGGCGGTACCTGCCGGCTGGAAGGTATTCGCGGCCGGAATCTGCTGCGGCAGACCATTGGAAACTGGTGAAACCATGATTTAGAACCCCTTGAAAGGACGATAGATTAATATCGTACCACTGAATCGTTAATAAAGTTTTTATCCAATAATTAGTTTAAAAACCGCAGAAAACCGGGTCCTTCGAGGATTCGCGATTAACCTAATATAAACGAATAACCCGTAAAAATAAAGATAGGAGATGGGAAATGTGTGGGGACACAGGCCGTTTCGTGCCGTGTTCCGCCGTTCGAACCAGACCCCCAAAAACGGACAGCCTGTAAAAAAAGTCCGGGACGAACCGAATACTGAAGAGAGCACGCGAAAGCGGGGATTAGTGATGAGTTTTAACATGCTGGAAAGCACGCCGGAAGTTGCGCCCCTGTTGGTGCGCCTTTACGACACGCATAAGCTTTACGGCCTGGCGAAGGATGAAAATCCCAACGCGCGTTCCGAGCTGACGACCGTTATGGTCGATCTGCTTAAAATCAATCTCAATGAGAATGAAAAAGAGCTTATCACCGATGTGCTCATGACGCTGATGCGTCAGGCGGAGACGGATCTGCGCATGGCGCTGGCCGATCGTCTGGCGGTTCTGGATAACGTGCCGCTGCGCATGATCCTGCATCTGGCGAATGACGACATTGTTGTTGCCGATCCGGTGCTGCGTCAAAGCCCGGTGCTTCAGGACATGGACCTGATCTACATCATCAAGGCCAAAGGTCCGGAACACTGGCGCGCTATTGCCCGCCGCGAAGCGCTGGGGTCGTCTGTCGTTGATTCTCTGGCCGAGACGAAAGACGTCGTCACGGCGGTGCTGGTGACTGAAAATTCCCAGAACCATATTTCCGACAAAGCCATGAATACGTTTACGACGCTGGCGATGGGATCGGATACGCTGGCGCGTCCGCTGCTGATGCGCGAGGATATGCCCGAGGCGCTGGCGCTCAAGCTTTACGAATATGTCGGTCAGGAATTGAAGCAATATATCCTCGACCATTACGATGCGGATGCCGCGCAGGCGGCGAGCGTCGCGCTTAACGACGTTACGAAAGAATTCCGCGAAGCTGTCGCGCTGCGTTATACGCCGAGCGAGCAGATGATCGCCGCCGCCGAGCTGTTGATGGAAAAAGGCTCGCTGAAAGTCGATACCATGACGCAGTCATTGCGCCGCGGCCAGTTCGGGTATTTCATCGCGCTGTTCTCGGTATATTGCGGCCTGTCGCCGTTGACGGTTGAGCAGATTTTGAAGCAGGAAAGCGGGCAGGGCCTGGCTGTGGCCTGCCGCGCGACCAGCATCATCAAGAACGATTTCGTCAGCATTTATCTTTTGACCAACCGCCTGCGCAATGGCGGCGCCAAGATCGTCAATCAGAACGAGCTTGCCGGTGCGCTGCGTTACTTTGAAAAAATTACAACCGCGCAGGCGCGCAAGATCCTCTCGCAAAGCCGCCAATAACAAAATTCTTTCTCCAAAAGAAAAGAAGCGCCCCGTGGGGCGCTTCGTCTTTTTAGGCTGCCTTCGCCTGTTTGTTGAGCGCGGCCACGCCGGGGAGCGTTTTACCTTCCAGCCATTCGAGGAAGGCGCCGCCCGCCGTGGAAACATATGAGAATTGATCCGCAACGCCGGCATTTTCAAGCGCGGAAACGGTATCGCCGCCGCCGGCGACGCTGATGACTTTGCCGGCCTTTGTCAGCTTGGCAACCGACTGTGCAAGGCCGTTGGTGCCGTTGTCGAAGGGTTTGACCTCAAACACGCCCATCGGGCCGTTCCACAGGATGGTGTTGCAGCCTTCGAACAGATCGTGGAGCGCTTCAACCGTTTTTGGGCCGATATCGACGGCTTCCATGTCGTCGGGAATGTTTTTTACATCGCGTATTTCGGTCGGCACGCCCGCGCCGAATTCTTTCACGCACACACGGTCCGTCGGCAGGACGATTTCGCATCCTGCGTCTTTGGCGGTCGCCATGATTTTACGCGCTTCGTCGGCCATGTCTTTTTCACACAGCGATTTTCCGACATTGACGCCTTGCGCGAACAGGAACGTGTTGGCCATCCCGCCGCCGAGGACGAGATAGTCAACCTTGCGCACGAGGTTGTCGAGAACGGAAAGTTTCGTGGAAATTTTCGCGCCGCCGACAATCGCCGCGACAGGTTTTTTCGGCGTTTCGAGCGCATCGGACAAGGCGTTCAGTTCGGCTTCCATCAGCAGGCCCGCCGCCGCGGGAAGAAGATGGGCCAGTCCCTCGGTCGAGGCATGCGCGCGGTGCGCGGCGGAAAAAGCATCGTTCACATACAGATCGCCGAGTTTCGCAAGGCGTTTGGTGAATTCCGCATCGTTCTTTTCTTCGCCCGTATGGAAACGCAGATTTTCGAGCAGGACGACGTCGCCGTCTTTGAGCGCGGCGACAGCGTTTTCGGCATCCGCGCCAATACAATCATTCGCGAACGCGACATCGACGCCCCAGCTTTGTTTCAGCGACGGCAAGATAAATTTGAGGGAGTTTTCTTCATCACGGCCTTTCGGGCGCCCGAAGTGCGAAAGAACGACAACTTTTGCCCCGCCCTTGGTCAGCGCGTCGACGGTCGGTTTCAAGCGGTCGATGCGGGTGGTGTCGGTGACGGTGCCGGCATCGGCAGGAACGTTGAGGTCGGCGCGCAGCAGGACGCGTTTGCCTTTGATATCGAAATCTTTGATCGTCTTGAATGTCATGATTCTACCTTATGTTGCTGATCAATGTTTTCGCATTTTCGGTGGCTTCGATCAAGCGGGACAGGAGCGGCGGGTCCATGGACGAATGGCCCGCGTCGGGCACCACGATGTAATCGGCCTCCGGCCAGACGGAATGCAGCTTATGGGCCGTCATAAGCGGGCAGATCATGTCATACCTGCCATGCACGATGGTCGCGGGTATATTCCGGAATTTATCGACCTGACGAAGGAGGCTGTCCTGCGGCGCGACCATTTCCTCACGGAAATAATGCGCCTCGATTCGCGCGATCGACAGGGCGAAGGCTTTTTGCTCTTCGGTGGTGATGGTTTCGTAATTGGGGATCAGAGAGGAACACGCGCTTTCATACAGCGTCCAGCGGATGGCGGCGTCCATCTGCACCTGCGTGTCTTTGCCGGTGAGGCGTTTGTAATACGCTTCGAGAAGATCGCCGCGTTCGTCTTCGGGAATAAACGACGCGAACTGCTCCCACGCTTCGGGAAAGACGGATTTGATTCCGTACATGAACCAGTCGATGTCGTCACGTTCCATCAGGAAGATGCCGCGCAGGATCAGGCTGTGGCAACGCTGCGCATGATCTGCCGCGTAGGATAGCGCGAGCGTGCTGCCCCATGAACCGCCGAACACATGCCATTTATCGATGGAAAGATGCGCGCGCAGTTTTTCAATGTCGGCGACAAGATTTTTGCGCGTGTTGCCATCGAGCGTGCCGTGCGGGCTGGATTTACCGGCCCCGCGCTGATCGTACAAAATTATACGGTAATGATCGGGATCGAAATAACGGCGCTGTTTCGGGTTGCTGCCCGCGCCGGGACCGCCATGCATGACGACCATGGGAACGCCATCGGGATTACCGCTTTGTTCCCAGTACATCTGGTGCGGCGTGTCGAGATCAAGCCAGCCGGAGGAGTAGGGGGTCAGTTCGGGGAACAGGCCCAGCAGCGGTTGTTTCGGCGGCATCGTCTTTTTCGGCATAGATGATTCCTAGCATTATGGGGCCGGGAATTCGAGCCTTAATGCGCTTTCCAGCTCCATGAACGGGCCGTTATATTCGCGGATATAGCCGCGCACGCGGATTTTTTTATGTCCGAGCGCGAGCGGGTCGATTCCCCGGCGCGCCAGATCGCGGCGGACGGCGGGCGAGACCATGACCGTGAAATCGTCTTTCCAGTTGTTGCCGAAATTGAGATAGAGATTGTTTTTCACGGTCGCGGCGTTTTGCACCGTGCCTTCGACGATCTGATAGCTGCCGATGCCTTTGGCGGCTTGATCGGGCGGCATCACGGGCCATCCTTCTTTGGTCCATAACAGCAGGCCCGCCTTGCGCGCCTTTTCTTCCATGCCAAGAAGCGTTGCCGCGTGATCGGGGTTCGTATCCGACGGCATGGCGCGGGCGTAACCGTTTTCCACAAGCGCGGCGTTCACCCAGGTGCCGTCGTCTTTTTTGACCAGATGGGCAATTTGCTGATCCAGCCGGTTGGTCCGTCCGACCTTGGCGTTGCGGGTCTGGTATATAAGAACGTCGCTGCCGGAGGGCAAAAGCTTGTCCAAAGCCGCCTTGGCCGCGAGGTTGAAGGTCCCGCCTTCGGTGGCGCCGTGATCCGGAATATCGACACTGGACAGACGGATGATTTTCTTGTCCTTTAGAACAATCGTCAGACCGTCCAGCACCTGATCGACCCGGCCCGCGCCGGTGCGTTTCAAGGGGGAGAGATCCGGCCCGGCGACGGGAGTGTCCTGCGCCATGGCGGCAGGGAACCCGAACAGGACAAACAACGTTATAAGCAAGGTGAATCGCATGAGATACGCAGCATGGACCCGTCAGGGCGCAATTGGCAAGACATTCATGACCCTGATGGCGGCGGCTTCATCGATCGCGCTGGGGTCGTGCAGCGTTAACCCGGCCACGGGTGAACAGCAATTCACCGCCTTCATGCCCGCCGGTCAGGAAGCATCGGTCGGCGCGTCCGAGCATCAGAAGGTCGAACAGGCCTATGGCAAATTCATGACCGGATCGATCGCGACCTATGTCTCGCAGATCGGGAGCGAGGTCGCGAAGAATACCGAGCGCAACGACGTTCAATATAAATTCAATGTCATCGATTCACCGATCGTGAACGCATTCGCGATTCCGGGCGGCTATGTTTACATGTCGCGCGGGCTTCTAGCGCTGGCCAACAGCGAAGCCGAAGTCGCCGCGGTTCTGGGTCACGAAATCGGCCACATCACCGCGCGCCACTCGGCGGAGCGTATGTCGCAGGGCATGCTGGTCGGTCTTGGCGCCGCCGTGCTGTCCGCCGCGGTCGGCAGTTCCGCCGTCAGTCAGGCCGCGAATGTCGGCTCCGATCTTTACATCAAATCCTATTCCCGCGGGCAGGAGCATCAGGCCGACGAACTCGGCGTGCGTTATTTGAGCCGCGCGACATACGATCCCGCCGCGATGGCGTCGTTCCTGAAAAGCCTCGATGCGCAAACCAAGCTGGATCAACAGCTGGCCGGGGCGCAGGGCACGGAATCGCAGTTCAATTATTTCTCCACGCACCCTTTGACGGCGGACCGCATTGCGGCGGCATCGGCAGAGGCGCAGAAATATCCTAAAGGCACGATGGATTCGGGCCGCACGAAATATCTGCGCGCCATCGACGGCATGATCTATGGCGATTCACCGGATCAGGGCTTTGTGAAAGGCAGCAGTTTCTATCACCCGAAACTGGGTTTCATGTTCACGCTGCCGTCCGGTTTTAAAATCAACAATACGCCGGAACAGGTTGTGGGCACGGATAATGCCGGCACCATCGTCCTGTTCGATGCGGCGGGCGATCCGAACAAAGCCGATCCGGCGGCCTATCTTTCGCAAATCTGGATGGCGGGTAAAACCATCGGCAATGTTGAAAGCGTGACGGTCAACGGCATGCGTGCCGCGACCACGGCGTTTGCCGGTTCGGTGAACGGCAAGACCGCCACCGTGCGTCTGATGGCGATTGAATGGGCGCCGGGGCAGATGATGCGTTTCCAGATCGCGATTCCATCGGGCGCGAGCGCGGCCACGGTCGAAGGCCTGAAAAAAACCACCTACAGCTTCCGCCGTTTGAGCGAGTCTGAAAAGACATCCGTCCAGCCGCAGCGCATCCGCATCGTCACGGCCAGCGCGAACGATACGCAGGCGACGATGGCGCAGCGCATGGCGCCGGGTAATCTCGCGCAGGAACGTTTCCGCGTGCTGAACGGCCTCGCGCCGAACGAGCCGCTCAAAGCCGGTGAGCTTTACAAGATCGTGGTGGAATAACCTGTACAGAGCAGACAAGAAAAAGCCGGGCTGGAGGGGATCGCAGCCCGGCTTGTTTTTGGTCCGCCTGTCTATTGCAGAGGGTCAGGGAAGGCGGCCCAAAATTCTTTCGTCGTTTTTAGGAACCGATGAATAAATCTTCGGTCTGACGCACGTGGCGTCCGATATTTTCTTTCAGCTTTTCCATCGCGCGGGATTCGATCTGGCGAACCCGCTCTTTAGAAATACCTAGTTCTTTTCCGAGATCTTCAAGGGTCACGGCATCATAATTCAGATGACGGTCGCGAATGATTTTGCGCTCGCGGTCCGACAGCTTGCCGAGCGCCTCGCCCAGCCATTTCGAACGGGCCTGCGCGTCTTTCATCCCGATGACGATTTCTTCGGGGTTCGGACGATCATCGGCGAGGAAGTTTTGCCATTCTTCTGCGCCATCTTCGCCGATGACGGCGTTGAGCGATTGATCGGCGCCGGACAGGCGGCTTTCCATCGCTTCCACGTCGCGCACGGGAACTTTAAGTTCCTTTGCGATTTTCGCGCGGCCTTCGTCGTTCAGCCCGGCCTGGCCGGTCTTCCCTTCGATGCGCGCGCGCAGGCGGCGCAGGTTGAAGAACAAAGATTTCTGCGCCGACGTCGTACCCGTGCGGACGATGGACCAGTTGCGCAGGATGTAATCCTGAATCGCGGCGCGGATCCACCAGCTCGCGTAGGTCGAGAAACGGACGTCGCGGTCCGCTTCGAAACGCGCGGCCGCCTGCATCAGGCCGATATTGCCTTCCTGAATCAGGTCGCCGACCGGCAGGCCGTAGCCGCGGAATTTGGATGCCATCGCAACAACCAGACGCATGTAAGAGCGCACGAGTTCGTGCAGCGCCTTTTCATCGTTTTTCTCGCGCCAGCGGCGGGCAAGATCAAGCTCATGATCTTTTTCCAGAATCGGCTCGTTCATCGAGCTGCGGATATAGCTGGTGTTGGATTTTTGGGTTTGAGGATCGTCAATGTAAGCCATGGAATTCTCCCTCTGCTTATTGCAAACTAAGGCCCCAGGGAAAAAGTTCCGACCATCGGCAACGTTCTCCGAGTGCTTATGCAAGGGTGTATTCGGACTGTGGCCGAAAAAAGTTACATGTAGGGTGATTTTGTGTAAAAAGCCGCGGAAATTCTAGGCTTCCAAAAGCTCGAAAATTTCGCCGTCGGCCTGCATGCCGGCGCAGACGAGGGAGCCGCCGAAACCGCTGCCGCCGTCGAGCGTGGCGGTGACGCAATTGATGCGCACGCCTTCATGGTTGGGATCGAAACCGCGAATGACTTTTTCAAACGGGTTGTAGCTTTGCGTCATGAGGTTGAAATGCTCGCCGCTCCACCACAGCGCTTCGCCCTGGTCTTCGAGAGAGCGTGAGCAGTCGACGCCCGCATTCACGAACAGGATCGGGTAGCGGTCATCGACATGCGTGTACGCGGCGCGCCTGTATTGGGTCATGAACGTGTCGTGGCCCGGGTGACGGCGCAGCGCTTCGCGTACGCTGTTCGTCCATTTGGTCAGCGACATCACGCCTTCGCGCGCGGCGACGATACCGTCATGCGCGCTGATATCATAATCCTCCAGCGTCGCACCCATGCCATTGCCGAGCATCCACAGGAACATGTCCACCGGGTTGGTGCAGAACTGAAGCTGGATCAGGCGCTGCCACATATCTTCCTGGCCGCCGCGCAGGTACACGATGTCTTCGGGTTTCATGCCCGGGATCGACAGGACGAGGCGGCGAAAGGTCAGGAGTTCGTCGACGGCGGCGCGCGACTGGCTGCCAAAGCCGGTGTAGTTGCCCAGATAGACGATCCGGTCGCCGGCCTGTATGCGTTCGAGTATGCCGTCGTGAAGCTGGATCAGGCGGTCGCAATCCCCGTGGATCGTCGAAACCGCCCAGATGTGGCGCGGCGCGCCCAGAGCGGTGAATCGGATATCAGGTGCAGTCATGCACAGGGACATTGATATATCTTCGTTAAGTAAAATGTACGGGCCGGACGGCGACAAGAACGATTCAGGCGCGGGAGAATTCCCAGAATCATCTTAAGTATACAGCAGATTCAGACCGATAAAAGCCCCTTTGTGCGCACGCGTACGAAAAGACGGCGAAAACAAACAGGGCGGACTTTGCACAGTCCGCCCTGTTTCCAAACGAAGGAGGTATTAAACGTTTACGCGGCGACTTTGTCGTCGTTCGCGGCTTTCTTCTTTTTGTCGACGCCCATGGCGCGTTCAACGCGGGCGGCGGCTTTGTCTTCGGTCGTTTTTTCAACGGCGGCGATCTCACGGGCCAGACGCTCCAGCGCGGACTGGTAGATCTGACGTTCGCTGTACGATTGCTCGCTGTCGTCGTTGCTGCGCTTGAGGTCGCGCAGGACTTCGGCGATCGAAATCGGGTCGCCGGAATTGATCTTCATTTCGTATTCCTGCGCGCGGCGGGACCACATGGTGCGGCGGACGCGGGCTTTGCCTTTAAGGGTTTTCATAGCGTCTTTCAGGCGGCCCGTGGAGGACAGCTTGCGCAGGCCGGAGGCTTGCGCCTTCACGACCGGAACTTTGAGGCGCATACGGTCTTTTTCAAACTTGATGGCGTAAAGCTTCACTTCCATACCGGCAATCTTGGCGGTCTCGATACCCTCGATCATGCCGACGCCGTGAGCCGGGTAAACAACGTAATCGCCTTTTTTGAAATTATCGTTTTCTGCAGCCATGCTACGCACCTTTCCAGTGTTTGTTTTTGTGACGCACTTACCATCGCCAGCAGACAGAGATAGTTCTGCCGACTTCCATGTCTACCCATGGCGGGGAGGTTCTGCCGAATAGCGTCTTATAGGTATTTTCGTAATGCGTGCGAAAGAGGGCCTGATGAGAGGCCGGAATGCACACCGATCTGTACCGCTTCAATGCTCAACCAATGGGGGGAGTATAGTTAAAAATTCGTAAATTTTCAACGTAAATAACTTAAGGAATGCAGATTCTTTCCTTAGTCGCCGTCTCCGGGAAGTTCGCTAAAGTGTTGTTCTAGCTTGTTTTCCACCTTTTGCCATTTTTCGGCGTCGGGCAGGGCGGGCTTGATCCGGGTGATATTCGGCCATTTTTCAGAATATTTTCTGTTCAGCTCCAGGAACTTGTCCGCGCGCGAGTCGGAGTCAGGGATGATCGCCTCGATGGGGCATTCAGGCTCGCACACGCCGCAATCGATACACTCGTCCGGGTGGATGACGAGCATGTTCTCCCCCTCGTAAAAACAGTCGACGGGGCAGACTTCCACGCAATCGGTGTATTTGCACTTGATACAGATGTCGGTGACGACGAAAGGCATGGCGGTACAGGTGGCTCCTCGGTTGGCGATTTTGCTTATTTATGGGGCACTTGCAAGCTTTTTTGGTGCAGCCTTGCGCCCGAAACCGCGGAAAACCGCGATTTTCTTCGCAATGGTTAATATCTTTATGTTAAACTATAAAGGTGAAGAGAAGTAGTCTCGAGATCATGAAAGAAATTCTCCGCCGGGCGCTTGAAGAGGGCCGCGAGGGGCGGGTTTTGATGATCCAGCGGCGGCTCGACGCGGTCCGCGATATTCCCCCCGAACATCAGCATATTCTGACGCAGCTGCGCCTCTATGGCCGCACGGACATTCCGCAGGCCGGATTATTCACCAGCCATTCCGTCCACTAATCAGACGACCGGACTTTCGACGATGGAAAGGCCGTGCGCATCCAGCCGGACAAGCCCGCCGATCGGCAGCGTCGCGAGCTTTTCGCCATGGCCCACGGCAAGGCCCGCCATGACGGGGAAGTCGTAATCGTCCGTCAGGACGCGCACGCGTTCTTCGATCGTGAAGCCGAAGGGGCGCGCTTCGTTGTCGAGCGAGTTGAGAAATTCACCCAGCACGATGCCACCCAGTTTTTCAAACCAGCGCGCGTTTTTAAAATGACCGATCATGCGGTCATACCGGCTGACGTGATCGTTGATATCTTCGATCAACAGAATGGCGCCATCGGGGATCAGCGCATAGGGCGTGCCGATCAACGATTGCAGCGCGCTGAGATTGCCGCCGATCAGGATTCCTTCGGCCTTCCCCTCGCGCACGGATGTGGCGGGAAGCGGGGGAACGTCTTTCCCGCTGAGCAGCGCGGCGAATTGTTTCTGGCTGGCCTGATCGATCCGTGCGATCCGGGTGAGTGTCGGCCCGTGAAAAGTGATCAGTCCCGTTCTTGCCGTGACGGCGTTGAGAAGCGCGGTCACATCGCTGAAGCCGACGATGATTTTCGGATTGGCGCGGATCAAACCGTAATCGATCAGGTCGAGAAGATGCAGCGCGCCGTTGCCGCCATGCATGGCCATGACGGCGTGGATGGACGGGTCGATAAGGTAATCATGAAAGGCGGCAACACGGGTGGCCTCATCGCCTGCGAACTGGCCGTGGCGCTGCCCGGCTTTGTCGTGAAGGCGCGGCACGAAACCCATGGCCTTCAATGCCGCCATGCCTTCGTCGATACGGTCCTGCGTGATGTGGCTGGACGTTGCGACGATGCCGATCGTGTCGCCGGGCTTTAAGGCGCGCGGTTTGATCGGGGCGGGCATCATGCGGATTCCTGCGCGGCGGGAAGGGTGTTCGTCTGTGCGGGGGAAACTTCTTTTACATCCCACGGGCGGCGTTCGGGGCCGATCGCTTCGCCAACGGCAAGGCCGGCGGCCAGTGCGTCCTCATGCAATCCATAACCGCACCACGCGCCGCAATACCATGTCTTGTTCTTTCCCTGCAGCGAGGGCAGGAGGCGCCAGCCTTTGAGCGTGTCGCCGCTGAATACCGGGTGCAGCCACGGCACCTGCTGAATGACGTTAAGCGGCGTTTCCTCGGAATTGACGGTCAGGAAATAATTCGTCTTTTCATCTTTCAGCCACGGCTGAATTTTATTCATCCAGAACGTCACGTGATGCGGCCCGCTGGTACCTTTCGACATGAAGTTCCATGCAGACCACAGGCTCTTGCGCCGGGGCATGAAATTCGTATCGGTGTGCAGATAGGAACGATTCTGGATGTACGGGAAACAGGACAGCATTTCCTTTTCCGATGGGGTCGGGTCCTGTAACAGGCGCAGCGACTGATCCGGGTGGCACGCCATGATGACGGCGTCATAGGTCGCCATGTTGCCGCGCTTGTCGGTGATCTCTACGCCGTGCACGCGGCGGTAAATCGATACGGCGCCGTCATCGGCATGGATTTTATCTGCGAACGGCGCGGCGAGGGCGTTGATGTAATGCTGTGTGCCGCCGGCAAACGTGCGCCATTGCGCCTTTTCCTTGCCGATCAGGCCGTTGTTTTTAAGAACGCGCAGAAAATGGCGGGCGGGAAATTTTTTAAGTTCGCTCGGCGGCATGTGCCATACCGCGCGGCCGATGGCCATCAAATAGTCCTGCGCGAAACCTTTCGAGTATCCCTGTTTTTTGAAAAACAGCCCGAGCGGCATATTCGGATTTTTCGCCTTCAGATACGCGTCGAGCTTCACCGGGAAGGATTTGATATCCTTCGCCATCATCAAGAAGCGCGCGTTCAGTCGGTTTTTAAACCGCGCGAAAAGATTGCTTTCGGTATATTCGATATGCCCGTCGTGAAGCGAGGCCCCGAACGTCACCGCTGTCTCAACCGTTTCAACGCCCAGATGCGCAAGAAACTTCGTCAGGTTGGGATAGTTTTTTTCGTTGTAGATCATGACGCCCAGATCGATCGCCGGATGCCCCGCGACGGTGGACGTGCTGGCATGGCCGCCGATGGTCTGGTGGCGTTCGTAAAGGGTGACGTCGTGATGTTTATGGAGGAGCCAGGCGGCCGATAATCCGGCGGCGCCCGTTCCGACGATGGCGATTTTCATGGAATCTATTTTAGACCCTCAGCGCGTGTTTTGAAAGGCTTCGAGCGCTTTTTCACGGGCCTGCGCATGGTCGACGATCGGGCGGGGATAGGTTTTCCCCAGCGTCACGCCCGCTTCGCTCAGGATATGGGCCGGGGCTTCCCACGGCTTATGCAGGTATTTGTCGGGCAGGGCGGCGATTTCCGGGATATAGCGGCGCACATAGGCGCCATTCGCATCGAATTTCTCGCCCTGCGTCACGGGGTTGAAAATGCGGAAATAAGGCGCGGCATCGGCGCCGCAGCCCGCGATCCATTGCCAGCTGGCGGAATTATTGGCCAGATCGGCGTCGAACAAAGTGTCCCAGAACCACGTCTCACCCTGAT
>CAYPCP010000012.1:0-27105 GCA_964409255.1 uncultured Pseudobdellovibrionaceae bacterium
CAGAAGGTTATGAACGCGGCGGATATAGGCGATGATGGCTTCGTCCATCTTGTCCCCGCCGACACGCACGGAACGGGCGTAAACAATACCGCCCAGCGAAATAACGGCCACTTCGGTCGTGCCGCCGCCGATATCGACAACCATCGAACCGGTCGGCTCGGTCACCGGCAGGCCCGCGCCAATCGCAGCGGCCATCGGTTCTTCGATCAGATAAACTTCGGAAGCGCCCGCGCTTTCAGCGGATTCCTGAATCGCGCGGCGTTCGACGGCGGTCGATCCGGACGGTACGCAGATCACCATTTTCGGCGAAACGAAAGATCGGCGGTTGTGAACCTTGCGGATGAAATGCTTGATCATCGCCTCGGTGACATCGAAGTCGGCGATAACACCGTCACGCAGCGGACGAATGGCGACGATGTTTCCGGGGGTGCGCCCCAGCATCTGTTTCGCCTCGTTCCCGACAGCCAAAACCTGCTTTTTCCCGCCTGCCATGGAAATGGCAACCACGGACGGTTCGTTGAGGACGATCCCCTGATCGCGGACGTAAACCAGCGTGTTGGCGGTGCCGAGGTCAATCGCCATATCGGCGGACATGAAGCCAAAAAGCTTCGAAAACATGGAGTTATCCGATCTTTCTGCGGTTGGAATGGTTAAAAACCTGACGATCTATAGCAGAGAAAAAAACGGTGCGCATTAAGAGATTCACGCTTTTTTACGCCTATCCCCGATCCCGTCGATAAGGCACAAAAAAGGCCCGCCAGACATGTCAGGCGGACCCGTCATTCGATCAAAAAAACTTAACCCTGACGCGCTTTGTAACGCTTGTTGGTTTTGTTGATGACGTAAACGCGCCCACGGCGGCGGATAACGCGGCAGTTACGGTCGCGTTTTTTCAATGATTTCAAAGAGTTAACAACTTTCATGGTCTTGTCCCGATAGCCAGATTCTTAAAAAAGCTTGCGGACATTAGATTCCGCCCCGCCCTTTGTCAAGCATAGGATTTACGCGATTAAACCGCGATGCAGGACGATCAGGACGATATAAGCCAGATGGGTGAAATTATGGGCTTCCTGATCCATGCCGAAAGTCCACCAGAAGATCGTGTCCGACGGCTTCCACCCGCGGCTGTAGGTCAGATAGCCTTTCAGGCGGTCGATAGCGCTGTGAAGCACGAAATCCAGCGGTCCCAGCCACCACAAAGACGGCGCGAACATCAGCACGATCACAAGCGTGCCTGCGGCATGGATCGCGGTATGCGAAAACAACGCGCGATACCCTTCCATCCCCGGCTTGCCCTTGGTCAGCGCCATCCAGTCCGTCTGCAGGATAAAATCGCAGAGGAAATGTTTGAGCCGGAAAAGCCCGTATAGAATAAGAATGGAAACGGGGGTCATGGGATTATGTCGTTTTGAGAGGCGGGACGAAATTACTTGCTTATTATTATGCCTATAAATGGGCCTAAATCCAAGCGGCCAATCATCAGGCGATTGATTTTAATGCAAAAGGAACACATCATTAACCATACGCTAAGACTTCTCACGCATAGTGAGGGCTAAATGCAGTAGCGCTCATATATCCGTAATTACTTCAACCAAGCCACTCGATAAAAACAAGCATGCTTCAGGGTCAGTCACAAAAAACATTCAAAGCCGGCGACGTCATCATGCGTCAGGGCGAACATGGCGAATGCGCCTATGTGATTGAAGAAGGTCAGGTCGAAATCCTGATCGAAAAAACCAATGGCCTTATTCATCGCGTCGGCACACGCGGCCCTGGCACCGTGATCGGTGAAATGGCCATCGTCGATGATGAACCGCGCGTCGCGACGGTGAAGGCGGTTGCGGACTGCAAACTTCTTGAAATCACGCGCAGCGATTTTAACCGCCGCCTTAAAAGCGCCGATCCGGTTATCCAGATGATCGCGCAGATTATTCTTACCCGTTACCGCGACATGCTGACCCGTGCCGCGATCTTCCGCGAACCGGGCACCTTCCCTACGCCGGAAGATCTGGAACGCGAACATGTCGGCCAGTCGAACGCCGTTGAAACGATTAAAATCGCCAATGAATTCCGCGCCGCGATGGATAACGGCGAACTCTCTCTTCATTATCAGCCGATCATCGATTTACAGACCGGACAGATCCAAGGATTTGAAGCGCTGATGCGCTGGCTGCACCCGGAAAAAGGCCATATTTCGCCGGGTATTTTCATTCCCGTGGCGGAGGACAGCGGCCTGATCGTGGACGCCAGCCGCTGGGCACTGAAAGAAGCCTGCAAAGCGCTTAAACGCATTCAAGGGCGCACCGGTTATGACCGTCAGCTCTTTATGAGCGTCAACTTTTCCAGCACGGATTTCGCCGAGGAAAATTTCCTTGAACAGCTCTATACGACATTGAGCGCGACGGACGTCGAACCCGAACTCGTTCATCTTGAAATCACCGAACGTCTTCTGATGACCCAGCCCGACAATGCCAAGGAAACATTGAGCATGTGCCGCAAAGCCGGCATGGGCATTTCCATCGACGATTTCGGCACGGGATATTCATCCCTGTCCTATCTGCACTATTACCCGATCGATACGTTGAAAATCGATCAAAGCTTCGTGCGCAATATGAGCAAGGACGATACTGCGCGCGAACTCGTCAAATCGATCATCTCCCTCGGCAAAAACATGAACATGCATACGATCGCCGAAGGGGTTGAGGACATGAGCGAGGCAAACGCGCTGCGCGACATGGGCTGCGATGCCGCCCAGGGATATTTCTTCTCCAGACCCATGGACGAAGCGACCATCACCGACGTGGTCCGTTCCTGGCCCAATCGTTAATCAAACGTCTTGTCGCTTCGCCCGCTTTCCCCTACTATGGAAGGGAACGCATGTGGGTGGTCCGCCTGCGTTCAGGGCTTCAAAACCCTTTTATGAAAGCGGCTGGCATCAGCCGTTATTGATGCGTTTCTCAGTATGACGAACGTATCGAACGATGCACTCGGTCTTATGACCGGGTGGCAATGGCGTATGTCCAATGGCCTTCGGGCCTAAAGGCTATTGCGCCGTTACTTTCATAGCGGTTTTGAACGCCCGGTCGCCAGAGACACCTCTGGTGATTTTTTCTTTCCTGCAGGGAAGGTTCGAAACCGATGCGTTTTATTCTCATCATTTTCTTTTCTGTCGCGTTGAACGCAAATAACGCTTACGCCGCGTGCACCTCCCCGCCGGGGCAGGCGTCGCAGACGCGGTATGATTCCGCGCAGAACAAGATGTATTACTGCAACAACAGCACGTGGGTCGATATGGGCGGCGGCGCGGCCGGGTTTTCCAATCCGGCGACCACCAGCCTCAACATGAACGGCAACACGATTACCAATCTCGCCGCGCCTTCCGCCGCCGCAGACGCCGCGCCGCGCAGCTATGTCGATGGCAAGTTTGGTGCGCTGACCGTCAACAAGCTGTGCCGTGGCACGGGCACGCAGATCGTCTGCGATCAGAATCCGGCGGCTGGCGATGGCGATACACTTGCCGGCCTGGCCTGCGCGACGGGTGAGATGCCGGTGAAAACTGCCGGCGGATGGGGCTGCACCGCGCCGCCGCCTTCGCCACCGCCATCGTCGGGATGCACCTTCTGCAGCGGCACCTATTATCTCAGCGCGACGACGCATACGGGCGCCACCGCGAAGAACGCCTGCGCCGCCGGTTATCATATATGCCAGTTCGATACGACGAACGGCGAGTGGTGGCAGAACCGCACATACGATTCAAGCAAAGGCGACAGCAGCCCGTGGGGAAAATACGGCTTCATTCACCGGACGACTGAACCCAGCTACACAAACTGTAATAACTGGTCGGATACGTCGGGGGGCGCCTGGTCCGTCAGGCTCACGGCGCCGGGAACATCCAATGGCGGCAGTTCGGGCGGCATATGCACCCCGGCCAAGCCGGTATGGTGCTGTAATAACAGCTGAGACTTCTAAACCCTTAAAATTTTAGCCATTTTTCAGGGCATTTTAAGTAATTGCCCTTAATATAAAAAGGTTGGCGGAGCTGCTTTTCCGCCACGGTTCGTATGGGGCGGGCCGACTATATAATCAACATATTGATTTATATATATTTTTTGGATCAGGGGTCACACATGGCAAGAATCATCGATGGATCGGCGGGCGGTAACGATACCCTGCAGGATGATAATATTTTGCGAATTTCCGCCCATGGCGAAGACCGTATTACCGTCCCCGGATCGGAATCCCTTGCCGATTCCACGATGACCCGCGAGGGACAGGACCTGATCCTGACCGCCTCCGACGGCTCCGCCGTCGTCATTGATGGTTATTTTGCCGCCGATCCCGCCCCCGTGATTGCGGGCCCGCACGGCGCGTCGCTCAGCCCTGAGCTGGTCAATTCTTTCCTCACCGCCTCGCCGGATTATGCCGCGAACGAACGCGCGACGGATGAAAGCCCGGTCGGCGCCATCGAAGAGATCAAAGGGAGCGCGTCGGTGACGCATGCCGACGGCACGACGGAACCGCTGAGCCTCGGCTCCCCGATTTATCAGGGCGACGTCATCACGACCGATGCGCAGGGCGCCGTGAACGTCGTTTTCGTCGATGAAACCAGCATGGCCGTCAGCGCCAACGCGCGCATGTCGATTGACCAGTATAGTTTTGATCCGGGATCGGAAAGCGGCACCACCAATTTCTCCGTTCTTCGCGGTGTGTTTGTGTTTACGTCCGGCCTGATCGGCCGTGACGATCCGGACGACGTCAAAATCGACACGCCTGTGGGTTCCATCGGGATTCGCGGCACGATCATTGCTGGTAATATCAACCCCGACGGCGAAAGCGAAATCACCGTTGTCGAGGGCGCGATCGTCGTGACGAACGCCGTCATGGAAAAAACGCTCGCGACGCAGTTTGAAACCGTCAGGATTGGCGGGTTCGACAGCGTTATGACCGACGCCGGCGTCTTAAGCGCCAAGGCCGTCGGAACCGCTTTCGGCGCCGTCAGCGATGTTGCCCCTTCCCTGTTCAGCGCGATTAATGATGCGTCGAAAGAACAAGGCGAAAGCAACGACGCGCCGTCTAACAGCGCGGACGACGTTATCGATGACAACGGTGAATCCGATGCGGACACCCAGACGCCGGAAACGCAGACCGACCCGGCGCAGGAAATGCAGATGAACGACATCAACGCGCCGTTCAAAACAAACGTATTCGGCGAAAACACCATCAAGGAAGCCACCGCCACCCATCATTATGCGTCGGACAGCGTATCCGGCGTTCCTGTCGATGCCGCTCTGGCCGTAAAAGGCGTTCCAGTGGCTGAAACAAATGCGTTCGTTATTGCGCGCAATGATACTGCGACGACGCAAACGACCACGGCCGGCACCAATACCGGATCGGGCAACGGCACGACAGACGGCAATGACGGAACATCCCCGCCAGCGCCACCACCGCCACCTCCTCCTCCGCCACCACCCCCACCGCCGCCTCCACCACCGACGGCCTCTCATCCGGATCCGGTGGAACTGACCACGGCCAGCATCGGGCAAGGCGTTTCACGTATTTTGGGCGGCAGTGCGGACCGCGCCATCGGTCACAGCATTACCGCGATCGGTGATGCCAACAAAGACGGCTACGCCGATTTCATGTTCTCCAACAACACGACGACAAACAACAACACCTATGTCGTATACGGCAGCGCTTTCGGGCTTGGCGCCGTCAATCTCGGCCTTGCCGGAACGATCGATCCGCTGATCTCGAAACTTAGCGATGTCGACGCCGCGGCAGGAGACATCGGAAAGCTGGCCACGCCGACATCCTCATTCAGCATCGAAGGCACGCTTGTGGCCGGTATCGGCGATTTCGACGGCGACGGCGTGGAAGACTACCTCGTCAGCCAGCCGGTCAACGATGGCGCAAACATCGGTTCGGGCATCGCCGCGATCGTCAGCGGCGCGACCGGGGAACACAGATATATCTCCGGCCTGCAAAGCCTGGCGCAGGTCGGCGCATCCATCTCCGCATTGGGCGATATCAACCACGACGGCAAAGCGGATATCATTATCGGCGCGCCGAACGGCGGTATCGGAGACATGGGTCAGGCCTTTATCCTTTACGGATCGGACATCGGGTCGGCGACGGAATTCAACCTCTTATCCGTCTTTACCGGCGTGGGCCGCACGCTGAACGGCACGACCGCGGGCGACCATTTCGGCGCCAAGGTTGTCGGCCTGGGCGATTTTAACGGCGATGGTTACAACGACTATGCCGTCGGGATGCCGGGATATGGCGGTAACGACTCCGGCAAAGTGGTTATTTACGATGGCCGTATTTCAACGCCAACACCCATCACCACCATAACCAGCTCTGTCACCGGCCATGAACTGGGCAGCGAGATTTTCGCCATCGGCGATATCAATGGCGACGGCAAGGCCGATATTATGGTTGGCGGACACGGCAATGATGTGGAAGCCTATATTCTTTTCGGTGGTGCAAGCACGTCAACGGTCGATGTTTCCAACATCGGAAGCGCAGGCCATAAATTCAAAGCCAACTTTGACATTCTTGGCGGCGGGGCCGCAGGCGACTTCAACGGCGACGGCTATAATGATTTTGCGGTAGCCATCAAGGAAGGCAGCAACGCAGGCATATATGTCATTTTTGGCGGCGACATGGCCAATATAACGTATGACATGACCAAGCTCATGGACCCTAACTATGCATATAAAATTTCGCATGCCGGCGCAGCGAACATGGATATCGTTATCTCCTCTCTCGGTGATGTAGACGGCGATGGCCTCGACGATTTAGGCATCGGTGTTTATGAAGCCAATAGCGGCAACGGCGCGGTATACGTCGTCGAAGGGCGTCAAGACGGGTATAACGACTATGTGACAGGGACCGGCGCCGTTACGGCGACAGCGGACAACCAGCGTCTTATCGGCACTGGCGTGGCCACCCTTTCCGATGGCGGTTTTGACAATGTCAGCATGCGCGGTGGCAACGGCAACAACGAGTTTGTCGTCACCGATAACCGCTTCCTTTCCATTGATGGCGGTTTTGGCATCGATACGCTGAGTTTCGGGTTAAGCAACGACACGCTTGATCTAAGAAACCTGGATTCAGGCAAGATCAGCGGCATCGAGCGCATTGATTTCTCGCAGAGTGATCAGACGATCGTCCTGAGCATTGAAAACATCTTCAATCTGTTGAAGTCCAGCGACAATGGTGAGTTGTACATCAGCGCCGATTCCGGAGTTTCCGGCAGCACCTTACGCGTTATCGATAAAGACGGCACAATCTTCGGCGCAGGCTTTATCGGCCAGATGACTGAATCGCTGAGCGACATGTCGTCTGGAACGGCAGTGAACATGAGCGCCTCGGGATCGTATACCTCTTTTGAAATCGGCGGTTATACGCTGTATATCGACACGACCAATATCGCGGCCAACGTCGCCGTCGTGTAGCGTTCTATTTGGACGTCGCTTCGAAAACCCCGTCCCAGCCATCTGCGGGCGGGTTTTTCACGAGATCGGCGATCCGCTCCGCGTAAAGAGTGTAATATGCGCCGAGGCGGCCCCCGGCCATCTCCCGCGCGCTTTTCAAATCCTGCGCCGCGCAATCGAAATCGGCGATGCGGTATCCCGCCAGCATCGCATTATGCGCCGTCATCCATGCCTTAAATTCCATGCCCTGAGCCATGACATCGTCACCGACAAGCGTGAAAACCTTGACCGGCTTATCCCTGCCCTTTACCCGCAGCAGGTCCAGCTCGACGAAAGCCATGTCGCTGATATGTTTTTGCGTTTCTTCCCCAACCAGAATATTGACGCCGTATGTTTTTGTCTGCCCTTCCAGACGCGACGCCAGATTGACGGCATCACCCAGCGCGGAATAGGCAAAACGCTGGCGCGAACCCATGTTCCCTACCGAGCAAGGTCCGGTATTGATCCCGATACCGGCGTTCAGCAACACGGGCACGCGGCCCGCGGCTTCGGCCTTGGCTTTTACCTGTTCGTTAATCGGGACCAGCGCTTCGTTCATTTTCAACGCCGCCATGCAGGCGTGCCGCGCGTGGTCCGGATCGTCGAGCGGCGCGTTCCAGAACGCCATCATCGCATCGCCCATATATTTATCGATCGTGCCGCGATTGCCCATGACCAGATCGGACATCGGCGTCAGGAAATCGTTCATCAGCTGGATCAGCTCTTCCGGCGTCAGGCTTTCCGAAATCTTCGTAAAGCTGCGAATGTCCGTGAACATGACCGTCAGGTCGCGGACTTCCCCGCCCAGCTTGAGCTTCTCCGGATTGCGTGTCAGCTCCTCCATAAAGCTCGGCGCGATGTACAAGCCGAACGCCTGGCGGACCTGCCGGCGTTCCGCCTCGGAACGGACATAGCTTAAAAGCGAAGAGACCAGGAAAAGAATGGACAGAACCACGCTTGAATAAACCGGGTCGATCAAAAAACCGCCCTGATACGACAGCCATGAACCATAAAACATCCATGTCATCATCACGACCGTAAACAGGCCGAGCGCCAGCACGTTGATAAACGGACCGAGCAGGATGATCAGAAGACCGGCAACGCCGATAATCATGGCTTCGACACCAATCACCAGATCGGGGCGCTTAAGGAATTTCCCCTGCAGTATCTGTTCAACAACATTCACATGAACTTCGACACCCGGAATAAAAATGTCGAGCGGCGTCGAACGAATATCGCGAAGCCCTTCCGCGCTGGTCCCGATGAAAACGATTTTTCCTTTTATGCGTTCGGCCAGCTCCGATTTGCCGGCATCTTCAAAAAGCTTACGGGCGGAAACATATTCCTCGGGCTTTATATCCCGGTAATACACCCACATTTTCGCATTGCTTTCGATCGGAACGTTGAGCGACCCGATCTTCACCACATAATTGGTATCAAAGGCGCTTTTATTCTGGTTCGCACGAACCACATACCGCGCCTTGCTGCCGACGCGCAGCGCCTCCAGCCCCAGCATGGGGTACAATGTCGGTTCCATCCCCATCGATTTTTCGGGCGGATAACGCACGAACAGCGACACTTCGCGAATGATGCCGTCAATATCCGGCGTCGCCATAAAGCTTCCCGAACCGGCCGCCGCCTTTGAAAACTCAGGCAGGTTGGTCGCCACGCCCGGCACGCCCAGCGTGTCCTGCATAAAGGGCGTCTTATCCCGCATCAGATAGGTCGGCGACGACGACAGATGCGGCAGGCGCAGCGTTTCTTCCGGGCGCGCGCGCGTGAAACCCATGACAACGTTCGCCGCCTTGGCAATCGCGTTGGCAAAGACATTGTCGTTATCCGGCAGACGCGAAAGTTCTTCCCTGACCTGCCCGTATCCTTCCGCCGGCAGGCTTTCCGCAATGCGCGCCGGAGACGTACGATCGGCCTCCGCGAAAACCACGTCAAAGGCAATAACCGCCGCGCCGAGGTCTTTCAGCGTATCCACCATGTCCGCCATGATATTGCGCGGCCACGGCCATTGGCCGAGCGTCTTGATCGATTCCTCGTCAAGATCGACAATAACCACGTCATCGGTGGCCGGCCGGGGATGAAGGCGGTTGAAAGTATCGAAGGTGGCATATTGCAGCCGTTTACGCAGGTCATGGGACGATCCACTGCCATAAACGGCTGTGGCCAGAAGCGCGGCCAGCACCAGAAAATGCACCCAACGATTGGTCAGGAATTTTGTCATCGTTCCGTCAGGGCGCGGTCCTTCGCGCGCAATACGGGCTTCATAAGATAAGCGAGAATGGATTTTTTGCCAGTGATGACTTCCGTCTGGGCCACCATCCCCGGCGTGATAGGCAGCGGCGCCTCTGCCGTGCCAAGATAATTTTTCTCGGTGCTGACTTCGATTTCAAAGAAAGCGTTTCCTTCGCGATCCGTCACGCTGTTGGCACCGATACGGGTGAGTTTTCCGTCCAGAGAACCGTAACGCTGCGGATCATAAGCCGTAATCTTTACCTTTACGTCCTGATCCGGGCGCAGAAACGCAATTTCTTCCGGGGATACGCGCGCGACGACTTTAAGCTCATCGTCGACCGGCACGATTTCCACAAGCTTCATCGCCGGCTCGATAACGCCGCCGATGGTTTTCAGGGCAATTTTATTGACGACGCCGTCAACGGGCGATCGCACTTCGGTCCGGAACACACGATCGCCAATGGCCGCCAGGCTTTCATCAATCTGGCGCAGTTGCGTCTGTACATCGTTCAACTCGCCCAATGCCTGGCTTTTGAATTTATTCTCGACATCGGCGCGTTCTCTGGTCGCGCTGCTTAAATCCGCATTCAGGGCGCTGCTGCGCTGCTCCGACTCGCGGATCTGTCCGGAAATATCGTTCAATTCCCGCTGCAGACGAATTTCTTCAAGCTGCGGCACGGCACGTTTAGCCACCATTTCCTTGGTGATATTATATTCCTTTTGTAAAAGCGCGCGGCTGTCGCTCAGCCGTGAGATTTTTGCCCTCAGTTCCCCCAGCTCGGATTGCGCCCGCGTGATCTTGTCATTCAGGATGGAACGGCGGTTTTCGACTTCTTCCTGACGTGAACGGAAAAGGTCTTCCTCGTTGCGCGCGATGTCCGGCGCGTCTTTGAGAATTTCCGCCGGCGGCGTATAGGCGGTCCCTTTGGCTTCGGCCTCAAGACGCGCCTTTTTGGCTTTCAACGCGTATGATTGATATTCAGCGCCGCGCTCTTCCGACGAAAACGCCACGTCGCTGATCCGTAACAGGACCTGTCCTTTACTGACCCGCTCGCCTTCGGAGACGAGTATTTCGCCAAGAATCCCGCCCTCAAGGCTTTGCACCACCTGAATCTCGCTGCTCGGCACCACCTGTCCGCTGCCGCGCGTGATTTCCTCTATCTGCGACAAACTTGCCCACGCTATGAAGAACAGGGCAAAACCCGTCACACTGAACAACATAAGGCCGGATGTAAAAGTCGGCTTCAAGCGCGTCGCGGCCTCAAGCTCTTCCATGAATTCCGTATCGTCGTCGGTCCGTTTCATCGTTTTGGCACCTCGATACCGCCGCCGCTCAGCGCCTCGATAACTTTCTCGCGCGGCCCGTCCATGACAACGCGCCCCTGCTCCACCAGAATGAGGCGGGAGACCAGCGACAAAAGGTGCTGGCGATGCGTGATGAGAATAAGTGTCTTCTCCGCGCTTTGCTGCTGGATGTGCTGGGTAAACGCGCTTTCAGCCTGCATATCCATCGCGTTGGTCGGCTCGTCGCATATATACATGCTGGGTCCCACCAGCATCGCGCGGGCCAGCGCCACACACTGGCGTTGCCCGCCGGACAGGGCCAGGCCGCCCTCGCCCACCGGCGCGTCGTAACCCATCGGATGGCGGGAAACGAAATCGTGAACCCCCGCCGTTTTGGCCGCGGCAAAAATCTCCGCCTCACCGGCATGCGGCACGCTGGCCGTCAGGTTGTCGCGTACCGTGCCGCTGAACAACACGATATCCTGCGCGATATAGGCGGTATTGCGGCGCAGATCCGCCGGATCGATCTGGCGCGAGTCCGTGTCATCGAACATGATGGCACCGGCGCTGGGATCGTACAGACCCATAATAAGGCGCGCTATCGTGCTTTTACCCGAGCCGATGCGGCCGATAATGCCGACCTTTTCGCCCGGCTGAATGGTGAAGCTGACATCATCGATCACTTTGCGGTCCGTTCCCGGATAAGCGAACGAAACTTTTTTAAATTCAACTTTTCCCTTAAGCACCGGGCGGTGCAGGAATTGATTATGCAGCGGACGTTCCACCGGTTTCGCCATGATGCCGTCCAGGGTTTTCAGCGCCCCTTTCGCATTGTGGTAACGGCTCATCAGATTGGCGAGCTGGCCGATCGGCGCAATCGCGCGTCCCGACAACATGACGCAGGCCATCAGCCCGCCCACCGTGATTTCGGAATCGCGCACGAGATACATGCCCGCCAGCACGACAAGGATGGCCGATATCTGTTGAAAAAACGAGGCGATGTTGACACCAAGCCCCGACAGAAAGCGCGAAGTTTCGGCGTAGCCCGCATTTTCCGCCACATATTGTCCGTAGCGCGCGCGCATGCGCCCGTCGGCACCGATCGATTTAATCGTTTCAAGACCGTGAATCGTTTCGACCAGAAGGCCATGTTTCGCTTCAGACGATTTGGTAGCTTTTCGCACGTTGTTTTTAAGGGGTATCTGCAAAACAACGCCGGTCGCGAACACCATGACGATCAGTATCATAAGGATAAAGGCGATCGGCCCGCCGATCATCCAGATCACGAACAGGAACAGAAGCGTAAACGGCAGATCGACCAGCGCCGCGACCGTGGCAGACGTATAAAAATCGCGCACCGAGTCGAAATCGCGCAGCATATTGGCGAAAGCGCCGCTTGAATTCGGGCGTTGCGACAGCTTCATGTTGAGAAGCTGGTCGTAGATACGGCGCGCCGCGATCACATCCGTGCGGCGCCCGGCGAGATCGATAAAATACCCGCGCAGCGTACGCATCAAAAGATCGAAACCGAAAACAAACAGCGCACCGATACCCAGCACCCATCCAGTTTCCATCGCCGCGTTGGGAATAACGCGGTCATATACGTTCATGATAAAGATCGGGCTGGTCAGACCGAACAGGTTGATCAGGATGGCCGCGACAATGACGTTTCTATAGACGGCCTTCGCCTCACCCATCGGCCCCCAGAACCAATGGCGGTCGATATCTTCGCGGTGCGGCGCGTCGGCATCGGAAAATTCCGGCTTCGGATGGACAAAAATGGCATAGCCGCTGTAATCGTTTTTGAGATCGGACAGCTTAACATCCCGTTCGGCCTGCGTTTCCGGCGACCAGATACGGGCAGCGTTCCCGTCTTTTGACAGTTTGATAAGAACGCAGGCCTGCTCGTTTTTTAAAACCAGAACCGCCGGTAAAACAGGACCCGGTATTTTTTGAATTTTATCGCGCGCAACGATACGTGTTTTAAGGCCGATTTGCTCCGCCGCTTCGCAAAACAGCGCAGGCCCCATATTTTTTTCGCCGTACGCCAGACCCGCCGTCAGCGCAGGGCCGGATTTCGCTTTCCCGAAATATCCCGTTATGAACACCAGACAGTCGAGCAGCGGATCGACGCTGCCGGCGCTAATTTTTCCTGACGGTGCCGGCGTATTGTTCATCACTCACTCAAATCGGGGTATACCCGCTCATCGTCATAGGACGATGCGGGTTGATAGGTGGACGCACGGGGTGCGATGGATGTCGAACGTTCCATAACCGGCACGACACTCGGCTCTTGGGCTGTGGGAAGGATTTCTTCTTTGGCGACAGCGGCTTTTTTCGGCACTTCCTTCGCAATCGGCTCTTTGAATAAACCTTTGTGAATTGCGCGATCGTCAATTTCCTTTAACGGCGGCTCGGGATCGGCTTCGACTTTCGTCTCGATTTTCGGCGCCGCGACGACAGGCACGATGGCCGGCTCCGCCTTCGCGGAGAAACCATCGTTCAGCATCAGCGCGCTTTGCAGCCGTCCCGTGCTGGCCAGCGTGGCATATTGCGCCATCAGGTTCCCGTAATCCGCATTCAGCGCTTCGAGTTTCGCGCCGAACAATTGATTGTCCGACTGCATGAGCTGCAGGAGACGCACGCGTGCACCTTCGAATTGCGTTTCGTTGGCATCGAACAGATCCTGGAGAATCTTGACGCGGTCCGCGCTTAATGCCCGCTGTTTTTCCGTGCGCTCCAGATCGGCGTAGGACAGGCGGATGTCACGCTCGACCTGTAAAATAGCTTCCTGCGATTGCGCGAGCTTTTCGGAATACGCCGCTTTTGTCTTGCGAATGCGCGCGAGTTCACCGCCGCCCAGCGAGAAATCCCAGCGCATGCGCAGCAGCGCGCGCCCGTCTTCGACTTCGCCGCCCAGCTCTTCAAGCTGATCGCGTTTGAGATATGACAGCTCGCCATCCAGCGTGGGCAGCAGCGTGCCGCGTTCCGCATCGACGTCGTAACCGGCCGCTTCCATCTGTTTATACGCGGCAAGGACCACGGGGTGATTGCTTTTCGCGTAACCGAGGGCGTCATCCGGCGTCGTCGCGATCAACGCGGACGGGCTGTCGGGACGCGTCAAAGCGCTGTCGGGCAAGCGCCCCACCGCTTCACGATAGGCGGCATACGCCGCATCGAGTTGCGCCTTGCTTTCCGCCAGCGTGTTGTCGAGAAGAAGCGATACGTTTTTCGCCTGCGCCACTTCCGCTTCGTCGGCGGCCCCCTGATCGACCATGGCCTGAATGCGGCTTTGGTAATCGACGATCTTGGATTTATACGCTTCGATGTTGTTTACCGCCTCGCTGGTCTGAAGCACCGCGATATAGGCCTGCACCGCCCGGAGCGCGAGACTCTCACGCGCGTCACTGACATGGAAAGCGGCGGATTCCTGACGCGCCTCAGCGGCGTCGATGCGGTTATAGGTTTCAAGCCCGTCGAAAATCGGCTGCGTCAATGTCGCATTGCCTTCCCACAACCACGAATAAGCCTGTCCCCGGCTGACGGCGAGACCGCGGCTGGTGCTGTTGTCGCCGTACATGCGGCCGCCCGTCGCGGCGGCACTGAAGACGGGAAAAAGATCGGCCTTTTTCTCACGGCGCTCTTCGCTGCTGTATGTCTCACCCGCGCGCGCGGCTTCGATGCTCGGGTGATGGCCCATCGCCGTTTGCACGGCGTCGCGCAAACTTTCCGCATGCGCCGGCGGCGATGCCAGAATCGTACTCATGCTGACCCCTGCCAGCAGCAGTAATAAACGACGTGTCATGAATACCCCAAAAGGCAGGACGGCCCCGGCGTGAAGAAATGAATTCAACCCCTTTGAATCTAAATGTTTTTAGACTTATCCGCAAGGCTGCGGAGAATCCCCTCTTTCTCGGGCCGGAGGGCTTCACAAAGCGCGAATCTTGGGGCATTGTGAACAGCATATTCCAACTTAAAAACAAGAAGATAGGGGCTCTCCGTGGGTCTTGATATTGCCATAACGAAAGAAACGGCAGACGGTGAAAAGCGTGTTGCCGCAACGCCTGATACGGTAAAGAAGCTGGTCGCGCTGGGCGCTAGCGTTTCCATAGAATCCGGCGCGGGCAAAGCCGCTTCCTACACCGATGCTGCCTATGAAGCCGCGGGCGCGAAAATCGTGTCGGGCCGCGTCGATCTTCTGAAAAATGCGGATGTGGTCCTGCGCGTTCAGGTCAATGGCGACGCCGACCTCGACGGGTTGAAAAAAGGCGCCCTGCTGGCAGGCCTGTTTTCCCCTTATCAAAACACCGCGCTGCTGCAATCCGCCGCCGATAAAGGCATCGACGCTTTCTCCATGGAACTCGTGCCGCGCATTACGCGCGCGCAGGCGATGGACGTTCTTTCTTCGCAATCCAACCTTGCCGGATACAAAGCCGTGCTGGACGCCGCCGAAGAATTCACGCGCGCCTTCCCCATGATGATGACCGCCGCCGGGACGATCCCGCCGGCCAAAGTATTCGTGATGGGCGCAGGCGTCGCCGGGCTTCAGGCCATTGCCACCGCCAAGCGCCTCGGCGCGCAGGTCTCCGCCACCGACGTCCGACCCGCCGCGAAGGAACAGGTCAAATCCCTCGCCGCTTCGTTCGTCGCCGTTGAGGATGAAGAGTTCAAGGCCGCCGAAACCGCTGGCGGCTACGCCAAGGAAATGTCGCCGGAATATAAAGCGAAGCAGGCTGCCCTGATCGAAGAGCATATCGCCAAGCAGGATATCGTTATCACCACCGCGCTGATCCCCGGACGCCCGGCCCCCAAACTGGTCACTGCCAAAATGGTGGAGTCGATGAAACCCGGTGCGGTTATCGTCGATCTTGCCGTTGAATCGGGCGGCAATTGCGAACTCTCCGTTCCCGGACAGGTCGTCACCGCCAAGAACGGCGTCATTATCGTTGGTCACAAAAACGTGGCGAGCCGTCTGGCGACCGATGCGTCCGCGCTGTACGCGAAAAATCTTCTCAACCTGATGACGCTTCTTATCGACAAGGATGAAAAGAAACTCGCCATCAACTGGGATGACGACATCGTGAAAGGCATCGCCCTCACCCGCGACGGCGCCATCGTGCATCCGAATTTCACCAAAGCCAAAGCCGCGTAAAGGAATATCGCCATGGCCACCGAACCCAAAGACCTGACAGAAAATGCGGTAGAGCTTGCCAACCGCGCCCGCGAACTGGCCGATCAGGCCGCCGCCATGGCCATTCAGGCCAGCGAAAGCGTCGCCGCCGCCGCCGCCTCGCACGAAGCGTCCTATTTCATCGAAGGCTTCACGGTTTTCGTTCTCGCCTGTTTCGTCGGATACTATGTTGTGTGGCGCGTGACGCCAGCGCTCCACTCCCCGCTTATGGGCATCACCAACGCGATTTCATCCGTCATCATCGTCGGCGCGTTGATCGCGGCCGGCCCGGCGGATATCAGCTTCTCCAGCGTCATGGGCTTTCTGGCCGTCATTCTCGCTTCGATCAATATTTTCGGCGGTTTCATCGTGACCCGCCGGATGCTGCAGATGTTTAAAAAGAAAGGCGCGTAAGCAACCATGGATACTTTTGCAACGCTGTCTTATCTCGTTTCCGCCGTCTGCTTTATCATGGCCCTGCGCGGGCTGTCCGGCCCTGAAACCGCCCGCACGGGCGTTCTCTACGGCATGTTCGGCATGGCCCTTGCCATCGGCACCACATTGATCGTCGCCGTGTCGTCATGGTGGCTTATCGTCCCCGGCATTCTGATCGGCGGCACCATCGGCACCGTGATCGCCCAGAAAATTCAGATGACGGCATTGCCGCAGCTTGTTGCGGCGTTCCACTCTCTCGTCGGTCTTGCCGCCGTCTGCGTCGCGGCAGCGGCTTTTTATAACCCCGAAGCCTACGGCATTGGCTTCAAGGGTGAAATCATGGTCGGCAGCCTGATCGAAATGGCGCTCGGCGCCGCGATCGGCGCGATTACCTTCACGGGCTCGATCATCGCATGGGGCAAGCTGCAGGGCACGATCTCCGGCAAGCCCGTCACCTTCCCGATGCAACACACGTTGAATGCGGCGCTGCTCGGCCTTCTGTTCGCTTTCATCTTCATGCTGTGCGCAACGGAAAGCGGCTTCCTGTTCTGGATGGTCGTGCTGCTGGCATTCGCGCTCGGCGTTCTCATCATCATACCGATCGGCGGCGCGGACATGCCCGTTATCGTATCGATGCTGAACTCCTATTCCGGCTGGGCTGCCGCCGGGATCGGTTTCACGCTGCAAAACGATCTGCTGATCATTACCGGCGCACTCGTCGGCTCTTCCGGTGCAATCCTTTCCTACATCATGTGTAAGGGTATGAACCGTTCGTTTATCAGCGTCATCCTCGGCGGTTTCGGCGGCGATGCGGCTGGTGGCAACGCAGGCACCAATGTCGAAGGCCGCAGCGCCAAGATCGGCGCGGCGGAAGATGCTGCCTTCATCATGAAAAACGCAACCAAGGTCATCATCGTCCCCGGCTACGGCATGGCCGTATCGCAGGCCCAGCACGCGCTGCGTGAAATGGCCGACCTTCTCAAAAAAGAAGGCGTTGAGGTTAAATACGCCATCCATCCCGTCGCGGGCCGCATGCCCGGCCATATGAACGTCCTGCTGGCCGAAGCGAACGTGCCGTACGATGAGGTCTTCGAACTCGAAGACATCAACCGCGATTTCGCGCAGGCCGACGTTGCTTTCGTCATCGGCGCGAACGACATCACGAACCCGGCGGCGAAGAACGACTCCTCCTCGCCGATTTACGGGATGCCCGTTCTCGACGTGGAAAAAGCCAAAACCGTTTTCTTCATCAAGCGTTCGATGGGATCGGGTTATGCCGGGATCGACAACCCGCTGTTTTATGCCGACAACACCTTCATGCTTCTGGGCGATGCCAAGAAAGTGACCGAAGACGTCGTCAAAGGCATGGAACATTAACCCATGATTGCCCTGCCCCCGCTCGTCACCCCCGATCTGCCGGAACAGTTTCTGGCGCCGGACGGGTGGCGCGAGGGAAACTTTATCCATGACGGGCGGCAGATCGCGTATGGCCACGCCTTTCCAAAAGGACCGATGAAGGCTTGCGTCGTCATTCTTCCGGGCCGCGCCGAATTCCGTGAAAAATATTTTGAGGTCATGCGCGACCTTTTGTCGCGCGGCCTCGGCGCGTTCGTCCTCGACTGGCATGGACAGGGCAGCTCTCTGCGTCACTTTGCCGATACGCACAAGGATCACTCGCGCGGATTCGACCGCCATGTCGCCGATCTGAACGCCCTGATCCGCGATTGCGCCCTGCCCACCCTCGAACGTGAAGGGCGCGCAGGAACGCCGCTTCTTATGCTGGCGCATTCGATGGGCGCGCATATCGGGCTGCGTTATCTCATGACGCTTCAGCAATCCTTTGCCGGTGCGGTTCTGGCGTCACCCATGCTCGGGATTTATAAAATATCCGATCATCCGTCATGGGCATTGCGCGCATTGACCGCGGCCATGACGCCCCTTCACGGGTTCTACGCCCCGCAACCCTGGCACGGCGCCTGGCGTGCGGAAGATTGCCTCGCGCCCGGGCTGGGCGCTTTATCGAGCGAACCCGCACGCGATGGCATTCAGCGCGCATGGTTTATCGCCAACCCCCGCCTGTGCATCGGGGCGCCGACATGGGGATGGGTGCATCATGCGCTGGCATCGTGCGACTTGATCCAACGCAGCGACGCGCTTTCCCAAATCAAGGTTCCCGTCCTTTTCCTGACGGCCGGAAATGAAACCGTGGTCGATAATGCTTCCACATTACGGGTCGTGCCGCGCATTCCCGGCGCCCGCCACGCCGACATCAAGGATGCCCGCCATGAAATCATGATGGAACAGGACATGTATCGGGACCAGTTCTGGGAATATTTTGACAATTTCCTGCCGGACTGTAAAATCGGCTGATCACGTCTTCAGAGGCACCCATGAAAAGCTTTTCCATCGAACGTCTTCGTCTTAGCGACCGCATCCTTACGGCTCTCGAACTGGCCCTCGAACAGGGCGATCTCGAAATTTCGGAATTGCTGAACAAGGCTCTCGACCTGTCCATGACACGCAACGCCGGCGGCGGCGAATTTATCGAACGCCGCGATTATCCGCTGGATGTCGAAAAAGCGATCGACGAGCTGCGCACGCTTCAGGACAAGGAGCGTGTTCAGGGCAAAAAAGCCTGATCACTTTTTCCCGATCAGCTCAAGCCATTCATCTTCGCTGAGAACATTGACGCCCAGCTCTTTTGCTTTCTTCAGCTTGGAGCCTGCATCTTCCCCGGCCACAACGTAATCGGTTTTCGCCGAGACCGACCCCGCAACCTTCGCGCCCAGCGATTCCGCGCGGGCTTTGGCTTCATTGCGGCTCATCTTTTCAAGGGTCCCGGTAAAGACCACCGTTTTTCCCGACACTGGGCTGTCAACCGCCCGTGGCCGTTCATATGTTTTCACCGTCAACAATGATTGCAAATCGCGCAGCACATCCTGATTGTGTTTTTCGGTAAAGAAACCCAGAAGATCGTCCGCGACGCTCGGCCCGATATCTTCGATATTCGTAAGGTCTGCGTAGGCTTCGCTGTCACGGTCTTGCGCTTCGCCCATCGCGGCGATCAGACGGTCGAGCGAACCATACGCCCCCGCCAGGCGCTTCGCCGTCGCCTCACCGATCTGCCGGATGCCAAGCGCATAAATAAAACGGTCAAGTGCAATCGTTTGGCGAGAGCGGATCGCGTCAAATAGATTTTTTGCCGACAGGTCGCCCCATCCTTCGCGTTTACGCAAAGGCGTCAGGGATTTTTTATCTTTTTCTTCCAGACGGAAAATATCGCCGGGGGTTTTGATCAGGCCGTCATTCCAGAATTCTTCAATGATTTTCGCGCCCATCCCTTCGATATCGAAGGCCAGACGCGACACGAAATGTTTCAACCGTTCCACCGCCTGCGCCCCGCAGATCAGGCCACCGGCGCAACGTTTCGCCACCTCGCCTTCCTCACGGATCGCCAGGGAACCGCACACCGGGCAATGATCGGGGAAGACGTATTTTTTTGAATTCTTCTGCCGTTTTTCCGGCACATGGCCGAGCACCTGCGGAATGACGTCGCCGGCCCGCTGGATCGTCACATGGTCGCCGATGCGGATATCCTTGCGTTCGATTTCATCTTCGTTATGAAGAGTCGCGCGCGAAACCACGACGCCCCCGACCGTAATCGGTTCCAGCTCCGCCACAGGCGTCAACGCGCCGGTGCGCCCCACCTGAATGGTGATGTCCTTTAAAATCGTTACGGCCTTTTCCGCCGGAAACTTATGCGCCGTCGCCCAGCGCGGCGCGCGCGATACGAACCCCAGACGTTCCTGCAAAGCCAAAGAATTGACCTTGTAAACGATACCGTCAATGTCGTACGGCAGGTCCGGCCGCTCTTTTTCAATATGCTTGTAATATTGATACGGCCCTGCAACATCGCTGCCGACATAAGAAGGCTCCGGAATGGAAAAACCCCATTTCTTCAATTTTTCACGGATGCCGGATTGCGTATCGGAAACCGGCGCGCTTACCTGCCCCAATGAATAACCGAAAAAATGCAGCGGGCGTTTTGCCGTGATCGTTGGATCAAGCTGGCGCACGCTGCCCGCCGCGCCGTTGCGCGGGTTGGCGAAAATCTGCCCGCCCTCTTCTTCCTGACGTTTATTAAGCGCGGCGAAATCTTCCCGCCGCATATATATTTCGCCGCGCACTTCCAGAACATCGGGCGCATCCCCGGGCAAGGCCTGCGGCACATCCTTAATGGTGCGGACGTTGGCCGTGATGTCTTCGCCTTCGGCGCCGTCGCCGCGTGTGGCGGCAAGAACCAGTTCACGGTTTTCATACCGCAACGAACAGGACAGACCGTCGATTTTCGGTTCCGCCAGCATCTCGACGTCATCGGACGGCAGGTTAAGGAAGCGGACGATACGGTCGCGGAAATCGTTATATTCCTCTTCGCTGAACGCATTCGACAAAGAAAGCATCGGCACATTATGCCGCACCTTTTTAAATCCGCGCGACGGTTTGGCGCCCACTTTCTGCGTTTCGGCGGTGGCGAGCGGCGGATATTCCTTTTCGATCTTCTCCAGTTCGCGGCGGAGCTTGTCGTAGTCCGCGTCGGAAATCTCAGGATTATCCTGCGCGTGATAAAGATCGTCATGACGCGCTATTTCCTTCGCCAGTTTCTTGTGGCGCGCGCGCGCGTTTTCGAACGCGTCGTCGAAAAGGGAATCCGCCTTGCTCATGCCGCGCTGGCCTCCAGCAGCTTGGCGGCGGCGGCGCGCGCTTCGGCGGTGATGATCGCGCCGGACAGCATGCGGGCGATTTCTTCCTGACGCTGATCGCGCTGCGCCAGCGGAATGACGTTGGTCGTGACTTGTTTCGTGCCGCCCTTGCTGACAATCCAGTGATGCGCGGCACGCGCGGCGACCTGAGGCGAATGGGTCACGACAAGAATCTGGCGTTTGCCCGCCAGACGCGCGAGGCGTTCGCCCACGGCGTCCGCCGTGGCGCCGCCGATGCCGCTGTCCACTTCGTCAAACACCAGCGTTCCCGCCACGCCGACTTCGGCCAACACGACTTTGAGCGCGAGCATGAAACGCGCCATTTCCCCGCCGGAAGCGATTTTATTGAGCGCGCCCGCCGGTGCGCCGGGGTTGGTGGCGACAAGAAACTGCACGCGGTCAATCCCGCCCGGCCCCCATTCGCTCTCTTCCAATGCGCCGACCGAAGTTTCAAAGCGTGCTTTATCAAGTTTCAAGGGCGGCAGTTCTTTCGCCACAAGCTTATCGAGCTTCGCTGCCGCCTTTTCGCGCTGCGCCCTGATTTTTTCGGCGATGGAGAGATATGTTTTTTTAGCGCCGTCCACTGCCCGGATCAATTTTTCAAGAACATCGTCCTGCCGTTCGATCAAGGTCAGGGCGTGTGCCAGCGCTTCGCGTTTTGCCGCCAGATCGTCGATGGCGCAGCCGTGCTTGCGCGCCTGCGCCTTCAGCGCGAAAAGACGATCGTCAATCTCTGCCAGCGAGTATTCGCTATTCTCCATATCGGCGGACAGAGACTGTATACCCGAATGTATTTCCTGCAGCTCCGCACCGATACGGTCCATCGCTTCCAGCATTGGTTTTGCATCGTCGCCCACGCGATCAAGCGCGCGCCAACCGGCCCCGAGCGACGATTCTATATCATTGGCCGCTTCCTGCGCCGCGTTCAGGCTTTGCATGATCTGCTCGCGCCGCATCAGGCGTTCGCGCAGAGATGTCAGCTTCGCCTCCTCCCCTTCTTTAGGGGACAGTTCATCAAGGTCTTCTACGGCGCCACGCAAAAACGCTTCGTCCTTGCGCGCCTGTTCCATCGCGTTGCGCGTATCGACAAGCTCCGTTTCCTTGGCTTTCCAATCGTCCCACGCCGCCGCCAGCGATTTCAATGCGGACCTATCGCTGCCGTAATCATCAAGAAGATCGCGATGAATTTTCGGGTTAAGCAGGCTCTGCGTATCGAACTGCCCATGAATTTCAACGAGCATTTCGCCAATCTGTTTTAACAGCGTCACGCTGACCGCCTGGTCGTTGATGAAGGCGCGGCTGCGTCCGTCCTTGCCGACCGAGCGGCGCAGGATCAACGCGCCATCGGCGTTCAGGTCCTGATCGCGCAGCAGCGCGCGCGCCGGGTGTTTGTCATCGACCACAAACTCCGCCGTGACCTGCGCCTGATCGGTGCCGGATTTGACGAGCGACGCTTCGGACCGCGCGCCGAGCGCCAGCCCCAGCGAGTCGAGCAGGATGGATTTCCCCGCGCCGGTCTCGCCGGTCAGCGCGGAAAGCCCTTCGCTAAAATCAATGGTGAGCTGGTCGATCAGGACGACATTCTTGATAGTCAGGCCGGCGAGCATGCTTCCCGCCCCCTTATCAATCCGGCTTCAGCAGGGAGTCGACAGTTTTATCGAGAAAAGACTTGTCGTCCTTGATCTGCTGGCGGAGTTCGGGATCGAGAATTTTAAACGTATCTTCGTACCATCTCGATCCGGGATAGTTATGACCGAGAACCGCGGCCACGCGTGTCGCTTCGGTTTTAAGGCCGAGAGTCAGATACGCTTCGACAAGACGGTGGAGCGCTTCGGGCGTGTGGCTGGTCGTCTGGTAATCGCGCACGACGGTGCGGAAACGGTTGATCGCGGCGTTGACCTGTCCGCGGTTAAGATAGTAACGGCCGATCTCCATTTCCTTGCCCGCAAGGTGGTCGAGCGTCAGGTCGCGTTTCAAGGTCGCGTCGCGCGCGTAACGGCTGTCCGGGAAACGCATGATAAGGGTGTTGAGCGCTTCCATCGCGTTTTTCGTCATCGCCTGGTCGCGGGCGACGTCGGTGATTTGTTCGTAATAGGCCAGCGCCTTCAGGTAATAGGCGTAATCGATATCTTCGTTACCCGGGTGCAGCTCGATGAAACGGTCGAGCGCAAGAATAGCTTCGTCATAACGGTCATCCTGATACGCGGCGTAGGCGGACATCAATTGCGCTTTCGTCGCCCATTGCGAATAAGGGTGCTGACGTTCTACTTCTTCGAACGCTTTGCTGGCGCGTTGATACTCTTTGCTGTCGAGCGCGTCGGCGGCTTCGTTGTAAAGCGCTTCGACCGGGCGCTCGACCTGTTTGGCGGCGGCAGCGGCAGCCTTCTCTTCGTCGGACGCGCAGGCCGACAGGACAAGGGCGGAACAGGCAAGCGTAAGGGACAGGAAGCGGGTCGTTTTCATAGCATTATGTGTAGCGCGAAAACGGGCGAAATAAAAGGGGCTTCCGCCCCTCTTTCCCCTTGATTCCCAAGGCTTAGCGGCTATGCCACCGCCACGGAAGAAGCGCGCGCCTTGACCGGGTACGGCGGCGATTCGGTTTCATCGAGTTCGACGAACAGATCGACCTTTTCCCAGGCCGCCGGATCGGCGAACAAGGCGCGCAGCACGAGATTGTTCATCATGTGGCCGGCGCGCTGACCGTCATAGGCCCCCAGGATCGGGCCGCCGGCGAGGTAAAGGTCGCCGACCGCGTCGAGGATTTTGTGGCGGATGAATTCATCGGCGCAGCGCAGGCCGTCTTCGTTCATGATGCCGTTATCATCGAGGACGATCGCATTGTCGAGCGAACCGCCGCGGGCCAGACCGGCAGCGCGGAGCGCTTCGACATCGCGCAGGAAACCGAAGGTGCGGCAATCGGCGATGTCATGTTTGAAATTGCCGTTCACCATGCGCAGGGTGTAATGCTGCGCGCCGATATCGGGGTGGTTATATTCGATCATGCCCGAAAAGCTTGGCGAGGCGGCGGGCGTGAGCGTGACAACTTTATCGCCTTCAGTCACGGTGATTTCCTTGAGCACGCGGATGGCGCGGCGCGGCGCGCTTTGCACCTGTTTCCCGGCGTTTTCGATCGCGGCGACGAACGGCGCGGAGCTGCCGTCCATGATCGGCACTTCGGGCGCGTCGATTTCGACGCGGACGTTATCGACGCCGCAGCCGCGCAGCGCGGCCATCAAATGTTCAATCGTTCCAACGGTTACGCGATCTTTGTTGCCGATCACAGTGCACAGGCGCGTGTCGACGACATGATCCCAGCGCGCAGGAATGACGTTATCCTTGCCGGCGATGTCGGTGCGCACGAACACGATCCCCTCATCCGCCGCGGCGGGGACAAGGCGCGCCGTCACCGGGTTTCCGCTGTGGAGACCGATGCCGGTGATGGTGATGGGGGTGCGCAGAGTATGTTGCATGGAGTCCGGGTCTTTCCTGTCTATCCCGATTATATGGGGCGGGGCGGAAGACCCTCAAATCACGGTTTATTGCGCCGTGTTACATTTATAAGGAATTGAATTAATTAAAGAAAATGAGGTCCTTCAGTTCGTTCGTCGCTTTCCTGAATCATTCCTCGTCTTCCCCGTCGTCGCCGGACCGGGGCCAGTCGCCGAGATTGCCCGAGTCGCCGTCATCGTCACGGCGTTCTTCGCGGGCCTGACGGCGTTCCTCCCGGCGGCGCTGAAAACGCTCAGCCGGGGTTTCGTGCTCATACGTGTCGTCTTCGGTGACGTCTTCGCCGTCATCCTCCACGACCTCCTCGAAGTGTACATCAGACTCATTTCCGGTTTCCACGTTTTTCGACACGGAAGATTGACCGGATACGCCATCCTGTTGGGGCAGCGCGGTTTTTTCCGGTTTTCCATCAAGATCGAAAAACGGCTGCGGCGCGCCCATCAGCAGCCATACCAGCAACGCCGCCGCAATCACGATTTTTAAAGCTGTCATCGTTTCGTTCCCAAGAAAAAGGAGCCCGGTCAGGGCTCCTCCATTATTCTGATATCAAACCCGGCACAGCGGACTTAGTTCGCCTGACGGCGAAGGAAAGCCGGAATGTCGAGATCGTTGTCCCCTTCGACCGCGCGCGGCGCCGCCGGGGTGTCGATGTTCAGACGACCTTGCGAGGGCGCTTCCGCGGCACGCGGTGCGCGCAGACCGGCATGGAAACCACCGGCAGAGGCGGAACCCTGAGCGGCCTGACCACCCCCTTGATTGTCTTCGTCACGATCATCGCGGCGGACGCCGCCGGTGATGCGTTCAAAGAGCGACGGCGTTTTTTTACGTTCGGCCGGAGCCGCGACGTGCGCTGTGTTGACGCCAGCCGGTACCGGCGGACGCAGAACCAGACCGGCGCCCGAACCCGCATAAGGTTGCGGCGCGGCTTGTTGATACGCGGGCGCAGGCGCGGCGAATTGCGGGCCGTAGCCTGTGGCAGCGGCAACCGGACGGATTTCCTGCGGTTCCGGCACGATCGGCGCCGGCGGAATGAAGCGGCCCTGATGGACGTTACCACGCATGGAACCAACCGCCGAAGACGCGATACCACCTTGACCGGCAACAGCGTAAGTCGGCGCGAATTCCTGTTGTTCGAACATGTCGATTTCCGGTTCCTCAACACGGGCGGCCGGCTGCAACGGCAGGGCCGGTTGTTGAACAACGGTTGCGGCGGTCGGACGCGGCGGAACGCTCATCGCGTTGCGGGCATGGATCGTCGCAGCCTGAACGGTTTCTACTTGCGGTTTGGCGCGCTCAAGCGCCGGACGTTCAACCGCTTGCGGCTTTCCCACCGCCGTAACACGCAGACCCCCATTGTTCGAGATCGGCGCGCGGACGCTTTCGGCATCGATGCCGGTCGCGACAACAGAGACGCGCATGCGGCCTTCGAGTTTTTCGTCGAACGTGGAGCCGAAGATGATATTGGCATTCGGATCAACCTCTTCGCGGATCCGGTTGCAGGCTTCGTCAACTTCGAACAGCGTCATGTCAGAGCCGCCCGTCACGTTGATGATGACGCCGCGGGCGCCCTTCATCGAGACGTCGTCGAGCAGCGGGTTGCTGATCGCGGCTTCGGCCGCTTCGATCGCGCGGCGTTCGCCTTCGGCTTCGCCCGTGCCCATCATCGCCTTGCCCATTTCGAGCATTGCGCTGCGGATGTCAGCAAAGTCGAGGTTGATCAGACCCGGCATCACCATCAGATCGGTCACGCCGCGCACGCCGGATTGCAGAACGGAGTCGGCAAGACGGAAGGCTTCGGCAAAGGTCGTTTTTTCATTCGCCACACGGAACAGGTTCTGGTTCGGGATGACGATGAGGGTATCGACGTAATTCTGCATTTCCAGGATACCGGCTTCGGCCTGACGCATGCGGTGCGTCCCTTCGAAGTGGAACGGCTTGGTGACAACGCCGACGGTCAGGATGCCCGCGTCGCGGCATGCTTTCGCAATTACCGGCGCAGCGCCCGTCCCCGTGCCGCCGCCCATACCGGCAGTGACGAAAACCATGTTGGAACCATCGAGGAAGCCCATGACTTCATCGAGGCTTTCTTCCGCGGCCATCGCGCCGACTTCGGGTTTCGCCCCGGCGCCCAGACCGCCCGTGACATGCACACCGAGCTGCATGCGCGCTTCGGAGAGAGACCCCTCCAGCGCCTGCGCGTCCGTGTTGCAGACGAGGAATTCGCACC
>CAYPCP010000013.1:0-26876 GCA_964409255.1 uncultured Pseudobdellovibrionaceae bacterium
GGCAATTGATTTTGCCGTTCGCGGTGCTTTTCAGCGCGATGATGACGTTCTGGCAACTGACGCGCAAACACGAGCTTATCATCGTGCGCGCGGCGGGCCTGTCGGTGTGGCAGTTTCTCGGGCCTGTGGCGGGCGCGGCCGTTTTGATCGGCATTCTTCAGATTACCGTGATCAATCCGATGGGCGCGATTCTGGTCGGGCGTTACGCCAGCATGGAAAGCACCTATCTCAACCGCCAGGAAAATCTGGTCAGCCTGTCGGATCAGGGCCTATGGCTGCGGCAGGGGGAAGACAAGGGCGAGGTCATTCTTCACGCGGGCCGCGTCAAGATGCCGGAATGGGTCTTAAAAGATGTCATGGCCCTGTTCTTCGACAGCAATCAGAACTTCATGCGCCGGATTGACGCCGAAGAGGCTGTATTGAAAGACGGGGAGTGGACTTTCCTGCGGGCTACCGTCAACCAGCCGGGCGTCAGCCGCCCTTCACAGGCATCTTACATAACACTGGCGACCAAGCTGACCGTCGGGGAGATCGAGGAGAGCTTTGCCTCACCCGAGACGATCCCTTTCTGGCGATTGGCCAAGTTCATCGACACGATGGAGGGCACCGGGTTTGATGCCACGGCCCTGAAAATCCACATGCAGGGCCTGCTGTCCCGGCCCTTGCTGTTTGCGGCGATGGTGCTGCTGGCGGCCTCTGTTTCCCTGCGCCCGCCGCGTCAGCGCGGGACCGGAACCCTGATCGTTGTCGGGGTGATGATGGGGTTTGTCGTCTTTTTCATGAGCAGTTTCCTTCAGGCGCTGGGCGCATCGGGTCAACTGCCACCGCTGCTGTCGGCCTGGTTCGCACCTACCATCTGTTTCCTGCTGGGCGTGGGCGCGATGATGACGTTCGAGGACGGTTGAGGATTTTCTGCAACACTCAGGTTGAAAATTCTTACGCCGGACGCAAATCCCGATTGCTTTTGCATAGGTGGCGTGTATTTTGCGGGCAGCTTACAGGTATGTGAAAATCAGTTATTTTTCAGAATATTTCCACAGCGTGGATTGTTAAGGAAGGCTAGGAAAATTAACCTTACCGTAACCGCCTTTGTGGTTTACTCTGTTGAATTGATGATTTGATTTTCATTTGAATACCAGTGAATTACTAACAAAAAATAAGAATTTTTGAGTGGGGCCAGTATGGGCATCAATACAGTAAAAGGCGGCGCAATGAACGCCGGCCGTAAGTTAAGCCTGATCGCTGCGATGCTGATGTGCGTCGCGGTCGGCGCATGTTCGACGACAGGCGGCAGCCAGTACGCTGACGGCGATCTCGTCGTTGACGATCCGATGGAAAATTTCAACCGGAACAGCTTGAAGGTCAACGAAGCGGTCGACAAAGCCGTGTTTGAACCTGTTGCCCGCGGTTACCGCGCGGCGACGCCGAAAGCGTTTCGTCTGGCGATGCGCAACTTCCTGCGCAACCTGAAATCGCCCGTCATTATCGGGAACCAGATTTTGCAGGGCGACCTTGAAGGCACCGCGAATTCCACGCTGCGCATGATCGTAAACACGCTGGCCGGTTTCGGCGGTATCCTTGATCTCGCTTCCGACGGCGGCGTGCCGTATGAGCCGGAAGATTTCGGCCAGACGCTCGCTGTATGGGGCGTTGAAAATGGTCCGTACATCGTTCTGCCGATCTTCGGTCCGTCGACGGTCCGCGATGCGTCCGGTCTGCTGGTCGATGCTTACCTCGACCCGATCCGCATGTACCTGTTCAACACCGATCAGGAAGAGTGGCACTATGCCCGTCTTGCTGCGAGCGTTGTCGATCAGCGTGAAGAGCTTCTCGATGTCATCGACGATCTGCGTCGTAACTCGTTCGATTACTATGCTGCCTTGCGCAGCGCGTACATCCAGCGCCGTCAGGCTCTGATCAACGATCAGGATCCGAACACGGCAGTCGCTCCGTCGATCCCGGATTACGAATAAGGCAAAATCTTGTCATAGGAACTTTTGAACGGGCCGGCTCTTTGTAAGAGACCGGCCCGTTCTTTATTGCCTTATCCCCGTCAAAGGGTGGCCGCATTTGGCGCGTATAAAATAGGGACTGGTGGACCGCCTGCTTTGCGGGTAAACAGGAATATATTTTTGGTCTATTAACTTATGAAAAAGGATAAATCGATGTGTAAAAATACCGTTCTGATTGCCGCCCTCGGTCTTGGTACCATTCTGGCCGGTATGCCCGCCACCCCGGCGAGCGCGACCGCTTTTCATGCCGAAACGGTTCTGCCGCGGGAAAGCGTTATCGAAGCCGCCGCCGCGAAAGCGGATTCGGGCGCTCAGAAATTCATCTCTTCGATGGCGGAGCGCGGCATTTCTTTCCTCGGTAACGAGAGCTACAGCCAGGCGCAGAAAGAAGCTGAATTCCGCAAACTGCTGAAAGGCAGCTTCGATATGAAGACGATCGGCCGTTTTGCGCTGGGCCGTTACTGGAACGGCGCCACGCCGCAACAGCAACAGGAATATCTCTCGCTGTTCGAAGCGATGGTCGTCGACGTCTATGCTGCCCGTTTCAATGAATATAAAGGCCAGAAACTGGATGTCGGTTCCTCTCGCGCCGATGGCGACAAAGACACGATCGTGACCTCCCATATCGTTTCGCCCGATGGCGGCAGCAAGGTGCAGGTTGACTGGCGCGTGCGCGGCAAGGGCGGTTCCTATAAAGTTGTCGATGTGATTATCGAAGGCGTCAGCATGGCATTGACGCAGCGTTCGGATTTCTCGGGCGTTATCCAGCAGGGTGGCGGCGATATCCAGGCGCTTCTGACGCACCTGCGCAACCGCTAATCCTGTCCTTAAAAATTTGAGATGATGTTGTCGGCGCTTTCCTAACGGAAAGTGCCGACAATGCTTTCCATCCCGCCCTTCAGCTGCCCGCCCAGAGCCGCGCCGCCCACGGCGACGCGTTGAACGAGACCTTCGGCCGGGTCGATATCGCGCTTACCGAACGACGAGATGCCGTCTTCGAGCCAGCGCATGATGTTGTCCGGGATTTTGTCGATCAGTTTGAAACACGACACGCCGATCATATACACGATCACGGCATAAATAACCGTGAAGAAAAATTCGTCGATTGGTCCGCGGAACATGGTCTTCACATCGACAGGGCTGGTGTTTGCAGCCGCGCCGCCTCCACCGGTTGCCGATTGCGGCGGTTGGAAACAGGAATTCGCGCTCGTGACCGGGTTGTGGCCTGTCGTGTTCGCAATCACGAGGTAGAAAATCTCATTCAGCACTTTTACCATCGCGGCGAAAATCGCAATTGCCGCGAGCAAGCCGAAGACCATCAAAATGGGGCGAATGAAAATTTCGAATATCAGGAAATATCCCTGTTTCGCGGCATCGCCAGGAACACCTTCGCCGTCAATGCGCAAGTGAGCCAGTGCCCAGAGCGGAATGCCGACCATGGCTTCAAAAAGCCCTTTGACCCAGCTTCCGACGCCGAAGAAGAAATACAGGAACGGCATGAAAGGCACGACGTAGAACAGAACGAAGCCCATCATCAGGCCGAGCGTCGCGATGGTCAGGAAGAAGCTGGCCGCGGCAAAGCCGGCGCTGGCCAGATGTTGGGACATGAGGGAGGCCATGCCGCCTGCCACGCCGCTGAACACGGAAAAGCCCATCGCCTTGATCGATTTTTCAATCAGGATTTTTCCCATGATTGAAATCTGCGCCAGCGGATGAATGGTCGTATCCTTGCACATGTCGTAAAGACCCTGCGTTCCGAAGAGCAGGTTGACGGTGTCGATAATGATATTGCCCGTCAATTTTTTGCGCGCGGAGAGCGCATCATTACTGTACCCGCCGTTCAACGTATACTCATAAACCTTGTGCAGGACTCGACCGATATCCTCATCGGCCGGGTTCGGATAGGTGAGGGCAACGCCACTTGAAAGGGTCGGCGTGTATTGGTCATCTGCAGCGACGATTTTGTCCTGTTTGATCCTTTCTTTGCGAATCCAGTCCATGACGCTTGGCATCAAAGCGACGGAAGGGGTGCTGGATACAGCCGTCATCAAGGCGCCGTTCTGCTGTGCGACTTTGTTGTACCAGATTCCAGCACCGGCCCAGCCGACCTTCTTCATGTTTTCGTCAGGGTCCCATTTTCCTTGCTCGATCTGCGTTTTGACGGCTTCTTCGATATATTTGGTAACCTTGCTTTGAATGTCCTTGATCGATTTTGTTTTATATTCGATGTCGGGCAGGGGTGCCGTCCTGTCTTTGGGAATAACCGACGAATAAACCAGATTGAAATTCAGGGCGTTTTTCTCCAGATCGTATCCGCCGTTCCAAAGTTCGCGGACGAGAGAGAGATAGCTTTCCTGAATTTTTGCCGAACCAGGCTCCGCCGTATCCGATGTGTAAATGACGATTTCGCCGCAATACGGATAAACATTGCCGCTTAAATCTTTATGCAGTGTTTCGCTTTTTTCGCCGAAGCGAATATGGAGATTGGCACCCTTGGTCTTCTGCACGGCATCCTGAAAGCTGGTGCCGATCGGCAGCGCTTCCTTGCCTGTGACGATAAAAGCTTCGATTTTACGCGCAGGCGTAAGCTCATCTCCGGGATGATTCCTATTTTCTAGGTACTCGCACGTTTTGGCAATAATCATGAAGTTGAAAAGGTAGGCCATATCCGGAGTCTGGGGAATGCCAACGAGTTCTTTCTTTTCCCCCATATATTTTCCGGCGATCACTTCGTTGAAAAGAAGCCATCCGTTGGTGGCGAGGCCGGATCCGTATTTGGCCGCGCCCAATGCAACGGCCTGTCCGCCGTTAAGGCCGGATGTCACGGGAAGAAGCAGGGCAAAAAACAAGACAAGCCGGACAGGCGCCCATGCGGCGTTGAAGCGCTGGCCGAAGGGGGTTCCTTCCTGCGCCGTTTCGGCAACGATCGTCACGACAAAATAAAGAATGATAAAGATGCCAACGATCAAAAGCCCGAAGCTGTAAAATTCGAACAGGCTGTGCAGCGCGTTTTGCAGCGGGGTTGCGCCGTTTTGTATTTCCTTGGAATTGAAGAAACCCGGCACGCCGAATACCAGATCGAGCATCCGGAAAGCGATGTCGTTCTGCGGGTCGGGCGTGACAAAAAAAGCGGAATTGTTGGTCGGCATCGGGCCACGGGCTTGCGATGTGCCGATGACGGCGGCGAATATCACCAGAACGAATTGCAACGCCAGAATGACGATCGCGGTCAGGATCGCGAAGAACACGACGAACTGATCCGCGTAACGCCATTCGAGCCTGAGATGGTTGGCGGCTTCTGCGATAACGCGGCGAATGCCATATGTGCCGATATTCTGCGGGTTTAAATAAGAATGTCCCTTGGGCAGGATGCGCGCGGTATTGAACACAAGTGCCATAAGAAAGGCCAGGTTGCCGAAGCTCATCCGAGAGAAATCCCGCAGACGCGGTATGATCCCCGGCAGCAATGCGTACCGGATCACATCGCGCCGCGTTATGCCGTGACCGACCGCCATCTATGATGTTCCTAAATCTTTGGCGGCAGCTTTCGCCGTTCCGCCGGCGGCGCTGGCGAGTTGCGAGACGGCGCCCTGAACCTGACCGCTCATGACCGTGCCGCCGACGGCGACGCGCTGCACCAGACCTTCGGCGGGTTCGCCTGCCTGGTCGGCGAAGGTCGGAACGCCCGCCCCGATCCAGCGCAGGATATTGTTCGGAATCAGGTCGATCAGCTTAAAGCTCGACATGCCGATCATGTAAACGATGATGGCGTAAATGACGGTAAAGAACAGTTCGTCGACCGGCCCGCGGAAATACTCGATACTGCCGACCGGCGCGGAAGCGGAGGCGTTGCCGGTACAGGAGGCGGTCGTTTCCGGGTTGAAACCGGAAAGGTTTGAAACCACCAGCTGGAAAGTTTCGTTAAGGACCTTCACCATCGCGGAGAAAATGGCGACGGAAGCAAGAAGGCCAAAAATGATCAGAATCGGGCGAATGAAAATTTCGAAAATAAGATAGTAACCGCCCATGGCCGCGTCGCCCGGCAGACCCTCGCCGTCAATGCGCAAGTGGGCCAGGGCCCAGAGCGGCACGCCGACCATGGCCTCGAAAAGACCTTTGACCCAGCCGCCCACCGCGAAGAAGAAATACAGGAATGGCAGGAACGGGACAACGTAGTACAGAATAAAACCGATCATGATGCCGACGCTGGCCACCGTGACGAAAAAGCTGGACGCCGCCGTCAGGCCTGCGCCGATATGCGGCTGCAGGAATACGCCGATACCGCCGGCGACGCCTGTTGCAACGGAGAAACCAAAGTTGCGGATAGAGGCTTCGATCATGCCTTTTCCCACGTTCGAAAGCTGCGCCAATGGGTGAATGTTCGTGTTCTTACACATATCGAACAGGCCGTTCGTGCCGAAAATAACGTTAATGGCATCAATAATGGCATTGCCGGTAAGTTTGGTGTGCGCGCTGATGGTATCGTTACGGAATCCGTCACCTTCCCAATAGGAATACACTTCATACAATGTGCGCGCGATATCGGCATCCCCGAGATAAAGGAAGCGAACTTCACGTTTGTCGGACAAAGCGGCTTTAAAGCGCTCCATAGGGTTTGTATTTGCATCCTGTGCCTGCTTTTCCTTGTACACATATTCCATTACGGATGGATATGTTCGCGGACGCGGGACGTTTTGCACGGCACCAATCAGAGATCCGTTGATCTGCGCGACACGGTTATACCAGGCCCCTGCACCGGCCCAGCCCCATCGTTTAAGGCGGTCTTCGTTCTTGCGCCATGTTTCCGAATTGCTTTGTGCTTCCACCGAATCCTTGATGGCTTTGGTCACCCTGTCGCGAAGCGTTTTATTCGATGTTTCTTTATAGGTATCTTCCGGCGTGTAAGTATCCCTGGATTTTTCACGCGTAACCTGCGCATAGGCTTTGCTGTAATTTTCGGCGTGTGTATTAAGACTGAGCAAATTGCCGGTCCAAAGTTCCTGAATGAGCTTGAAATACTCTTCCTGCATCTTCATCGCACCCGGTTCTTTCAGGTCGGTGGTCTGAAGAATAAGATCGCCGCAATACGGATAAACGTAACCTTTGAAAGAGGTATATGTTTTTTCGTCTCTTTCGCCGAAACGGATCAAGATATCGCCGTTCGAAAAGAATTTGAGCGCGTCCTGATAACTTATACCTGCCAGATTAATAGCGCTTCCTTCGCCGGGGCTTTTTACCAGATAGCCATAAATCTTATTAGCACCAAGGTGCCTTTTCTCCATAATAACCTTGCATGTCTTCGCGATCATCATGTACTGCCCGAGATGCGACATCTCCGGCACTTCGATCGTTCCGACAAGTTTATTGGGGTCGCCCAGAAGCTGGCGGGAATCTTCGCCCAGCACTTCGTTGAATTTGATCCAGCCGTTCGAAGCGAAACCGGAACCGAACTTGGCGGCATACAGCGTAATCCATTGCGCGGAGTTCAAGCCCTGCCCGATGGGAATCAAAAGGCCGAACGCGGCGACCAGGCGGATCGGAGCCCAGACATGGTTGAAACGTTTCCCGAAAGGCGTGCCGGTCTCTGCGGTTTCTGCCAGCACAGCTGCAATAAAATATGTTGCGATCAAAACCGCAATAACCAGAAGGCCGATACTGTAAAACTGGAAAAGTCCATGCAGCGCTTCATGGAACTGGCCGATTTTCGCCTGATCTGCGGAGTTAAAAAGACCTTTTACGCCGAAAACACGGTCAAGTAGCCGGAAGGCAATATCATCGGAAGGGTGCTGAGTGACAAAAAACTCGCTCAGATTTTTGGGCATGCCACCACCACCGGCGCCCCCGCCGGCAGAGGCAGGGTTGATGAGGAAAGAGACGACCATCAACCCAAACTGAATAAACAGGATGACAAGACCGACAAGAATCGAAAAAAACAGGACAATCTGGTCGAGATGCTTTTTGTCGTATTGAATGTTGTTGGCAGCAGCGGCAAGAACGTGGCGAACGCCATACTCTCCATGCATGCGCGCGGTCAGGTAAGGATGGCCGGGAGGAAAAATATTGGCGGCGCGAAAAACCAGTGCCATAAAATAAGCCAGATGCCAGAACCCGGTCCCGACAAGATCTCGCATACGCGGCATCACCTGCGGTAAAAGCATATACCGCAAAATGTTTCCTTTGGTGAATACCGCGCTCATCTCGCCTTTGACTCCTTACGATTTGTTCTCTTGCGGTTGCTGGCCAATATTTGCAATGGCACCGGCTGTCGTACCAACCGCGCCGCCTGCCTTGTTCATGGCGCCGACGAGCTGACCGCCGATCTGGTAACCGCCGATAGCAGCGTATTGAACCAGACCCTCTTTCGGATCACCGGCCTGATCGGCGAAGGTCGATACGCCGGCGCCCATCCAGCGCAGGATGTTGTTGGGAACAAGGTCGATCATTTTAAACGACGCCAAGCCCATCATGTAAAGCAGGATGGCGTAGAGAACCGTAAAGAAGAACTCATCGACGATCGATCTGCGGAATTCTTCATACTCGCCGGTGTAGACGCTTCCGCCGGCGTTGTTTCCGCTGCCAAGTTCCGTCCCCGTGACCTGGAACACCACGAAGTCGAACATATCGTTGAGGATAACCGCCATCGCTGTAAAGACGGCCATGCCGCCCAGAAGGCCGAAGACGGTCAGGATCGGGCGAATGAAAATTTCAAAGATCAGGAAATAGCCGTTTGCGGCGGAGCGGCCGGGGAATCCGTCGCCGTCGATGCGAAGGTGCGCCAGCGCCCAGAGCGGCACGCCGACCATGGCCTCGAAAATCGTTTTAATCCAGGCACCGACCGCGAAGAAGAAATAGATGAAGGGCAGGAACGGCAGGATGTAATAAAGGATAAACCCTGCCGTCAAACCGATCATGGCGATCGAGACGAAGAAGCTGCTCATGGCCTGAACAGGTGCGCCCCAGTGCGGGGCGATGGCGCCCAGAAACCCGCCGACAACAGCCGTCCCCATCGAATAGGCCATATTGCGGATGGAATTTTCGACAAGCGTTTTTCCGATAGCGGTCAATTGCGCCAAAGGATGGATTTCTGCGTCGGCATTATCACGCAGGCTGAACAGGCCGCCGGTGCCGAAAATGATATGCATGGCGTCCCAGAAAATGTTGGCCGTAAGGCCTTTTTGCTCTGTCGTCTGGTCGCAATACCAGTAACGGTAGGCGGAAACTGTCGAGCGTGTAATGTACAGGTCTATGGCTTTATTCGGCTGTACGGGTCCTATGCCATCAGCCAGACTGGCTGAAAAACGGTCGCAGGGTTCCATATTTTTGTCCTGCGCAGTTTTTTGAGATTTAACGCTCTCCATGAGCATAGGCCACATCGTGACCGACGGCAGGCTGAGCGCGGCGTCGGAAATAGCGCCGTTCAGTTCGGCGATTTTGTTGTACCAGATGCCTGCCCCGCCCCAGCCGCGCTTTAAGATCTCTTCATCGATTTTATAATCGGCGGATTGCCGCGCGGTATCGACACCTTCCTTGACGATCGTGTTGATATAAAACTGGATATCTTTTGATAACTGGTCTTTGATAGCGCTGGGGGGCTTATAGCTTGTTTTACAGCTACCATTATCGCCTAAGCTGCCTCGGCCGCTGCTGCCGTAACAAGGATCGGGTTTTGAGAGACGGTGGGCATAGGCCATGCGCCATCCCAGGGATTCAATGAACGGGCGTTCCCAGATAAACTTCGCCAGCCAGTAATAGCGTGCCTGAATGAGCTCGGGGCCGATTTCTTCACCGCCGTTGCCTGTCCAGTTATTATTGTTCGCCGTGTTGCCGCCCTGATTATTCCCGCCGCTAAGCATTGACGGGTTGGAAACCGAAACGGGAATCGATATTTTTCCGCAATAGGGTATGACACCCCCCGCATTCTTATGGTCCTGACTGTCGCCTTTATGGCCGAAAACGACCTCAACGGAGCCGCCTTTAAAAATATTGCGGGCCGTGGCGTAATCGGTTTCGCTGTATAAAATCGGGTTTGCCTCATTGATGATGTAGGCATCGATTTTAACATCCTTGTTGTAACCGAATTCATACGCTTTCTGGCAGGCGCGCGCGACGGTCAAAAACTGATTGAGGCTGTAATCGATCGGGGCATTCGGTTCGGCGACAAGCTTGGCATTCTCCGCGCCCATAGGGTTGGTCAGATTGCGGTTGAACAGCAGCCAGCCATTGGTGGCCATGCCCGATCCTGCGCGCGCGGCGCCCAGCACGATATACTGGCTGGCGTTAAAGCCGTAATTCAGCGGCACGAGAAGGCCGATGGCGAAAACCAGACGCAGCGGCGCGTAGACCGTATTGAAACGGCGGCCGAAGGGCGTTCCATGCAAAGCCGTCTCAGCCACGACGACGACGACGTAATACAGGAAGATCAGGACCGCGACGATCAGCAGGGCAAGATTGTAAAAGTTGAACAGCGTATGCAAACCGTTATGGAACGGCGTCGATCCGGCGGCGATCGCCGCAGAGCCGAAGAATTTGGGAATCCCGAAAATATAATCGAGCAGCATAAAGGCAATGTCATGTTCAGGCTTGGTCGTCGTGAACATGCCGAGGAAGTCGCCGCCCGCCCCCGCGCCCCCGCCAGCGAAAGCCTGTCCCGAGAACAAGAGGATGATAATCCCGAGAAACTGGAACGCGAGCAGGATGATGGCCACAAGGACGGCCAGAAAAATAATGATCTGATCAATATGCTTGCGGTCGAGAATGACATTGTCGGCGGCGGCGGCGATGACCTGCCGGATGCCAAACTTACCCATATTGCCGACCAGCGTGAAAGGGTGTCCCGCGGGCAGGATGCGCACCGCGCGGTAGACGTTGGCGATCAGGAAGGCGAGGTAGGCAAAACCGGTGCCGCCCAGCGCCTTGGCGCGCGGCAGGATCTCGGGCAGCAACACGAAACGGGCAATATCCTTGCCCTTAATTTTGCCGACAGTAGGAGTGTTAACCGTCATTCACCGTGCCCCGGGCCGCCGCAAACAGGCGGAATCCACACATTTCTCTCTATTTTGAAGTATAGCATAGGGGTTGAGGCCCATTCCAATTTGGGCAAAAGGATGGCGGGCCCGGCGACGCGGGCCCTAAGGAATTGATTGTAAATGAATTTAAAGGCCGTGGGAATCGGCCTTTACACCCGTTTAGCCCGCCTTGCGGAGCGGTTTGTACTTGATCCGGTGGGGGGTATCGGCGTCCTGTCCGTGGCGGCGGCGGTAGTCTTTTTCATAATCTTCGTAATTACCCTCGAACCATTCGACATGCGAATCGCCCTCGAAGGCCAGGATGTGGGTGGCCAGACGGTCGAGGAAAGCCCGGTCGTGGGAGATGATGACCGCGCAACCCGCGAAACGCTCCAGCGCCTCTTCGAGGGCGGAAAGCGTTTCCGTGTCTAGGTCGTTGGTCGGTTCGTCGAGCAGCAGGACGTTCGCGCCGGTTTTGAGCATCTTGGCGAGATGGACGCGGTTGCGCTCCCCGCCCGAAAGCTTGCCGACTTTTTTCTGCTGATCCGGTCCGCGGAAGTTGAAGGCCGACACATAGGCGCGCGACGCCATTTCGATTTTCCCGAGCTTGAGAATGTCGAGCCCGTCGGAGATTTCCTCCCATACGTTTTTGTTTTCGTCGAGGGAATCGCGGCTCTGATCGACATAGCCGAGCTTTACCGTATCGCCGACCGTAAACGTACCGGTGTCCGGCTTGTCCGCGCCGGTAATCATACGGAACAACGTGGATTTACCCGCCCCGTTCGGACCGATAACGCCGACGATGCCGCCCGGCGGCAGTTTGAAGGACAGGCCGTCGATCAACAGGCGATCGTCGAATCCTTTGGAAATATTCTCGGCAATGACAACCTGATTGGCCAGGCGCGGCGGCGCGGGGATAACGATCTGCGCATTGCGGACGGATTCGTTTTCGGCATCGGCGAGCAGTTGATCGTAGGCCGCGATACGCGCCTTGGATTTTTTGCGGCGGCCCTCGGGCGTCTGGCGCATCCATTCCAGTTCGCGTTCGAGGGTCTTGGAACGGGAGGCTTCTTCTTTCGATTCCTGCTCAAGGCGTTTGCGTTTCGCGTCGAGATAAGCGGAATAATTGCCTTCATACGGAATGCCGTGACCGCGGTCGAGCTCCAGAATCCATCCCGTGACGTTATCGAGGAAGTAACGGTCGTGCGTGACCATGACGACAGTGCCGGTATATTCGAGAAGGAATCGCTGGAGCCATGCGACGCTTTCGGCATCCAAGTGGTTGGTCGGTTCGTCGAGCAGGAGCAGATCGGGTTTTTCCAGCAGCAGACGCGCCAGCGCAACGCGGCGCTTTTCACCCCCCGAGAGGTGCGTGACCTTGGCATCGCCCGGCGGGCAGCGCAATGCGTCCATTGCCATTTCGATGGTGCGGTCGAGGCTCCAGCCATCCACCGCGTCGATTTCTTCCTGCAGCTTCGCCATTTCATCGCCGAGCTTGTCGAAATCCGCATCGGGTTCGCCCATGGCGGCGGCAACGGCGTTGTAACGATCGACCTTCGCTTTAATGGGGCCGAGGGCTTCCATCACGTTTTCGAAAACGGTTTTATTTTCATCAAGCTTGGGTTCCTGCGCGAGATAACCGACGCGCGCGCCTTCGGCGGACCATGCTTCGCCGGTATATTCCTTGTCCACGCCCGCCATGATTTTCAGCAGGGTCGATTTACCCGCGCCGTTCGGGCCGAGAACCCCGATCTTCGCGCCGGGGAAGAAGCTGAGCGTGACGCCATTCAGGACGGTTTTACCCCCCTGATAGGTCTTGGTCAGCCCGTTCATGACATAGACATATTGATAAGAAGCCATGGCCTTGTATTCTCTCCTGCTTTGAAGTCCCCCACGGTTTAGCATATAGTGGGGCGGAAACAAAAGCCGGAAAAAGAGCCGTTATGCGCGATCGTTCATCTCAGGATTCTCTCGAAGAAGCAGACCGTTACGTGGTCGAAAAGTCCCGTCACGGCGGGATCGGGGCAGAAGGTTACATCAACCCCGCCGACTTCCAGAATATGAGCGGCTTTCTCTCCCGACCGGGCGAAAAGGCCGTCATCAACCCGCATGCCGGGCCGTTTGAAAATTTCACCATCGGCGTGGCCTGGGACGTGGTGAAAGCGGAAAAGCAGCGTACCGGGCTTCTGGCGCGGCTTCTTCGGCTGAAACCTAAAAAAATCGAAAAATACGTCGATCTCGATCTGGGCTGCATCTACGAAATGAAGGATGGCCGAAAAGGGGCGCTTCAGGCTTTCGGGAAGAGCTTCGGCAGTCTCGATCAATATCCTTACATGCAGCTTTCCGGCGATGAGCGCACGGGCCTGGCCGCGGGCCATGACGAAATCATTACCGTATCGGGCGCGCAATGGAGCGATGTCAAACGCTTGCTGATTTATATCTATATTTACAAGGGGGCCGATAACTGGGAAAGCGTGAAGCCGCAGATCCAGGTCCGCGTTCCCGACGAGCCCCCGATGGTCGCCAGCCTTAAAAACAAGGCGCCGGGCATGGTGATCTGCGCTGTGGCGACGCTGGAAAATATTCGCGGCGGCATCCGCATGACCAACGTCATGGAATATTTTCCGGGTCATAATTCGATGGACCGGGCGTTCGGCTTTGGCCTGCCGTGGGAAGACGGCGCGAAAGACGCCTGACAGGCGCCTGCATAGCCGTTATACTGACCGGGAACAGGAACAACCATCATGGCCGATAACAAAACCGACGACGATCACGATTTTTATGACCCGCATGCCGAACGCAAGGCGAACGAGGGTTTTGCCGCGCCTACGGTTTTCAAGACGGTCAAACCGGGAGATGAAGTCAATTTGACGCGCCTTGATCCGGCGCTGCGCACGGCGATGGTGGCGCTGGGATGGGATCTTAAAAAATTCGACCGCGATCCGCCGGATCTCGATGCAAGCGCTTTCCTGCTCAACCGTCATGAAAAGACCCGCGAAGACAGCGACTTCATATTTTATAACAGCCTGACCGGCAGCGAAGGGGCGGTGCGCCACACGGGCGATTCGCGCACAGGCGCGGGCGAGGGCGACGATGAAACGATCATTCTCGACCTTCAATCGTTGCCGTTCGACGTCGCCAAGATTGTCTTCGTCGTGTCGATCTACGATCTCGATATGAACGAGAATAATTTTTCACACGTCAAAAACGTTTATTTCCGCATCGTCAATCAGGCGACGGAGCAGGAAATGCTGCGTTTCGAACTGCACGAAGACATTCTGGCGGGCGGAACGGGCTTGATCGTCGCAGAAATCGAACGGATGGGCAGCGAGTGGCTTTTCCGCGCCCGCGGCGAAACCATCCGCGGCGGCCTGGGTAAAATCGCCAGCGATTACGGCATTATGGTTCAGCAGATCGTCCAGAATTAGGGCGGCATGAAATTATCTTGCTGTTTTGCCTTCTTTTTCATATCCTCTGTGTAAGCGTGCGTGGAATGTCTGCGCATGCCGGGGCTTAAGAACCTCTTATCCATAGCGGCTGGCATCAGCCGTGAATTGATGCGTTTTTCCTTCTAAAGGTTTGCGCATCAACGATGCCACTCGATCTCGGATCGGGTGGCGGTGGCGTATGTCCAAGGCTTCGGCCCAAAGGCTGCTGCGCCGTTTCCTATGGATAGCGGTTCTTAACACCCGGTCACCAGAGCGCGCTCTGGTGACTTTTTTTTCAAACCGGAAAAAAAGGGAAGAACCGATGCGTCTTATTTTTCTTTTTGCTGCTTTTGTCATGATGTTTCCCGGTGCGGCAGCGGCCTGCCTGTCGCCCGCCGGGCAGGAATCGCAAACACGGTATGATTTTTCCGCACACAAGATGTTCTATTGCGATGGCGACGACTGGGTTGAGGTAGGCGGCGGCGCGGAAGGCAATGCCGCATCATTGGACGGTTTGGGCTGCGGTCTCAGCGAAATCCCGATGAGAGGATGGGGCGGCTGGATGTGTGTGGAGATGTGGACAGGCGCTGTCGAGAGATTTGAAATGCCGCCATACACCCTCCTGAATACCTATTACGAGTCCTACAATATGGTGACGATAACGGGGGTCGCCGCTCCTTTGCCTGTTTCAATGACCGGACAGGGGGTGCCTCAAGTCAGTATCAATGGCGGGGGCTGGACCGCATCGGGGACCGTTGCAAATGGTCAAACGGTGCGCGTTCGCCTGAGATCGCCGGCGCTGCCGGGCGATCTGGTTGTGGCAACGATTACAATCGGGGGTATGTCGCAGGAGATATTACTTGGCGCTCCATGAGGCGGTGTTTGCCAAGGCACCAAGAATTCATCTGGACCCGTCATGCCAGCGCAGGCTGGCATCCATTGTTATCCGCCTGAATGGATCCCTGCCTTCGCAGGGATGACGCTTTTATAGAATTCTTGGTGCCTTGGTGGTTAAAACTAAAAAAAACCTGAAGCGCGCTTAAAACCCGCGGCCCTGTTTCATGCCGAGGAGTTTTTGCGGTTTGATTTTTGGTGCCTTGGAACCGCCGCCGCGCGAGGCGTCGCCGAAGCGTTCGCCGCCGCGGATCTCGCGGTCGATCAGTTCTTCGATATCCGGCACGTTGCCCATTTTGAGTTCCTGAACGCAGGCTTCGAAGAAATTGATCGCTTTCTCATCCCAGTTGTAGATGGTCGCGTCTGCGCCCTGGCCCTGCACCTTCATGGTTTTCGGGTCCCATCCGTCGGTTACGGCGGGTTTGAAAAGGGCGTAGAAAACCTGTTCGACGGGCGGTTTTCCTTCGGGCGGGACGTCGTACATCATCTGCAGTTCGGCTTCGAGTTCGTCGCCGTCCGGGTTCATGCGTACCTCGGCGCTGCAGGTAATGCCTTTCTCGCCGTCATAGACGGACCACGGGCATGTCTCATACGCGGAGAGGATGTATCCCACCCCCAGCTTGTTCGTCAGATCGCGTAATGTGTGTCTCATGGTCGTACTATATCCCGTTTGGGGCCAAAACCCTAGGGTTTTAGCCTTTTTCCCGCCATGGCGCCAATCTTTTCGTGGCCGGCGAATTCGATGGAGATTTCCGCGCCTTCCGGGGCCTGGGCGGCCCGGGCGATAATACGGCCATCCGCGCCGCGGACGACGGCAAAGCCGCGTTCCAGCACCCGCTCAAAAGAATAACTTTCCAGAAGCTGCCCGGCGTGGCGGATCTTTTGCTGCAGCGGTTCGATCATTCGCACGGGCTGCCGGGCCAGCGCCTCGGCGCGGAGTTGAAGGCGGTCCTGAAGGCGCGCGAGAAGGTCGCGCGGATGGCGAAGATTGGCGGCAAGCTGCCCGATTTTGTGCGCCCGGGCGGTCACGCCTTTTTCGAACGAGCGGGACAGACGATCGGTCAGGTAATCGAGCGTTTGCGTTTTGGTGTCGAGGAGCTGCTGCGGGTGGGCCAGTTTCGCGCTCGATGCGGCCAGAACGCTCCTGAGTTCACGCAAGGTGCGCGATAGCGCGCTGACCAGACGCTTGTGATCGTCCAGTACCGTCGCATAAAGCTGATCGCGGCGCGGCACGGCCATCTCGGCGGCGCCGGTGGGTGTGGGCGCGCGCACGTCGGCGGCAAAGTCGATAAGCGTTGTATCCGTTTCGTGTCCGACGGCGGAGATCAGCGGGATCGAACAATCGGCCGCTGCGCGGACGACGATTTCTTCGTTAAACGCCATCAGGTCTTCGAGAGATCCGCCGCCACGCGCCACGATCAATACATCGGGCCGGTCGTCACCTTGCAGCGCGTCGAAACCGCGAATCGCCGCGGCGATCTGTTCGGCTGCGCCCGTGCCCTGTACGGCGACGGGCCAGACCAATATACGGGTGGGAAAGCGTTCCTCTACACGGTGGATGATGTCGCGGATGACCGCGCCCGTCGGGGATGTCACGACGCCGATAACGCGGGGGAGGTAAGGGATTTCTTTTTTACGGGCGGCGTCGAAAAGGCCTCCGGCCGCCAGTTTTTTGCGCCGTTCCTCCAGCATTTTCAGCAAAGCGCCTTCACCCGCCAGCTCCATGGAATCGACGATGATCTGGTACCGGGATGATTTGGGATAGCTGGAGACTTTGCCCGTCACGATGACATCCAGCCCGTCTTCGGGACGAATCGACAGGCGCGGCATGGTGGTTTTCCAGCACACGATGTTGACGACCGCGTCTTCGTCCTTGATATCGCCATAGAGATGGCCGGAGGAGGCGAGTTTAAGTCCGGTCAGTTCGCCGCGCACGCGGATGCGCCCGAAGGTTTCCTCCAGCGTGCGTTTCAGGGAATGGGCGAGTTCGGACACGCTCATTTCCGGAACATTGGTGCCGGCGTTTTTTGCGGGGGCGGATTGCGCCGCGCTGAACAGATCCTCTGTTGTCATGATGGGGGATGGTATAAGTTATAAGGCATGGTGTCATCCCCTTCATCGTCGCTTTCGCGCTATTTGTACCGCCCCGAACAGGAAATCCTTCAGGACCTTTTGAACGTGCTGGAATGGGATGATATCCGCGCGCGGCGGGTAAGGGCGCGGGCCTCCCACCTGATCACCAAGGTGCGCGGCATGCGCCGTAAAACCGGCAGCATCGAAAGTTTTTTTCAGCAATACGCCCTGTCCACGCCCGAAGGCATCGCGTTGATGTGTCTGGCCGAGGCGTTGCTGCGCATTCCCGATGGCCCGACCGCCGGGGCGCTGATCAAGGACAAGGTTGCGGGGACGCGCTGGCTGCGCGAAACGGCGTCGGGCGGCGACTGGATGACGCGCGCGGCGGGGCTGGGTCTTTCCGTGACCGGGGCGACGATGAACAGCGTCTTTTCCAAGCTCGGCGAACCGGTGATCCGTCAGGCTGTGGGACAGGCAATGAAGCTGCTCGGCAGCCAGTTTGTCGTGGGGCAGGATATTCAATCCGCGTTGAAGGCCTCGCGCAAACTCGAAGAAGACGGCTACCGCCTGTCTTACGACATGCTGGGTGAAGGCGCGCGCACGCAGGACGATGCCGACCATTATTTTGAAGGCTATCGCCGCGCGATCGAAGCGCTGGGCGAAACACGCACCGGCCAGACGCCGAGTATTTCGGTCAAACTCTCGGCGTTGCATCCGCGATACCGCTTTGCACAGGCGGAAACATGCCTTCCGCCGATGCGTGAAAGACTGACGGAGCTTTGCCGCCTTGCCGCCGCCAAGAAAATCGATATGACCATCGACGCGGAAGAAGCCGAGCGCCTTGAGATATCGCTGGTTCTTATCGAGGACATCATGAAGTCCCCGGAATTTGAACGCTGGCGCGGTTTCGGTCTTGCCGTTCAGGCGTATCAGAAACGCGCCATGCCGTTGATCGACCGCTTGATCGCAATGGCGACAACGTATGACCGTCCGCTGCGTATCCGTCTGGTAAAGGGCGCGTACTGGGATAGCGAAGTTAAGCGCGCGCAGGTCGAAGGCCTGCCCGACTACCCGGTTTTTACGCGCAAGGCGAATACGGATGTGTCCTATCTGGCCTGCGCGCAAAAATTGCTGGCGAACCGTGACCGCATTTATCCGATGTTCGGCACGCATAATGCGCATACGGTGGCTTCCGTTCTCGATATGGCGGGGACCAATCGCGGCGGATTCGAATTTCAGAAACTTTTCGGGATGGGCGATCCGCTTTATGACGCCCTTAAGGAAGAAGAAACCGCGACAGTCAGTGTCTACGCCCCTGTCGGCGCGTATCAGGAATTATTGCCGTACCTTGTCCGCCGCCTTCTTGAAAACGGGGCCAATTCTTCTTTCGTGAATAAAACTTACGACAAGAAAATCACGGCGGAACAGCTTGCCGGCGATCCGGTAGCAAAAGCGCAGCAATATGAAAGCAAGCGCCATCCCAAAATTCCCCTGCCTGGTCAGCTTTACGGCGTGGCGCGTGCCAATTCCAAAGGGCTGGATCTAACCGATGCGGCGACGGTCGATGGGCTGTTATCGGCGATGGAGAAAAATTTCTCCCCGGCCAAAAATATTGCGCAGCCGTTGATTGCCGGAAAAGCGCATAAAAATATTGTGCCGGAAGATGTGCGCAATCCCGCGAATTCCGCGGAAAAAATCGGCACTGTTCATTTTACCGATACGCGGCTTGTCGATTCTGCCTTTGCCGCCGCGCGTGAGGGGCATGCCGCATGGTCGCGGACCAAAGCCGCGACGCGCGCCGCCGCGCTCGACAATATCGCCTATTTGTTCGAGGAAAATCGCGCGGCGCTTATGATGCTCTGCGTCAAGGAAGGCGGAAAAACCATTCCCGATGCGCTGGCCGAGGTGCGCGAAGCGGTGGATTTCTGCCGCTATTACGCGGCGCAGGGGCGCCGCAGTTTCGATGAAAACGGCACAATTCTCCCCGGCCCTACGGGCGAACGAAATGTTTATACGCTGGGTTCGCGGGGCGTGTTCGTGTGTATCAGCCCCTGGAATTTCCCGCTCGCGATTTTTACGGGGCAAATCGTTGCCGCGTTGATGGCGGGTAATGCCGTTATCGCCAAACCGGCGGAGCAGACATCGTTGGTGGCGTCTTTTGCCGTGCGCCTGATGCACAAGGCAGGAATAGCTGAGAAGGCGCTGACGCTTTTGCCGGGCGATGGGCGTGTGGGCGAGGCCCTCGTGTCGCATCCGGATGTCGGCGGCGTTGCCTTCACAGGTTCGACGGCTGTCGCGCGGTCGATCAACCAATCGCTGGCGGCGAAGGACGGGCCGATTGTGCCGCTGATCGCCGAAACAGGCGGGCAGAATGCGTTTATCGCGGATTCATCCGCGCTCACGGAACAGGTCGTCGATGACGTGATCACATCGGCGTTCGGTTCGGCGGGGCAGCGTTGTTCCGCCGCCCGCGTTCTGTTCATTCAGGAAGAGGTTGCGGATAAAACATTGACCATGCTGCGCGGCGCGATGGCGCAGCTTAAAATCGGCGATCCGGCAAAGCTGGCGACCGATATCGGCCCGGTGATCGATGAAGAGGCGCTGGCCGCCCTGCAACGTCATAAATCCAAATTGCAGGGGGCGGGAAAGTTCATCGCCGAGGCAGCGGTCACTGATGCCCAGAAACGCACCGGTCATTTCTTTGCGCCGATTGCCTATGAAATCCCCTCGCTCGATTTTCTTAAGGCGGAGGTATTCGGGCCTGTTTTGCACGTGATCCGTTATGCGGGGAAAGATATCGGTACGCTGATCGGCGACATCAACGCGACGGGGTACGGTTTGACCTTCGGCTTGCATACGCGGCTTAACAATGTCGCGGATGACGTGACCTCTCAGGTTCACGTCGGGAACGCCTATGTCAACCGTTCGACCATCGGTGCGGTGGTCGGGGTTCAGCCCTTTGGCGGGCATGGCCTTTCCGGGACCGGGCCGAAGGCGGGCGGGCCGTATTATCTCCAGCGATTCGCAACGGAAAAGGTCGTTTCAACGAATACCACGGCCGCCGGGGGCAATGCTTCTCTTGTCATGCTGGAAGAATAAAGGCTAGAGTGGCCTTCGAATTTCAGGAGCTTTACGATGAAGGTATTACTGGTCGGGTCCGGGGGACGGGAACACGCGCTGGCGTGGCGTCTGGCACAATCGGATAAATGCGAAGCGCTTTATTGCGCGCCGGGCAACGCCGGTATCGCGTCGATTGCCGAATGCGTTGATATCAAGGCCGAAGATATCGCGGGTATCGTCGCGTTCGCCGAAGAGCAAGAAATCGATTTCGTCGTTGTCGGTCCTGAAGGTCCTCTGGTTCTGGGGGTTGTCGATGCGCTGAAGGCGGCGGGCATTCCTGCGTTCGGGCCGACCAAAGCGGCGGCGCAGCTTGAAGGGTCCAAGGGTTTTACAAAGGATCTGTGCCAGAAATACAATATTCCGACCGCGGCGTTTGGCCGTTTCACCGACCCGCACAAAGCGTCCGAATTCATTCGCAAGACGGGTGCGCCGATCGTCGTGAAGGCGGATGGCCTTGCCGCCGGAAAAGGCGTTATTATCGCGCAGACGGTGGAAGAAGCCGAAGACGCGGTTAAGGATATGCTGTCCGGTAATGCGTTTGGCGAGGCGGGCCACGAAGTGGTCGTCGAAGAATTCATGGATGGCGAAGAGCTGAGCTTTTTCGCTCTTGCCGATGGCCGCAGCGTTCTGTTCATGGGCAGCGCGCAGGACCATAAACGCGTGGGCGATGGCGACACCGGACCGAATACGGGCGGCATGGGGGCTTATTCCCCCGCGCATCTGATGAACGATGCGCTTCACGAAAAAATCATGAACCGCATTATTACCCCGACCATTGAGGGCATGGCCAAGGACGGCCATCCTTATACGGGTATTCTGTATGCCGGGATCATGGTGGTAAAAGGCGATCCGTATCTGATCGAATATAATGCCCGTTTCGGCGACCCGGAATGTCAGGTTCTGATGACGCGTCTTCAAGAAGATGTTCTCGATCTTTTGTACGCGGCGACGACCGGGGATCTCGATCTTTACGGCGGGCAGCTCAACTGGTCGACGCAGCATGCGCTGTGCGTTGTCATGGCCGCCAAGGGATATCCTGGAAATTACGTGAAAAACACGGTGATCCGTCACATCAATGATGCCGATACGATGGAAGGGGTGAAAGTATTCCACGCCGGCACGTCGAAAAACGCCAAGGGCGATATCATCAGCATCGGCGGGCGGGTTCTGAATATCGTGGCCGCCGGTGCGACGGTGGAAAGCGCGCGGGACAAAGCTTACAAGGCGCTGGATAAAATTGACTGGCCGGATGGTTTTGCACGCCGCGATATTGCCTGGCGCGCGATTGCGGCCCAGAAAAAATCCGCTTAAACGCGTTTTGCCGCGAAAAATTCTTTAAGGATTGTGCCTGCTTCGTCGGCGAGAATGCCGTTCTCGACGATGATTTTGTGATGGCATGTCGGCTGGTCGAAAAACCTGCCGCCATGAATCACGCCGCCACCTTTCGGATCGGGCGCAGCAAACACAAGACGCGGGATGCGGGCGAAGGCAATTGCCGCCGCGCACATCGCGCACGGCTCCAGCGTCACGAACAGGTCGTAACCGGGAATGCGCTGCGCGCCTTCCTTGCGGCAGATATCGCGGATCACCAGAATTTCGGCATGGGCGGTGGGATCGGCCAGTTCGCGGGTGCGGTTGCCGCCTCTGGCGACGATTTCCCCGCTGGCGCGGTCGACCAGAACCGCGCCAATCGGCACTTCGTCCCGGGCGCCGGCGGCAAGGGCCTCTTCCATTGCGGCCTGCATATAGATATGGTCATCCTGCATAGGGGTTAGATAATGCAAAAAGGCCGTGAAAGCAAAGAAGAACCGAAAGAAGGCGAGCGCATTGCCAAGGTGATGGCGCGCGCGGGCCTTTGCTCGCGCCGCGAGGCCGAAGCGTGGATTGCCGCGGGCCGCGTGGCGGTCAATGGCAAGGTTCTGACGACCCCCGCCTGCGTCGTGAGCGATGCCGATGAGATTGTCGTTGATGGTAACGCCCTGCCGAAAAAAGAAATCACGCGGCTGTTCCTTCATCATAAGCCTGCGGGCCTTGTCACCACCAACAAGGATGAAAAGAACCGCGATACGGTATTCGATAAACTGCCGCAGGGTTTGCCGCGGGTGGTCAGCGTCGGGCGTCTCGATCTGAATACCGAAGGTCTGCTGCTGCTCACCAATGATGGTGAGCTGGCGCGGTATCTTGAGCTGCCCGCGACGGGCTGGGTGCGCGTCTATCGCGTGCGGGCACACGGTAACGTGACGCAGGAACGTCTCGACAGACTCAAGAACGGCATGACGTATGAAGGCGTGAAATACGGCCCTATCGAAGCGACATTGGAAAAACCGCAAGGCTCGAACGTGTGGCTGACCGTTTCGCTTACCGAAGGAAAAAATCGCGAAGTGCGTAACGTGATGGAAGCGCTGGGCCTGAAGGTCAATCGCTTGATCCGCCTGTCGTACGGCCCGTTCCAGCTTGGTAAATTGCCGGTTGGTTCGGTGCTGGAAATCAAGGGACAATTCCTCAAGCAACAAATTCCGGGTTTCTTCAAAAAATGAGGATTTCGGGTGGCATATGGCGCAACCGGACGCTCAAAGTGCCCGATCAAGGCACGCGTCCGACGTCCGATAAAGTGCGTCAGGCGATTTTTAATATGCTCAATGCCCGCGGCGCGGTGGTTGATGCCGTTGTGTGCGATGCGTTCTGCGGGTCCGGCGCGTTGGGGCTGGAGGCATTATCGCAGGGTGCGCAATCTGCAACGCTCTGGGATAAAAGCCCGCAGGCGATCCGCGTGACCAAGGACAATGCGGAAACGCTGGATGCCAATGCCTATATCAAAAACGTGAATGTCACGGCGCTGGCGGCGCGGCCGGATACGCATCCGCGCTTTACACTTGTCTTTATCGATCCGCCCTATGATCGCGGCCTGATCCCGCAGGCGATTGAGAAATTGCGCAGTGGCGACTGGGTAGAAGACGATGCGTTGTTCGTGCTGGAAATGGCCGAGCATGAAACACCCGACCTGCAAGGCCTGGTCCTTGAACAGGAAAAAATATACGGCGATACGAAAGTCTGGCTGGTTTACAACGCGCCGGTATAGATCATCGCCAATACGGCAATCCCTAAAATAATGCGGTAGATGGCGAACGGCGTGAACGTAAAATGCTGCAGCCATTTCACCATGAAGGCGATCGCGCCATAACCGGCGATGAAAGAGAAAAATCCGGCGAGGATCGCATCGTTCGACAGCGATGCATTTTCATCCTGAACAAGATCGATCGCGGTAAGCGTACCAGCGCCGGCAACGGCGACAATCGCGAGTAGCAGGGAAAAGCGCGCGGCTTCGATGCGTTTATAGCCAAGGAAACGGCCCGCCGTCATGGTCGCGCCTGAACGGCTTACCCCCGGCATCAGCGAGCAGCATTGCGCAAAGCCGATAAGGATCGCGTGTTTCCAGTTCATCTGTTCCACGGTGCGTTCCGCAAGGGAAAATTTATCCGCGACCCAAAGCAGGATGCCGAAGATCACCAGCATCCACGCCATGATTTCAAGCAGGCAGACGAAGGACGGCTCAAGCTTGTGAATGACCAGACCGATGATGATGACGGGGATAGAGGCGATGCCCAGATTAAGCGCAAGGCCGAATCCGTCGGATTTAGGTTTGAATATGCCTGTGATCATCGCCAGAACATCCCGCCAGTAATAAGCGAGAACGGAAAACAGCGTGCCGACATGCACCGCGATATCCATCGTCCGGTCCTGTTCCCAGCACATGTCGACCGTATTCCCGTCGAGCAGTCGGTGCGTCAGCACAAGGTGTCCGCTGGAGCTGACGGGCAGGGGTTCGGTGATACCCTGCACAATGGCAAGGAGGAGGATGTGGAGAAGCGGCATGTACGGGATGAAAACCGGTTAAAAACGTTCAATAATCAAAGGCAGAATAACGAAGAAAGCGGACATGGTCTATCTCTACGGCATTATCGGGTTTGTTTTGGGGTTTGTTTTCGGGCTGGGGACGATCGCCCTGTTCCTGAAATCCTACAGCAACCACGAACTGGTCAAAAACCGCCAGCTGCGCTGGACGTACGGGCTGGCGGTCTGGGTCTTTGCGGGCCTTGGCGCGTGGGGCGGGGTGGCGTTGTTCAATCGCAACCTGTTTTAGGGAAAACAGCCTAAAAATAATGGCATAGGCCCATGTAACCATTGCCTTTTTCGGGCCGAAGGATACCTTGAGTAAGACTTCCAACCCAGATAAGTCAGGAGACTTTTTTATGAAATTCGTTCTTCCCGTTTTTGCGGCCGCTCTTCTTGCCGCTGCTCCGGCCCATGCCGAAGTAAAACATTACGTTCTTGAAAAACCGCACACGCAGGTCGTGTTTTCGGTCAATCACCTTGGTTTTTCCAACTCTACCGGCATGTTTCATGATTTCGACGGGACGATCGACTATGACACCGTCAATGTCGAAAAATCCAAAGTCGATGTGACGATCAAAGCCGCTTCGGTCGATATGGGCACGACCAAATGGGACGACCATGTGAAGAATGCTGATTTCCTGAATGTCGAAAAATTCCCGGACATTACCTTTAAAAGCACGGGCGTCAAGAAAACCGGCGCGGATACAGCCGACATTACGGGTGATCTGACGATTCTGGGTGTAACGAAGCCGGTTGTTCTGGCGACCAAGCAAAACAAAGTCGGCCAACACCCGATGAGCGGTAAAGATCATGCCGGTTTCTCCGCGACCACGACGTTCAAACGTTCGGATTTTGGCGTGAAATACGGCCTGCCGAATGTCGGCGATGAAATTACGGTACGCCTCGAAGTCGAAGCGCAACCGGCTGAAGGCGCCGCGCAATAATGGCGCTGTCGAATTCAGACGATGAATATGGGGCGGTCGCCAGGACTTTTCACTGGTTGACCGCCCTCCTCATTTTCGGCCTCATCCCGCTGGGCCTGTATATGGGAGAGGTAGCGTACGGCCCGGAAAAACTGCAGCTTTACGTCATTCATAAATCATTCGGTTTTCTGGCGCTGTTCATTGTGATCGGGCGTATTCTGTGGCGCGTCCTGAATCTTCCGCCGTCCCATCTTGAAACCCATGCTGGCTGGGAACGGTTTTTGGCGGGGGTTACCCATTTCTTTTTGTATGCCGCGTTGATCGGCATGCCGCTGTCGGGGTGGATCATGTCGTCCGCCGCCGAATATCCGGTGCCATTCTTCGGTCTGGATATGCCCAATATCGTGGGTAAAGATGAAACTCTGTATAAAATCGCTGGTGCGACCCATGGATATCTGGCGTACGCTCTTATCGTGGCGGTCGGTCTTCATGTCGCCGGGGCGTTCAAACACCATTTCATCGATAAGGATTCCACGCTGATGCGCATGTCATTTTTGAAAAGCCGGGCCGGGACGTTTGTTCTGGCGGCGGTCGTGTTGGTATTTTTCGCGGGCGTCGGCTACCTGATTACCCAGCCGGGCGGAACGGGCGAACCGGGGACGGAAAAAACCGCGGGTGTCAGCACGCCGGCCGATATCACGGCGGCGGATATCGATCTGTCCAACCTTGGCGAACATGGCTGGGCTATCGTGCCCTCGGCCAGCAAGATCGACTTTACCGCATCGATGGGTGGTACGCCGTTCACGGGATCTTTCGGTAAATTCAGCGGTATGATCGTTTTCAATCCGGATGATCTGCCGGCCAGCAAGGCCTCAATCACGGTGGACCTGACCACCGCGTCGACCGGTAACGCGGAACGCGATACCTCGATCGGGACGTCCGACTGGTTCAATACCGATCTCTGGCCCACGGCTAAGTTTGAAACGATCGCGTTCGAGCATGCCGATGGAAATAATTATGTCGCGATCGGCAACCTGACGATCCGCGATACAACACACCCCGTTACCGTTCCGTTCACCATAACGTTCGGTCAGAATAAAGCAGGACAGAAAACGGCGACGATGTCCGGCACCGCACAGGTCAACCGCCTTGACTATGGTGTGGGGCAGGGGCAGTGGGCGAACGAAAGCACCGTGGCGAACGTCGTGACGATTTCCTTAACCGTCAACGCTATCCGTCCGTAAATATTTGGCATATTAGGGGCTGTTCATCCACGTTCGCCTAAGGTAAGCTGGGCGACCATGAGAACCCTCTATCACCTCTGGTTGCACCCTTTCTCCCGCAAGGTCCGCATCGCACTCGCGGAGAAGAGACTTGAGTTCGATCTCAAGATCGAAAAAATCTGGGAGCGCCGTACAGAATTTCTCGCCATGAACCCTGCCGGGGACGTTCCGGTTCTGGTCGAACCCGACGGCACGACCCTGGCGAACTCACAGGTGATCTGCGAGTTCCTCGAAGAACTTTATC
>CAYPCP010000014.1:0-26563 GCA_964409255.1 uncultured Pseudobdellovibrionaceae bacterium
GATCGGCGAAAGCACGTCCGAGCGCATCAAGAAAGAAGTCGGGTCGGCCTGTCCGCCCGCCGACGGCGAAGGCCGCCGCATGGAAATCAAGGGCCGCGACCTGATGAACGGGGTACCCAAGGAAATCGTGGTCACCGAACGCCAGATCGCCGAGGCGCTGGCCGAGCCGGTCGGCCAGATCATTGAGGGCGTAAAAGTCGCCCTCGAGCATACAGCGCCCGAACTGGCGGCCGACATCGTAGAAAAAGGGATCGTGATGACCGGGGGCGGTTCGCTTCTGGGCAATCTCGACTATGTCCTGCGCCACGCCACCGGGCTGGCCGTGACCATTGCCGACGACCCACTATCGTGTGTGGCGCTGGGTACCGGCCATGCGCTGGAAGAAATGAAAACCCTGAAAAACGTCCTCATCGGGGCTTACTAGGTCTTTTGCCTACGGGATGTTGACAAAACGCGCTAGCGCGTTGATAGGGCCTTTCTTTTCCTATAAATTAATAATTAGGTCTTACAAAGGGAATAAGGGCCTTTGTCCGCTTGAGGCGGCACAGCCCTGATCCGGTTGTTTTTTATGGAGATGAGCGCGTGAAGCGCAGAAGTAGAGCGAAAGTTTTTGCCGGCCTTTCCCCTTTCAGCTTTTTAGGGGTTCGCAGCACGTCGCTTGTGTTTGTCACTCTTTCCCTGATCATTCTTTGCCTGTCGTTTTTCAAACCCGGCACCATGTCGGGTATGCGCATGACCATCGCCGATACCGCCGCGCCGGTTCTGAGCGCGGTCAATCGTCCCTTCCAGACCGCGGCCGATTTCGTCGGCAACGTTTCCGGCATGACGGAAATGCGCGCGGAGAATGTGCGCCTCGAAGCCGAAAACAAAAGACTGCGCGAGTGGTATCAGACCGCGCTGATGCTGCAGTCGGAAAATCAGTCGCTGCAGGAACTTCTCAATCTCAAGATCGACGGTCAGCATAAATATGTTTCCACCCGCGTTATCGTGGATGCGGGCAACGCGTATGTTAAAAGCGTCCTTGTCGGTGCCGGCAGTCAGGACGGCGTGAGAAAAGGTCAGGCCGTGCTGTCGGGCGAGGGGATGGTTGGCCGTGTCATCGAAACCGGAAAAACAGCGGCCCGCGTGTTGCTCCTGTCCGACTTCAGCTCCCGCGTTCCTGTGATTGTCGAGGGCAGCCGCCAGAAAGCCATTCTTGCGGGAACCAACGAAATTTACCCTGTTTTGCGTCATCTTCCGCCGGATGTAGAGCTTGCCGAAGACACGCGCATCGTGACGTCCGGCGATGGCGGCGTGTTTCCCCCGGGCCTGCCGATCGGTAAGGTTGTAAAGGGGGAGGGCGGAAAACTTCAGGTACAACCTTTTGCCGACATGAACCGCGTCGTTTATGTCCGCATTCTGGATGTGCCGCAGAATCCCAATCTGCTCGAAGGCCAGTTGCTCGACGCAACGCCGTAATCTACACTCGCTTCCATCATGATGGCCCATATCACCGGTTATGAAACGTTGAACTGGACGCTGCGCTTGCTGCTTGCGCAGACGGTGGTGCTGTTGATTCTTGCATTCAGCGTTATCAATTACTCCATTCCGCTGACCGGTGAAGTCAGGCCGCATTTTCTTCTCGCAGCGGTTTTTTACTGGGCGGTTTATCGCCCTACCTTGTTGCCGCCCTGGTATGTGTTTGTTCTCGGCCTGTTGATGGATACGCTTTCCGGTTTGCCGCTGGGCCTGAACGCGCTGATTCTGGTGGCCGTGCATTGGGTCGTGCGTATGCAGCGCCTCTACCTGATGGGACAATCTTTCCTTGGGCTTTGGATCGGTTTTGCCCTGACCTGTTTCCTGTCGGCCAGCGCTCAATGGAGCTTATACGCCCTGATTTCGCGCACGCTGGTGCCGGCCGGCCCGTCATTGGCCAGCGCGGGGGTTACAATTCTTTTGTTTCCGCTGATCAGCCTGCTTTTAATTCTGGTTCACCGGATCTTGCCGGTTGCGTCCAAGCCGCTTCCTTAATAACCTGTCCGTCTCACAGAAGGGTTTCATTCATCCGTGCTGGATAGGGAAAACGACCGCGCCGAAACTTTCACGCGCCGCGCCTTTGTTATCGGGGCGGGGCAGGGCGCGATATTGGCGGTCCTTGGCGGCCGTCTGGCATGGCTTCAGATCGCGCAAGGCCCGCAATACAAAACCATGGCGGAGAATAACCGCATCAGCGTCAAGGTTCTTGCGCCCGCGCGCGGCCAGATCGTTGACCGTTTCGGCGTCCCCCTCGCCATCAACAACCAGAATTACCGCGTGATCATGATTCCCGAACAGACGGAGGACATGAAAAAAGCGCTTCAGCGTTTGTCGGGCATGATCAAACTCGATGAGCGCGCGATTCAAAAAGTCCTCAATCTGGCGAAAAAATCCTCCAAATTCGCGCCGATCGAAGTGCGTGACAATCTTAACTGGGAAGAAGTCGCGACGATCGAAGTCAACCTGACCGATCTGCCCGGCATCAGCACGGAAGTCGGCGAAATTCGTTCCTATCCGTTCAGCGACGCCACGGCGCACATGATCGGTTATGTCGGCGCGGTGGCGAAGGGCGATGTCGGCGAAGACCCGCTTTTGAAACAACCGGGCTTTCGCATCGGAAAAACAGGGATTGAAAAGGCGCTGGATTCCGATTTGCGCGGCAGTGCCGGCACCGCCGAAATGGAAGTCAACGTCGTGGGGCGCGAAGTCCGCGAACTGAAACACAATGCCGCCACGCAAGGCAAGCGCGTGACATTGACGATCGACGCCGATCTGCAGTTCAACATGCAGCAGCGCCTTGTCGCGACGAAAAGCGCATCGGCGGTTATCATGGATGTGCATGACGGCGCCATGTATGCGCTTTGTTCGTTCCCCAGCTTCGATCCCAATCATTTCACGCGCGGCATTAGCGCGGAGCGGTGGGAAGAACTGCTCGCCGACCCGGCATTCCCGCTGACGAACAAGGCGATTGCGGGGCAATATCCGCCGGGCTCGACATTCAAGATGATCACGGCGCTCGCCGCGCTCGAAGCTGGCGTTATTTCCGAACACTCAACCGCCTTTTGCCCCGGCCATTACGATCTCGGCCGCGACAAGTTTCATTGTTGGAAAAAGGGTGGACACGGCACGGTCGGGCTTCTCGATGCGCTGGCGCAATCGTGCGACACGTATTTTTACAAACTGGCGATCGATCTTGGTATCGACCGTCTGGCGGTCATGGCGCGCAAATTCGGACTGGGTGAAAAATTCGGTTTTGAATTATCCGAAGAGCGTCCGGGGCTTGTCCCCGACCGCGCGTGGAAACTGGGGCAGTATGGCGAAAGCTGGCATCCCGGCGAAAGTATCGTCGCGAGTATCGGCCAGGGCTATTACCTCACAACGCCGCTTCAGCTTGCCGTTATGACGGCCCGGCTTGTGAATGGCGGTTATGCGATCCGCCCGAATATCGTCGGTTTCGTGGGCGATACGCCGCGTATTCCCGCAACCTATCCCAAAATCGATATCAATCAACGGCATCTCGACCTTGTGATTGCGGGCATGGCGCGGGTCGTGAACGGCGAACGCGGCACGGCCTATGGCTCGCGCCTCAAAGATCCGGCGGTGGCGGCCATGGGAATGGGCGGCAAAACCGGAACGGCGCAGGTAAAGCGCATCACCAAACAGGAACGCGCATTGGGTATCAAAAACGAAACCCTGCCATGGCGTTTCCGCCACCATGCCTTGTTTGTGGGATATGCGCCGCTCGATAAGCCGCGTTATGCCTGTGCGGTGGTGGTCGAGCATGGCGGCGGGGGATCGTCCGCGGCGGCGCCCGTGGCGCGCGATCTTTTGACCATGACGTTGCAGCGCGATCCGGCATCGTCGAAAATGGCGCCTTCGGCATCGCAGGTGAAGGTTAAAACCCCCAAACCCGCGCAGCAGGCCCCGGCGGCAGGAGACGACAGCAATGGCTGAAGCGTTGAAACTTCATAGCGAAATGTCGATTTTTCACCGCCTGCGCGAGGTGAACTGGATTTTCATTATCCTTGTCACGATGATGGCGGGGGTCGGCGCCGTCGCTCTCTATTCGGCGGCGGGCGGCAACCTCGATCCGTGGGCGTCGCGTCAGATCACGCGTTTCTTCATGGGGCTGGCCGCGCTTTTGATCATCGCCATGGTGGATATCCGTTTCTGGTACCGGATGGCCTATCCCATTTATATCGTCGGTTTTATTCTGCTGATCATCGTCGAGGTCATGGGCCAGATCGGGATGGGCGCGCAGCGCTGGATCAATCTGGGGTTCGTGCAGATCCAGCCGTCCGAATTGATGAAAATCGCCGTGACGCTGGCGCTGGCGCGCTATTTCCATTCGGCCACGCCCGAGGAAATGAGATCGATCCGTTTCCTGATTCCGGCGGCCCTGATCATTATTGCGCCCGTCTGTCTGGTTTTGTTGCAACCGAACCTGGGGACGTCGCTGATGATCATCATGGGCGGAGCGGCAATTCTGTTTCTGGCGGGCGCGCCGATCCGGTGGTTCGTGCTGGCGGCGGGTGGCGTGGCCGCGATGTTACCTGTGGCGTGGGGTTTTATGCATGATTACCAGAAGCGCCGCGTGACGACCTTCCTCAATCCCGAAAGCGATCCGCTGGGCGCGGGGTATCACATCATGCAGTCCAAAATCGCACTGGGGTCTGGCGGCATAGAAGGAAAGGGATTTTTGAAAGGCACGCAAAGCCACCTCAACTTCCTTCCTGAAAAACAGACGGACTTTATTTTCACCCTGTGGGCGGAAGAGTGGGGCCTGACGGGCGGGATCGCGCTGCTCGTGCTTATCTGCCTGATTTTCTTCAGCGGCATCTGGATGGCGCTGCGTTGCCGTCATTCGTTCGGCCGTCTTCTGGCCATGGGTTTGATGGTCAATTTCTCGCTCTATGTTTTCATCAATATAGCGATGGTCATGGGATTGATCCCCGTCGTCGGTATTCCGCTTCCGATGGTGTCGTACGGTGGAACGGCGACGCTGGCGGTGCTGGCAAGCTTCGGCCTTGTCCAGTCGTGCTATATCCACCGGGACTCGAAATTGCCGAGAATGTAAGGTAACGAGGGCCTAAGCCGCTTTGGACGCGATGCCCTTGCTGGTGAGCAGATCCTGCAGCTCGCCATTCATGTACATTTCGCGCACGATGTCGCAACCGCCGACAAATTCACCCTTCACGTAGAGCTGCGGAATGGTCGGCCAGTTGGTGAAATCCTTGATGCCCTGACGGATCGTTGAATCCTCCAGTACATTGACGTCTTTGAACGGCACGCCGAGTTGCGAGAGAATTTGCACGACGGCGGCAGAGAAACCGCATTGCGGGAAAACAGCCGTACCCTTCATGTACAACACCACATCGTTGTCTGTGATTTCGCGGCGGATGCGGTCGAATACTACGTTTTCCATGGTCTCTCCTTAAGATAGTTTAGCGTACTCAGTTAATCGAAATTACTTTGCGTCTTCGGGCGTGGCCGTCTGGATCGCCAGCGCGTGAAGCTCACCGCCCATTTTCCCCTGCAGCGCCTTGTATACCAGCTGGTGCTGCTGAACGCGGGACAAGCCCCGAAACGCCCCGGAAACGATATAGGCCGCGTAATGGTCGCCGTCACCGCGCAAATCTTCAATTCTGACCTGCGCGTCGGGGATGCCTTCGCGGATCATGCTTTCAATGGTCTGGGCGTCCATAGCCATAAGGCTTATTTCCCCATCTCATCCATAAGCTGGGCTTTGGCTTCCTCTACGGCCTTATCCAGATGGGCATCCAGAATGGCGTCGCTGTGAGAAATACCCTTTTGATCCAGATCCTTACGGACGGCGCGCTTGACGTCGTCGAAGCCTGCCTCGTCGAGATTGGCGGCCACGACCGTCTTGGCGTAAGCCAGCGCCTCGTCCCCGCTCAAACCCAGTTCCGCGGCCACCCACAGCCCGAAAATCTTGCAGGCGCGGGCCTCGGTGCGGAACTGAAGCTCCTGATCGTGGGCATATTTGTTCTCAAAGGCGGATTTTCTGTCATCCAGGCTCATCGGTCGGAATTCCTCAAATATTTGAATAATTAACGGTAGACCCTTTGTAACATTTGAAAACTTCCAAATCCATTGTTATATGAAGGTATGAACAAAATGGGATTTTTCATGAACACCAGACGTAAAGCCCTCTACGAGGGCAAGGCCAAAGTCATTTACGAAGGACCGGAACCGGGCACCCTGATCCAGTACTTCAAGGACGATGCCACCGCAGGCAACGGCGCCAAGAAAGACGTGCTGGCCGGGAAGGGCGTTCTGAACAACCGTATCTCCGCGCACATCATGACCAAGCTGGAAGGGATCGGCGTGCCGACGCACTTCCTGAAATCGCTGAACATGCGCGAGCAGCTGGTGCGTCAGGTGGAAATCATTCCGCTTGAAGTGGTCATCCGCAATATCGCCGCCGGTTCGCTGTGCAAGCGTCTGGGTTTGAAAGAGGGCACGATCCTGCCGCAGCCGATCGTGGAGTTTTATTACAAGAAAGATGAACTCAACGACCCGATGGTCAGCGAGCATCACATCATCACGCTCGGCTGGGCCGACCCGTACGAACTCGACGAAATTATCGGGCAGGCGTTCCGCGTCAACGATTACCTGTCGGGTCTGTTCTCGGGTATCGGCCTGACGCTGGTTGATTTCAAACTGGAGTTCGGCCGCCTGTGGGGTGAGTACGATGAGCTTTATATCATCCTCGCCGATGAAATTTCGCCGGACAATTGCCGCCTGTGGGATTCCAAAACGGGTGAAAAACTCGACAAGGATCGCTTCCGTCAGGATCTGGGCAATGTGGTCGAGGGCTATCAGGAAATCGCAAAGCGTCTGGGTCTGATCCCGCAAACCGGCATCATGGATGGCGAAGACCTGAACGAACAGGTCGTGGCCGGTCTGGGTGAGATTGAAAACGAACTCGCCAAAGAACGCCGCCTGCGCGCGGTGAAAATGCCGCCCAAGCCACGCAAAATCTAATCGATTACGGCAGGAACTGTTCTTTCAGAATACGTTCTTCAAGATGCTGATCGGGATCGAACAGCAGCGTGCAGCCTATATTGCGAGATTGATGAATTTCCACGCGGCGCACATCGCGCACTTCGGTGGAATCCGCCGTGGCGCTCACGCCGCGTTTATCGGCTTCCAGAACATCGATAACGGCGTTGACGTGACGCGGCAATAACGCGCCGCGCCAGCGGCGGGGGCGGAAGGCGCTGATCGGTGTCATGGCCAGCACGTTGGCGGACAGCGGCAGGATCGGGCCGTGGGCCGACAGATTATACGCCGTTGAACCCGCGGGCGTGGCGACAAGAATGCCATCGCATACCAGTTCCGGAATACGCACGACATCGTCAACGGTGATTTTGAGCTTGGCCGCCTGACGCGTTTCACGCAACAGCGAAACTTCGTTGAAGGCAAGCGCGCGATGTTCCTTGCCATCTTTATCGACGGCAATCATGCGCAAGGGATTGATATCGACGCGGCCCGCCGCATTCAAACGTGCGGGCAGGTCGTCTTCCTTGAACGGGTTCATGAGAAACCCGACAGACCCGAAATTCATGCCGAACACGGGTTTGTTGAATTCATGCACAGCATGCAGGGTTTCCAGCATCGTGCCGTCGCCGCCGAGGACGATGATTACATCCGCCTTATCCGCGGCATGCACGCCGTATTTTTTTTCCAGCGCGGCTTTCGCGTCAGATGCCTTGGGTGACTTCGCGGCAAAGAATGAAAAATTGGAAAAACCGGGCATCGATGGATTAACCTGCTGCCTTGGCTTTATCGGCGTTTTGCGCGGCCCATTCTTCCGGGTTCTTCAGGAAAACTTCGACCGATTGAAGCGTTGCCTCATCGAAATATTTTTGTTCGCGGGCAACATCCAGAACATCCCACCACGTGGCGAGGGCATGAAGATTAAGGCCGAGTTCCTTCATGCGTTCTTCGCTTTTCTTGAAAGTGCCATAATGAAAAACGACGAAGGTTTCTTTCACCTGCGCACCGGCGGCACGCAGGGCTTCAACGAACGGGACCTTGCTGCCGCCATCGCGTTGAAGATCTTCGACAAGGAGAACCTTGGGTGAGGACCCTTCTTCGAAATATCCTTCGATCTGCGCCATCCGGCCGAAGCCTTTGGGCTTCTTGCGCACATAGAGCATCGGTTTATTCAAACGCTCCGCCAGAAACGCGGCGTAGGGAATGCCCGCCGTTTCACCGCCGGCGACATAATCGAAATCAAGGCCGCGCAGCATGTCGGCGGCAAAGCCCATCAGCTTGTTGCGGCCTTCGGCAAAGGCGATCGGGCGGCGGCAATCGACATAGACCGGACCGATGGCGCCGGACGTATAGGTAAAAGGCTTCTCGGCGTTGAACATGACCGATTTTGTATCGATCAGGATTTTGGCGCTTTCGCGGGCAATATCTTTGGGGGTCATCTCTTTATCCTTGTATGGACGGGATATTCCCAAACCCCCGGCCAAAGCGCAAGGAAAAAGGCCCGTTTTTTGCGGGCCTTCGCGGTATTAAGCGCATTCCACGGCAGGCCTGTAATCGCCTTCATGCCGCCACGGATCGTTCCGGCGCGCCTTGCGAAGTCCCAATATCTCGGCGCTGGTCAAAAAGGGTGCGATCTGCGCAAGCGCTTCGCGCTGCCCGGGGCGGTGCGTATCGTTCAGTTCAATCGCGACGCGCAAGAGGCTGCTGTCCGCTTCGAGTTTATCCATGGTCCGGCTGCAATAGAGCGTGTTGCCCGCTTTTTCCCGAAACGGGCGGAAAAAATCTAGAAACGTATCCCGCCCTTTGACGGTAAGGCGGGTGCCATCCATCGTCATGAAGGTCACAAGATTGGGGTTTGTCTGCGTGGTTTTTTCCGCGACGACGAAACGAAGGTAATAGGTGCCCGCCCGACGGGAAATGTCGGCTGTCGCATCGACGGCTTTGGCAAAGCGGCTTTTCATGGCAAACGTCAAACAATCTTTCTTTATGAAAACAAAAAACGGTCCGGCATGGCCTGCCGACCTAAGCGAACGCATCAGAATAAGAAAAGTTACTGGCTCACCCAAAGAATCCTGCCCATCCACGCGATGTCGGCGGGGGCGAGGGTACGGTCCTCATGGTCTTTGTTGAGTGATTTGAGATCGACGCGCGTGGCGGTCTGACGGGCCAGTTCCTTGGCCATCACTTCGCCTTTGCGGGTCTTGACGACCACGCGGTCGCCGCGGCGCACCGTGGCGCGCGGAGAGATAACGAGAATGTCGCCGCTGCGGTAGAGCGGCATCATGGAATCGCCGGAGACTTCCAGGGCATAGGTGCCTTCATCAGTGGCGTCGCTGGCTTCGGGAAACTGCACTTCGTCCCACCCGTTGCCGGCGGGGTACCCGTCTTCGTCGAAATAACCGGCGGCCCCGGCCTGCGCGAAACCGATAATCGGAATCTGACGGGAACGGGCGTTACCGGCGGAAACATCGCCATCGGCATCGATCAGGGAAAGGAAATCGCTCATCGTCGCGCCGGTCGCGGCCAGAACGCGCGAGACGCTTTCCGTCGAAGGCCAGCGCGGTTTTCCATCGGCGCTGAAACGCTTGCTCTTGTTGAAAGAGGTGGGATCCAGCCCGGCCTGCTTGGCCAGCCCTGACGGGGAGTATCCGAACGAAGCGGCGAGACGGTCGAGGGCATGCCATATGTTTTCGTGTGTCAGCATGAGGTTAGGTATATCATCCTACGCATTCTCAGACATTAGGAAAATATTCTTATTTTTTCCTTGACTCCAGAAACAGATCCTAGCATAAAGAGAACATAAAGGGAACAGTTGTATCTTCCGTTCCTGTCGAATTCTTAGCAGAAAGCCACCCATGACCACCGAGAAATATACCCCCAAGCCGCAATCCGGCGCCCCGGCCGTCCCGTTTTCTGACACCGAAGAAGCGTGGTTCTGGTTCATACAGGCCCAGCAGGCCCGTGTTGACGGCGCACGCTTTTCGGCCGGTGCCGGGCTGATCCCGCGCCCCTGTGAACCAATCGATATCTTGAACGTGATTTCACAGCTTCACCGCAGTCGCCGTTTGATGATGGATCACATCCTCGTCCTGCGTCATTACGGCCGCCGCCTGATGGCCCCCGATCCGCGCCGCGTGAAGGAAATGCGCGCGCACAAGCTTTGGACCGAGGCGATGGAGCGCATCGAACCGGTTCTCGTCCGCAAGGGCATCGTCGAAGCCGATACGGATTTTCTGCGTACACCACAACCACACACATTCTGGTCCCGCGGGGCCGTCACATTTGAAAGGGGACAAAGCCTATGAAACACGCATACAACATGACACCGTCGCAAAAAGTCTGGGTCGTCTTCAGCGGTCAGACCGAGCTTTCTTATCTGAAATGGCTCAAGCCCGGTTTTCGTCACTGCTATGTCGTCATGAATGACGGCGAACGCTGGGTGACGATCGATCCGCTTTCGCATTTCACGGATGTGACCGTGCATCACCATTTGCCGCTCGATTTCAACCTGCCGCGCTGGCTCGAAGCGCGCGGGATGAAGGTCGTCGCGGTCAATCGCGGTGACATTCCGCTGCGTGCGGCGCCGTTGATGGTGTTCACCTGTGTCGAGGCCGTGAAGCGCATTCTCGGTATTCACGACCGTTTCGTTTTTACGCCGTGGCAGCTTTACCGCCGCCTGACCAATTCCACCGATACACAATTTAAAGGAGAAATCTCATGGGCAGTATAACCAAGGCCCCCGTGGCGCCCTCGGCGCCGCAGCCCGTTTATTATTATGTTCCGGCACCGCCGCCACCCCCTCCGCCACCGCCGCCAGCGCCCGTTGCCGGCGAAAATGATAATGGCGGCGGCACCGTAACGCCTACGCCGGAACAGGAAAAAGAAACGCGCAAGCAAAGCCTGCTGCGCCGCGACCGTGGCCGTTTGGGCACGATCCTGAGCAGCTTTCGCGGCATTCTCGGCCTGTCCGACAACACGCCCGTGCGCAAAACATTGCTGGGGGAATAGACGATGAGCATTCTTTCACTGTCTCCCGCCACGCAGGAACGCGATTTTACGCCGCTGCTGCGCCGTTACGAACAGGCGAAATCCCGCCGCCAGAATTGGGAATCCCACTGGCAGGATTGTTACGATTATGCGCTGCCCCAGCGCTCGGGCTTCACATCGGTGAACATTCCCGGCGCGCGCCGCACGGAAAAACTTTATGACGGCACGGCGCTTGATGCGGTCGATCAACTGGCCGCGAGCCTGCTGGGCAATCTGACGCCGCCCTGGACGCAATGGTTTGGTTTTAAACCCGGCCCCGACCTGACGCCCGCAGAGGCCGAAGCGCTCGCGCCGTTGCTCGAAGATTCCGCGAAAATCATTCAGGCGCATTTCGACCGTTCGAATTTCTCGATGGAGATGCACCAATGTTACCTCGACCTGATCGTCGGCGGCACGGCATCTCTCTATTTTGAAGAGACCGAGCCGGGCGCGTTTTCCGCCTTTAAATTCACGGCCGTGCCGCTAACCGATGCCGTGCTGGAAGAGGGGGAGAGCGGTTTTCTCGACGGTTCGTTCCGCAATCTGTCCCTGACGCTGGCACAGCTCGAATCCCGTTATCCGGGCGCTGATCTTCCGCAAGAGGTTGTGCGCGACGGCGAACGCGATCCGCAGATGCGCTTTTCGGTTCTGGAATCCATTCTTCCGCAAGACGGCGTTTACAATTACGTCGCGCTTTTGAACGATCAATCCCGCCCGCATCTTCTCGCCGAAGGCCGCTTTGATGGCAGCCCCGCGATTGCGTTCCGCTGGGTGAAATCGCCGGGTGAAATTTATGGCCGCTCACCGGTGATGAAGGCGTTGCCCGATATCAAAACCGCGAACAAGGTCGTCGAGCTTATTCTGAAGAACGCCTCGATCGCCGTGACCGGAATCTGGCAGGCTGACGATGACGGCGTGCTCAATCCCGCGACCATTGAACTGGTGCCCGGCGCGATTATTCCAAAAGCGGTCGGGTCCGAAGGTCTGCGCCCGCTCGATATGTCCGGACGCTTCGATGTTTCTCAATTGATGCTCGACGATCTTCGCTCGCGCATCCGTCATGCGTTGCTGACGGACAAGCTGGGACAGATCGCCGATCGCCGCATGACGGCAACCGAAGTGCTGGAGCGTTCTGCCGAAATGGCGCTGCTGCTCGGCGCGACCTATGGCCGCCTGCAATCGGAACTGCTGACGCCGCTGATCCAGCGTGCCTTCGCCATCCTGCGACGCCGCGGCGAAATTCCCGATATCGCGCTCGATGGCCGGTACGTCGCGCTCGATTACCGCGCGCCGCTGGCCCGCGCGCAGGGGCAGCGCAGCGTACAGAACACGCTGACATGGATTGATTCAGTTCTCGCCATGGGACCGCAGGCCGCCGAAGCCGTCGATCTAGGCCGCGCGGCACGTTTCCTTGGCGAAGCGCTGGGCGTGCCGAGCGATCTCATCCGCAAGGAACTGCCACCTATCACAACACAGGAGACACAAAATGTTCTTTAGAGCCCAGATCCCGATGCAGGAAGCAGAGCGGCAGATGATTTATGCCGCGCATATCGGCAAGCTTGAGCAAAAAGAGGTGGAGCGTGCATTCGCCCGCCTGTTCACCTCCGATGACGGCCAGAAGGTCCTCGCCTGGTTACAAACCATGACGTTCAACCGTGCGCAGGGTTCCAACACCACCGAAGAACAGCTTCGCCACGTCGAAGGACAGCGTGCGATGGTCGCGACCATCCTGCGCCTTATTGATCGCGGCCGTGCCGCATAATTTTTATCAACAATGGAGATATATATGACCGACAATCTACTGACCGATATTCCAGAAAAATTCAAAGACCCGCAAACTGGCGACGTCCGCGTATCCGATCTGGCCAAATCCTACGGCGAGCTGGAAAAGAAACTTTCGTCCCAGCCCTCCGCGCCCAAAAACGCGCGTGATTATTGCGTCAACTGCGACCACGGCCTGTTCGGTGTCGACGCGGAACTGAACGAGCGTTTTCATGAAAAAGGTTTCACCAATGAACAGGTGCAATTCGTTTACGACCTGGCCGCGGAAAAAATGGTGCCGATGATTATCGATATGGCTGCCGATTATCAGGCGGACCGGGAGCTTGAAAAACTCGTCTCCCAATTCGGCGGCGAAGAAAAATGGAAAGAAGTATCCCGCCAGCTCCTCGCGTTCGGACGCAAGAATTTGCCCGCCGATGTTCTGAGCACGCTGTCCAGTTCTCATGAAGGTGTGATGGCCCTCTACCGTATGATGAAGGGCGATGCGCCGGCGATCGGCAAAAACCCGGCGGCGCAATCCGGCGGCAATCCGGCTGAACTTGAACTGCAATCCATGATGCGCGACCCGAAATACTGGCGCGATCAGGACCCGTCCTTTATCTCAAAAGTGACAGAAGGGTTTAAGAACCTGTATGGCGGGCAGTAATGATAAAAATCCTGATGTCCGAAGCCTCTCCATAAAATGTTCTGTATGCGGGGCATGGTGGTGTCTTCGAGGATATATGCTCAGACTGCCTTAAGAAGTAGATTTTTCCTATGCTCAAGAAAATTTTTTATTTCTTCTTCGCTGTAGCTTAATAGTCGTCCGATAAAATATTCGTAAGCATCATCGAAAGGGCGTTTGCCCTCGAACGTTTCCCGCTTTAACCAGAAAAAGGCGTTTGCTCGCCATGCCTCACGGGGCGTGGTGAAGCAGACGTATCGGATCGTGTTATCTTTGGATGTCGTGAATGTTTCTTCAAATCGCAAAAGTAACCCATTTTTAACGTGAATGGAAAAAGCTGCTTCAGGAATGATATCTTCAGATGTCGTTACGCCCGGCCTCAGCGCATCATAAAACACCGCAAGATGTTTCTTTCCGGCGAGCATAAGGTCGAGTTCTTTGCCTTCATGCGGTCCAATCATGAAAGCATTTTATCCCGGATTGAAGAAAATGAATAGCTACGCCTGCGAACCGGCGAATTCGCGGGTGACGTAATCGTCGATCACCTGTTGGAATTGCTGAGTGATTTCACGGGTGAGGGGTTCGAAACGAATGGCGAACTTGTCGCGTGTCTTGCGAATGATGCGGCCGCGATGTTCGACCGCGAGAACGTCTTCGCTTAGTTTGAATTTCAGCGTGATGTCCTTGCTTTCATCGAGCGCGATGGTTTTTCCATCCCCCGTCAGAAGAACGCCACCATTGCTCCAGTCCACGATCGGATAGGTTTTGCCGTCGACAATACCGACGCATTGATCCATATGCCGGCGCGGACTGGCGCGGCGATTGGCTTCGTCGTCGTTGCTGATATTCGAACGCATTTTCTTTAGAATGGCGGACAGCATGTGTACCCCTACATATGGCTGTTCAACAGTTTTTACATATTAGCAGAGTCGCGCCAAAGCGCAACCCTTCATGCGATTTATCCAACGTATGATGTGAATATTTTGATTGACAATGTAGGAATTAAATCCTATTATTCATCATCAACGCCCGCAATGTCCCTCTGACGTCGCGGGCTTTCGTTTTTTCGCGCAGACGGAGAACGGCTTTCGCCGCCCGCCTGCGTTTTTCCCGGTGCCATGAGGCCGCGTCTGTTCATGCGCGTGACAACCGATGAGCCGGTTTTCATCAACCCCAACATTAAAAAGGTAACAATCATGGCAGTGACCATCGATCAGGCCTTCGTGAAGCAGTTTGAACGCGAAGTGCACGAAGCCTATCAGCGTCAGGGTTCCAAACTTCGGAATACCGTACGCAATATCAACAACGTCAAGGGCGCCTCCACCGTCTTCCAGAAAGTCGGCAAGGGTACAGCCTCGACCAAATCCACACACGGCATGGTGCCGGTGATGAATCTCGCGCACACCACTGTCGAGTGTGTGTTGCAGGATTATTATGCCGGTGACTGGGTCGATCGTCTGGACGAACTCAAAATCAACCACAATGAACGTCAGGTGATCGCCGCGGCCGGTGCCAACGCGCTGGGCCGTAAAACGGACGAACTGATCATCAATGCGCTCGACACAGCTTCGACGCATACCGTTCTCGAAGTTAACACGGGCCTGACGCTGGGCAAGGTTCTCGACGCTTTCGAAATCTTCGGCGCGAACGACGTGCCGGATGACGGCCAGCGTTTTGCCGTTGTCGGCTGGAAACAATGGAGCGAGCTGCTTGAGATCGATGAATTCGTCAACGCGGATTACGTCGGCGCGAACAGCCTGCCTTACAGCTCCGTTACCCAGGCGAAACAATGGCTGGGCACGATCTGGATGCCGCATTCCGGCCTGCCGATCAATGGCAGCGATATCCGCCAGTGCTTCTTCTATCACAAAACGGCCATCGGCCATGGTTCGGGATCGGACGTTCAGACCGATATCACCTGGCACGGCGACCGTGCGGCCCACTTCGTCAACAACATGATGAGTCAGGGCGCTGTGCTGATCGATGGCGCGGGTGTCGTGACCATCGAATGTGACGAAACCCCGGACCCGTAATCAGAACAAGAAGGAGACTATAAATGCCCGTAACACTTTCCGACCTCAGCGTGTTGGCCTATGCCAATAATTTTACGCTCTGGCATTACAAGACGACGGATTCATCCGTCACCGGCAGCAATTATTTCAACCATGCCGCTGACATGATGAACGTCAACGATCTGATCATCGTCAATCTCGACACGGACGGTTCGCCCTCGACGAAATTCTACATCGTCACAGGTATCAGCAGCGGCGTCGTCACCGTTGCGGTCTATTCCTAAGGCCGCCTTTCCCGACAGGTGACAGGCGGTTGAGCGCTGCGTTCCTCCCCGTGGGCAGCGCTCCCAGATTCGCGCCGCCCGCTTCGTCGTGATCGAGAAAACAGCCCCTTTCCCCGGCCCAGGCCGGGGGAAGGGGTTTCTTAAAAATACCATTTATATCAATAAGATAACAAAAAACTTGATTTTGAAATCGCGACTCTGCTATCAATTTCATATCAATAATTAAAAAAGAGTTAATCCAGAGGGGATCAGGATCGTGTCAGCAGTTGCGGCGCAATCTTTGAATTATGTGTTGATACCGGGTGGAGACGGTTTTCCGTCGATCATTTCCGCTTCCGACGCACAATCACGCATTCAAAACCAGGAACAATGTGATGAGCGCGCAGGCCGTTTCAGCGAATTGCTGGAACAGCGCGGCGCCGGTCACGTCCCGTTCTGGTTCGCCGGTTCCGACGTCATTATCCATGGCGACGAAGATACCGCGTGGAGCATTCATAACGTCGTGCACAAGCTGCCGCACATGATGCGTTCGGCCAAAGCCGACAACGACAATGCCGCCCAGGGCGCGACCGCCCAGTCTGGCAAGGCCCATATCGGGAATGCCTTCGCCGAAGCGGTCAATCCGCTGCTCAAGGCGCCGGATGTTGCCTCCAGCTTCCAGATGGCCTCGGCCTACGAAGCCGTCACGGGCAACCGCATGCCGCGCTTTGGTTACCGTGCGCAGGGTGCGCATCTGGTCGCGGCCTAAGCTACTCCCGTTTAACAAACAGAATTCCAAACGGCCCTTCGGGGCCGTTTTTCATTTCAACTCAACCTTATTTTCCCAAGGAGAACACCATGGCTTTGAACGACGTGGCGCTATGCAGCCGCGCGCTGATCCGTCTGGGCGCCGCCCCGATCACTTCCTTTAACGACGGCAGCGCCGAATCCGAAATCGCCGGCGCGCTGTACGGCCCGGCACGCGATGCGCTGCTCTCCGCGTATCCGTGGAGCTTTGCGATGGGGCAGATGGTGCTGGGCGCGCTGATGACGCCGCCCGTGGCCGATTATCAAAGGGCGTTTCAGTTGCCGAACGATTACCTGCGGGCGATTTCCGCCGGCGTGGGCGGCCGGGGGCGCGGTCTTCATTACCGTATCGCGCGTGGCGCCCTGCATACGAATGCGGAGTCTGCCACGCTGACCTATATCTTCCGGCCCGAGGAGGAAGAATTTCCGCCTTATTTCGATTCTGCGCTGATCGCACGCCTGTCGGCGGAGTTTTGCATTCCTGTCACTGAGAACACATCGCGCGCCGAAGCGCTCTTCCGCCTTGCCGAAGGGGAATATGCCCGCGCCCGCCAGATCGACGCGCAGCAGGATTCACCGTCGCGGATTGAAAACTTCACCTTGATCGACGTGAGAGGGTAATTCATGACACGCATCCGTCAGGTTAAAACCAATTTCACCGCCGGTGAGGTGTCGCGCGAGCTTCTAGGGCGCGGTGATCTGCGCGCCTATGAAAATGGTGCTTTGACACTCCGTAACCTTTTTATCTTTCCCACGGGCGGCCTCACGCGCCGCGCGGGATTGTCCTATATCGATACGGCGGCGGGGAATGGCCGCTTGATCGCGTTCGAATTCAATACGGAACAGACTTATCTTCTGGTGCTGACCGATGAGCGGATCGATATTTATGCGGGCGGCGTGAATATCCAGACGCTGGCCGCGCCGTGGCCCGCCGCGGATATACCGCAAGTCGCGTGGACGCAAAGCGCGGACACGCTGCTGATGACCCATCCGGACCATCCGCCCAAGCGCTTGACGCGCGGCGCGGGCGGGACGTTTGCGCTCAATGACTGGATTTTTTATATCGAAGAAGATATCTGCTATCAGCCTTACTACAAATTCGTCGAAAGCGCGGTAACGCTGACGCCGTCGGGCACGTCGGGCAGCATCTCTCTGACATCTTCGGTGCCATTGTTTGAATCCGGTCACGATGGAACGCGCTTGCGTGTGGCCGGGTGCGAGGTAGAAATCACGAGCGTTGATTCACCGACGGTCGTCACGGTAACCGTCATCGAAGATCTGGATGACAGCAACCCGACGATTGACTGGAGCGAGCAGGCTTTTTCCCCCGTGCGCGGTTATCCGGTCAGCGTGGCATTCCATCAGGACCGACTTGTTATCGGAGGATCGCGTGATTTGCCCAACCGTTTGTGGTTTTCACGTTCCGGCGATCTTTTCAATTTCGACCTGGGGGAGGGGCTGGATGATGAAGCCATCGAATTCGCCATCCTCTCGGACCAGGTCAACGCCATCCGCGGCATTTTTTCCGGCCGTCATCTTCAGGTGTTTACGTCGGGCGCGGAATGGATGGTCACGGGCGATCCGCTGACGCCGGAAACGGTGCAGCTGAACCGCCAGACGCGCGTTGGATCGGTGATCGATAAATACATTCCGCCCGTGACAGTCGATGGCGCGACCTTGTTCGTCGCCCGTAACAAACAGGAAATCCGGGAATTTATTTATACCGATCTGGAACAAGCCTATCAGGCGACCGACCTCGCGCTCGTCTCGCGCCACATCATTGAAAATCCGGTCGATCAGGATTTCGATGCCACGCGCCGCCTTTTGTTCATCGTGCGCGAAGATGGAAAATTTGCGACCCTGACCGTATACCGCGCGGAAAGCGTGGCGGCGTGGACGCTCCATGAAACCCAGGGCGCGGTCAAGGCCGTGTCCGTCGTGGGGGATGACGTTTATCTCCTTATCCAGCGCGGCGATGATTTCATGATCGAGCTGTTCGACAACACACTCAACCTCGATTCCGCCTTAACGGGCGAGGCGGGCATGCCGACAACGGCGTGGTCGGGTCTCGACCATCTGGAAGGCAGGACGGTTTCGATTATCGCCGACGGCGTGGTGCAGGACGATCAGGATGTTATCGACGGCGAAATTACGCTTGAAAACCCGGCCACGACCGTAGAGGTCGGCTTGGCCTTTACGCATGTCATCGAACCCTTGCCGCCTTCCACGGTCGGCGAAGGCGGGGCGGGGCGGAAAACCCGCATGGTCGAGGCGATTTTCAGGCTGCAGGACGCAAAGGCGCTTCGTCTGGATACAGGCAGAGGGCTTCAGGACATCCCGCTCAAGCAATTCGGCGAGGACGATATTCTGGACGCGCCGCCGCCCTCGGTCAGCGGCGATATCCGCGTGCGTGCGCTCGGGTGGCAGGACAACGGCGCATCGCCGCTGTGGAAAATAGAACAATCCGTGCCGTATCCCTTCACGCTGCTGTCCGTCACCACAGAACTCAAAGTTAACGATTAAACAGGAGAAATTTATGGTTGGATTTTCAAATATCGCCACCATGTTAATGCCGACCATTCAGGGTATCGGTTATGCCTCAAGCCTGATGCGTTTTGCCAATGACATGAACGGCGCATCATCCAAAGACGAGCGCAGCCGTCTTCAGGCGCAACAAAACCTCGCTTTGCAGCAATTGCAGCAACGGCAGGAAGGGGAAATGCGCCTCGCGCAGGAGGATGCAGAGCAGAAACGGGCGCAAATTGCATTCGATGCACAGGGCGCGGAAGACGCGCGCCGCGCGGCTTTGAAGAGGGCCGTGGCGCGGCAGCGCGCGACATTTGGCGCAAGCGGCATCGATGCCAACAGCAGCGGATCGGCGCAGGCCGTGCTTCTGGGGCTTTATGATGAATCTGAGTCCGAACGTTCCCGTCGCGAAGAACTCGATACGCTTCGTTATGGCGCGCTTGATCAGGGTCTGGCGCAACGCAACTCCACGAACGTTCTGGAGCGCACTCAGTTAGCGCAGCAGCAGCAGTTGCAACAAAGCCTTGTCGGGTACGGTAAAAACCAAAAGACGCTTCTTGGCCGCTTTTTCAGCGCGTTTTAAGCCATAAGGAATAAACATGACCACTGATCACATTAAAATGCCGGCGGTTGCTCCGCTGGTGCGCTATGTCGCCAACGGCACGGAAACGGAATTCGAATTTCCCTTTCCTGTCTTTGCCACGGAAGACCTTAAAATATACCTCAACGGTGCGCCGCAGATATCCGGGTTTGATATTCACAATCCGGGCATGACCGACGGCGGCAGCGTTACATTCGACAGAGCGCCCGCGGACGGCACGATTATCACGCTGGAACGCCGTTTGCCGTTGGAACGCGTGACCGATTTTCTGGAAGGCGGGGATTTTTCTGCCGCCGCCATCAATAACGAACTGGATTATCTGACCGCAGGCCTCCAGCAAATCGACCGCGATTTGTCTCCTATGTTGCGTTATGGCGATCATGAAACGCCCGGCGTTGTAACGTTGCCCGACCGCGCGCTGCGCGCGAATATGGCGCTGGGCTTCGATGGAAATGGTGATCCCGTGCCGGTTTCACTTGAAGGATCGATGGCCGCACCCGACTTCACAGCCGTGGGCACGGGCGCGCAGACCCGCACCAGCCATGATAAATTTTCCGACGCCATATCGGTCAAGGATTTCGGCGCGATGGGCGACGGGCTGACCGACGATACGCTGTCGATCCAGAAGGCATTGGCCGCGCATGATTCCGTTTTTATACCGCCGGGCCGTTATTTTATTTCGGGAACGATTGCGATCGGCGAGCGTCAGACATTGCACGGGGCGGGCCAGACCTCCGTCCTTGTATGTCAGGATGACAGCTTCAATGCCGTCGAAGTGCGCGCCGATTACGCGGCGATTTTCAACCTGCGCATCGAAGGAGGGAATATCGGAGTCAAGCTTTATGGCGCGACGCGTCCCTGTGTTCAGGTGTCGGTATGCGACGTGACGATATGGGAATCCAATATCGGCGTCCAGCTTGACGGTTACAACGATACGAACAAGCCTTGCTATTGGAATAATTTCGACCGTGTTCTGGTTTTGAAACCGGTAATCCACGGTATCCATTTAACCAGAAGCGGGGCGGGGGATACGCCCAACGCCAATAAATTTCATGCCTGCCGCGTTTACTCGCTCGGGGCGGATATCGAAGGCGCGGGATTTTTCGTCGAACATGGCGCGTTCAACAATTCGTTTGTCGATTGCGAAGCGAATGTGAAGGGCACGGCTCTGGCCTGTTTCCTGATCGGCGCCGGATCGAACAAAACTCTGCTGATCAATCCTTTCGCGGAATCGCATAATACCGTGCCGAATATCAAGCTCGAAAACGGATCGCAGGATACCGCGATCTACAATCTTTTATCGGCATCGGACGGGGAATCCATCCTCGATAATTCCGGCGGCAATTATTACAGCTATAATTCAGGCTGGCCGATCAAGAACAAGATGGCACGCACCAGCGTCAGCGATATGAACGCGACGCTGCAGCGTTACGATACGGAATATGTCGAAGATACAGGGACGGTGACGCTCGATTTATCGCATTCTGTCCATCTTGTATCCTCCATCAGCGGCGCGCTGACCATCGAACTGCCCACGGCGACGACGGCGCCCGGCGTTATGATGTTCGTCAAGAAGGTCGATTATTCCGGGAACGTCATCACCGTCACGGAAAATGGCGGGAACGGACCGGACGGACGCAGTTACTTCCTCGGTGCGGAAAACGATTTCGTGCAGATGATTTCAAATGGCGCGGAATGGTTCGTGATCTCCACAAGCCGCGCTCCCGGTAACACGCGTTATCATAACGGCACGGGCACGTACGATATCGACATGGCGGTGGATACGTATCTTCTGGCGGGATGGAGCGGGGCGCTGACCGCGCGCCTGCCGCCCGCGAACGCGCCGATTGCCATTGGCCGGACGATTACCATCAAAAAGACCGACTCAACGGTCAATGCCATTACGGTCACAGAAAACGGCGGCCCCGGCCCGGATGGGTCGTCACAACCGCTGACCGATCACAACGATGCCATTACGGTCGTTTCCAACGGCGCGAGCTGGTACGTGATCTCCCGCTTTTAACGCAAAGGTGCATAATGAATGAACGTATAGAGGACGCGACGCGTTCCCAGGTCGCGCAATTTCTACCGGCGGCGATCACCAAGGCGCTGGCTTCCTATCACCGTTTTTCGGGGAACGAAGCCCCGGACGACGCCAAGGGTTTTTCGGCGCATCACAGCGCCTGTAAAGTGGCCATCGCGCATGTCGAATTACTGCTCAAACTCGCGCGCTGGGCCGATATCGGCGAATCGGAACCGGCCGACGACTTATCCGCCATGTTGGCCAGAGCCGAGGAAGAAGTGCGTCGTTATCACGATGCGGAGGACGAATGAGCCCGCAAAATAATGGCACAGACCATATATCACCAAAGTTTCATATAAATAATAAGGAAAAAAATGCAGGGACCCCTTTGCAAAGGCGCGGATTTTGCCCTATTTTTGAGTCTATGGAACACGTCGCAAGGACAAACGACACCGAACATACACTTTCTGATGGCCAGCTGGCTCCAGAGGTGCTGGGCGCGTGGAGAAAAGCGGCTTCTAATGATGGCCTTCCGCGCGAGCGGGAAGTCGAGCCTCGCCGCTCTGTTCTCGGCGTGGCTTCTATGCAGGGATCCGGATTTGCGTATCCTGGTGTTGTCCGCCGAGTCCAGCCTGTCGCTGAAAATGTGCCGGAACATAAGGAAGATACTCGAGAAACATCCTTTAACACGGCCTCTCATTCCGAATAAGCCCGAACAATGGGCCAGCAACCAGTTTACCGTTAACCGCACGCGCATATCGCGCGATCCGTCCGTTTTGTCGAAAAGCATTCATGCCAACGTGACGGGAACGCGGGCCGACGTGATCATCTGCGACGACGTCGAAGTGCCCAACACATGCGACACGGCGGAAAAGCGCGCGGATTTGCGCGAACGTCTGGCGGAAAACGATTTCATTCTCGTCCCCGGCGGCACGACGCTTTATATCGGCACGCCGCATCATTACGATACGATCTACGCCGACGACCCGCGCGCCGACCTCGGGCGTGACGATGTTTTTCTGAAAGATTTCGTCAGCCTGAAAATTCCACTCGTCGATGAACAAGGCGAAAGCGCGTGGCCCGAACGCTATGACCCGGATACGATCGACGATATGAAGCGGCAGGCGGGTCCGGCAAAATTTTCGGCGCAAATGATGCTTCAGCCGATGAATATCCTCGATGGCCGCCTCGATCCCGCACTGCTGCGGCCTTACCGCGACGAGCTGGTCTACAGCGAGGCGCAACAGGAAACCATCCTGACCCTCGATGGCATCCGCATGGTGTCGTGCAGCGCATGGTGGGACCCGTCTTTCGGGTCTGCCAAGGGCGATGGCAGCGTTCTGGCCATATTATACGGCGATGAAGAAGGCGAATATTATCTCCACCGGCTGTTTTATCTTAAGCACGATCCGGCCATCAGCGCGGAAGAAGCCACCAGCCAGTGCCGGCAGGTCGCCATCATCGCCCGTGAATTTTATGTACCCAGCGTCACGGTCGAAACCAACGGTATCGGAAAATTCCTGCCCGCGATCCTGCGCCGTGAAATTGCCATCGAACGCGCGGGCTGTGCCGTTCTGGAAACGGTCGCGCGGCAGGCAAAGGATTTGCGCATTCTGGAATCGTTCGATGCTGTTCTGGCGGCGCGCGCCCTTCATGCGCATGAAAGCATTTATAAAACGCCGTTCATCCGCGAGCTTCAGGAATGGCGCCCCGGCGCGACCGGCGGGCATGACGACGGCCTCGACGCTGTTGCCGGTGCATTATCGCAGGCGCCGGTGCGCATCCGGCGCTCTTATTCATCGGCGCGGGCGCGGTGGCAGGGTGGGGGTGTGACGCATACCGCGCATACCGACTTCGACGTATAAAGGAAATTACCCATGGTAGATTTTATTGAATCCGGCCTGGCCTGGTGGGTCACGGTCGTGGATATTCCCGTCATGACGGGATTGTTCTGGCTGATCTGGCGCACGCGCCGTGAAGCCGAAGAGGCGGTCGATCGCGTGCATGACACGCTCGACGTCCGTACGAGCCAGTTGCGCGAAGCCTTGTCGGCTTTCAAGCTTGAGGTCGCGAAAAGTTATGCCTCCGTCGGCGATATGAAAGATCTGGAGGCGCGGATCGTCGCCCATCTCCTGCGGATCGAGGCCAAGCTCGACCATACCGCGCTTAAAACCGAAGCGCTGCGCGGCGCTACCGAAAACTAACCAAGGAAACACAATGTTCAGAAGATTTTTAAGGCCGCTTTCCGGCAAAGGAAAGCAGGCGGATGACGCTGCGGCTGAATCGGCCCGATTTTATAAGGAAATGGAAATTGACGTGCTGGCGCGCACCCTGTGGGGTGAAGCGCGCGGCGAAGGCGTTCAGGGGTTGGAGGCCGTTGCGGCCGTGGTGCTCAACCGCGTCGCCTATGCTGAGGACCGCGCCGGATACTGGTGGGGCAACGACATTATTTCCGTGTGCCAGAAACCGTATCAGTTCTCCTGCTGGAACCGCTCCGACCCGTCTTATTTGAAACTGCAGCAGGTCACCGCAGACGATGCCTATTTTGCGACAGCCCTGCGCGTGGCGCGGCGAGCGGCGGCGGGAACGCTCAGCGACCCGACGGGCGGCGCGACGCATTACCACGCCGATTATGTTTCGCCCTATTGGGCCAAAGGGCAAACGCCGACCGTTACGATCGGCCGTCATATTTTTTACAGATTGATGGAGGTATAAATGTTGCCGTCTTTATTGGCGAAAATCGGCTTGCCGGTTTTGATCGAACTTATCGCCGGTGCCTTGCGCCGGATGAATAATTCCTCGGCGCAAAGCGCGGCGGGCGCTCTGGATGAAGTGGGCGCGGCGTTGTCCGGCGGCCTGATTTCCGACGAACAGGTTGCCGAAGCCAACCGCCATACCGAAGAACTTACGCGTTTGAAAATGTCGGAAAACCAGACGGCGCTCAGTGAAATCAACGCGTCCCTGCGTGCGGAGGTCAATTCATCCGACGCCTATGTCCGGCGCATGCGGCCGACGTTCGGCTATCTCATGGCGTTTACATGGGCGGCGCAGATGTTCGGGCTGGCGTATGTCGTCATTTTCGAAACGGAAAAAGCCGCCGCCGTCATGAACGGCATGGAATCGTTATCCGCGATCTGGGGCGTGGGCCTGTCCGTTCTGGGTATCTATGTTTATAAGCGCAGTGAAGAAAAGCGCGTCTTGCCGCCCGCGTCATCCGTTCTCGATATCCTCAAGCCCAAACCGCCCGCGCCCGCCCGCAAGCCGGCGTATAACGATTAGGCCTTGGGATGGGCGAGGCGGTATTCGCGGTAAAAGGAAAACAGCCCGGCGCCGATGATCAACGCTGCGCCCGCCATCGTCGCCATCGTCGGTATTGTCGCGAAGACAACGATGCCGATGATGATGCCCCAGATCATCTGGGTATACAGGAACGGCGCGACCACGGCGGATTCGCTGGCGCGCGCAAACCCCAGCGATGTTCCGACGAGACCGCCGATGACACTGCACGCGGCGAGGAAGAAGAAGGGCAGATGATGAAGCTCCGGCAGCGTGTAATCATGACCGGGCAGGAACAGCGCGCCATTCATCACGGCGATCAGGATAAACGGAAACAAAGCGAACAGCGCGATCGGATCGCTATGGCCGATCTTGCGGACGCAAAGCACGTTGAACGCGAGGCAGACAGGCGCCAGAAACGCCCATACCAGGCCAATATTATGCGTTTGATATTGCGGGCCGGCGATAATCAATACGCCGACGAAGGCGACCATCATGGCCGTGATACGGCGCCAGCCGACTTTTTCCCCCAGAAGGAGGAAAGACAGCAGCGCAATCAAAAACGGTGAAATGAAGGAAATACCGTAAAAATCAGCCAGCGGCAGATAATTGAGCGCATTCACCACCGAGAAAGAAGAGCCTGTGGTGCAGATGGCGCGCAGTATGTGCCATTTCAGAAAAGGGGTGCGCAAGCCGTTTATGCCGCACCGTGATATTAACCAAATGGCGGACAGCGTCACGCCGATAACACCGTTGGTTAATAAAATGTAAGAGACATCGTAATGCTGGACCAGAATTTTAGCGCACATATCCGCGACGGAAAACGACAGCCAGCCAAGGCAGACGAGGAAAATGGCCTGAATATTGTGGTGTGATACATGCATGATTTTATATGGCTGCCTAAAAGTTATTTTGTGATATAATAGAAGGGCATATATAAAATTCCATCTATTTTTAACCGACATGGCCGATGTGCTCTTAAAGACAATAAAATGCCTGAAGGATTTCTTCTGCCTCGAAGCGGCAGGGGGGATCGTTTTGCTGATCGCGTCCGTGTCCGCCATGATCGTTGCCAATACGGCGCTTTACCCTTTCTATGATCACATCCTGAACGGTATTCATTTGGGATTTGGACTTCCTGAAAGCTGGGGAATCCATTTCCGCGTCGAACATTCCATATTGGAATGGATCAACGATGCCCTGATGGTCATTTTCTTTTTGCTCGTCGCGCTGGAAATTAAATTCGAGCTGATCGAAGGCGCGTTGTCGTCCGTCCGGAAAGCGATCTTGCCGGCTGCCGCGGCGATGGGCGGCATGGCCGTGCCTGCGCTTATTTATTGGCTTATCAATCGGGATTCTCCGGGAACGATGCAGGGGTGGGCGATCCCGTGCGCTACCGATATTGCCTTCGCCTTGGGCCTTCTCGCTATTCTGGGCAAACGTGTGTCCGGCTCTCTCAAAGTATTGCTTCTGGCGGCGGCGATCATTGATGATCTGGGCGCGATTGTGATTATTGCTCTGTTCTATACCAGCGATCTGTCGCTG
>CAYPCP010000015.1:0-25526 GCA_964409255.1 uncultured Pseudobdellovibrionaceae bacterium
TTGTCGAGACCATAGGCGAGGGCCGCCGCTGTCGGTTCGTTGATGATGCGCAGCACTTCGAGGCCGGCGATCTTGCCGGCGTCTTTCGTCGCCTGACGCTGGGAGTCGTTGAAGTAAGCGGGAACGGTAATGACAGCCTGATCGACTTTTTCGCCGAGGAAGCTTTCCGCCGTTTCTTTCATTTTCTGCAGAACCATCGCGGAAATCTGTGACGGTGATTTTTTCTGCCCGTCGACTTCCACCCATGCATCGCCGTTGTCGCCTTTGACGATTTTGAACGGCGCGGTTTCGCGCATCTTCTTCACTTCGGCGTCATCGTAACGACGGCCGATCAGGCGCTTGATGGCGTAGAGGGTGTTTTCGGGGTTGGTGACGGCCTGGCGTTTCGCTGGCTGGCCGACAAGACGTTCGCCGTCTTTGGTAAACGCGATCATCGACGGCGTTGTGCGCGCGCCTTCGGCGTTTTCAATAATGCGTGCTTCTTTACCGTCCATGACGGCAACGCAGGAGTTGGTGGTTCCAAGGTCAATACCAATGACTTTGCCCATAGTAAATTTCCTTTCTGTGGCAAATAGTTATGAGCAGCCCGGTTTTCCCAGCACCGCCCGATATTCCCTTAAAGGGGGCTAACACGTTGTTATATAGCATGGAATTCAGGGAATTCCAGTCTTAAGCGAGATTATACAGCGAAGTTTTTACGCGCTCTGATCCACCTGATGCGATGCGCCGGCGGTGCGGGAAATCCCGACCTTGGCGGCGCGGAGCAGGCGGCCCGACAGGGTGTAGCCCGCATCGATCACCTGAATGACGATGCCATCGGGTTTGCCGGGCATCGGCGCTTCGAACATCACCTCGTGGAAGTTCGGATCGAACGGCTGGTCGAGCGGTTCAATTTTTTGAATGCCGTGACGGTCGAATACCTTCATCAATTCGCGTTCCATCGCGCCGATACCCTCAAGCACGTTGTCGATGCGCGGATCGACGCCTTTGAGGTCGGTCGGAATGGCGGCGAGGGCGCGGCCGAAATTGTCGGAGAAATCGAGCAGGTCTTTTGCGAACGACTGCACGGCGAATTTCGCGGCGTCTTCGCGATCCTTCACGGCGCGGCGGCGCGTGTTTTCGCCGTCGGCGAGGGCGCGCATCATCTTGTCCTTCATGTCGAGAAGGGCGGCTTCGAGCGCGGCGACTTTATCGCCCTCCGCGTAGGCCGCTTTTGCGGCGTCCTGATTTTCTGCCTCCGGTGTGGTTTCCGGCATGTCAGGCTGAGTATTTGGTTCGTTCATTTTCTTATTCTTGTTAAAGCTGCGTTCCGGGTCTCGTGACAAAGACCTGCAGGGGGACGGGCGTGACCATACGGCCATTTTCACCGTCGTAAGGACGATGGGCATTCACGGTGCCCAATTCGCTGTACCCGTTTTCACCGATCGATCCGGCAACGTCGCCGATCTGATCTTTGAAATAGAAGACAGGGCTGCCCCCGGCACCGTAAGATGTGGGCATTTCCGGGTCCGGAGTCAAGCCATGGCGCGAAGCAAGGGCGACGATCAGGCTGTCGAGATTGTCGCCTTTCTTGGCCATCGGCACGTGCAGGGCGACTTTACCCCCCGCGCCAAAGCCGATTTCAAGGCGGTCGCCCAAGGGGCCGGTCAGGCCTTTGGCCTTAAAAATGACCATGCTTTGCGGTTTCAGCTGGAGAATATTGTCCGCGATGCGGATGTCATAGTAATCGGCGACAGAACCGTTGGAAAAACGGATCTGCTGGATCTGGCGGGTCTCAAGATCTTTCTTGCTCATCACGATCATGGCCGAAGACATCTGGTTCTGAGACGGGCATCCGGAGGTGACATTGTCCGTCATGATCGGGTGGCGTTGAAAATGCTTTACGGTGACATCGAAATAATAGGGATCGATGAAGGTCGATTCATATTCCAGCGGCGAAATATCCCAGCAGCCCGAGACAACGTCCGGCACCACCATCTGAATGCCGAACTGATCGTCTTCCATATAGGAAGGGCGGACGAGCGACACTTCGATCACTTTCGGCTTGATGAAACCCTTGTCGGCCATGCTTTCTTTTTGCAGGCGGCGGATCTGTTCCGCGGTTTCGTTTTTGTAAAGGCTGCCACCGCTATGGACATGGCTGTTGAATTCCTGCGCGAAGGCGGGAAGGGCCAGAACCGAAAGGGCGATAACGGGCAGAAGGAATCTCATGGGGCCTAGAATATCGCTATTGCGCCCCGCCCGCAAATAGTCAGTCCGACAAGGCCCTGATTTTCCGGCTGATAATATCGGCCATGACGCTCATGCTGGGGATAATTCGGGCATAATCCAGCCTCGTCGGGCCGATCACCCCGATGGCCCCCACCACGGTATTGGTCCCGTTGGTATAAGGGGCCAGGATCATGGTATGCCCCGCGCCCCGGAAAATGGGGTTTTCGGCACCGATGTAAATCTTGACGCCGCCGGCCTGAGACGCTTCGCCCAGAAGCTTTGAAACGGTTTCCTGGGCCTCCAGCTGTTCCATCAGGCCGCGGATGTGATCGAGGTCTTCGAGCGCCGCGGGAGAGAGAAGGTTGGCGCTGCCCCGGACGATCAGCTTGCCGTCGCCGGTGCGGATGGCCAGCCCGTCTTCAATCACGCGTGCCGTCAGGGCGCCGAGGTCCGACTGACGCATTTTGATTTCTTCCAGAATGACGCTGCGCATTTCGCCGATGGTCTTGCCATACAGGCGTTCGGATAAAAACGTGCCTGCGCGTTTGAGCATGTCGGGCGTCATTCCCTGCGGCAGCGGCATCAGGCGGTTTTCGACAATGCCGTCTTCGGCCACGATAACCACCAGCGTGCGCGCGGAATCCACGGCGACGAATTCGATATGGCGGATCGGTTTATCCGCCTTGGGCGCGGTTACGATGCTTGCGCTCGCCGACAGCCCGGACATGATGCGGCTCGCCTGTTCCAGAACGGATGAAATGTCCGAACCGCCCGTCAGGCATTCCTGTTCCATCGCGGCGCGTTCCGCGGGGGAAAGGGTGCCGACCTCTAAAATCCCGTCGACGAAATAACGAAGCCCCCGGTCCGTGGGGAGCCTTCCGGCGGAAACGTGGGGGGCGTAAAGAAGGCCAAGGCTTTCAAGGTCGGCCATGACATTGCGGATCGACGCCGGGGACAGATCGACGTTACGCGAAAGCGTGCGCGAACCGACAGGTTCCCCCGTCATCATATAAGTATCGACGACCTGGCGGAAAATGTCGCGGGCGCGGCCATCCAGATCGGCAAATGTCCCATGCGGCTTCATGGCGAGAAATATAGGGGTATTTTCATGCTTTGACAATTTACGAAAGGTGGATAAGGTGGCCCCGAAACCACTTGAACGCACAGGAGAAACCACCATGACCCGCCCGTCCGGCCGCGCCGTCGACCAACTTCGCACCATCGAAATCATCCCGAACTATGCCAAGCATGCCGAAGGCTCCTGCCTGATTAAATTCGGCGATACGCATGTACTGTGCACCGCGACGGTGGAAGAAAAAGTCCCCGGCTGGATGAAAGGTATGGGCAAGGGCTGGATCACGGCGGAATACGGCATGCTGCCGCGCTCGACGTCGCAGCGCATGGACCGCGAAGCGGCGAAAGGCAAACAGTCCGGCCGTACGCAGGAAATTCAGCGTCTGATTGGCCGCGCGCTCCGCGCGGTTGTCGATCTGCAAAAACTGGGTGAGCGTCAGATCCGCATCGACTGCGACGTTATTCAGGCTGATGGCGGCACGCGCACGGCGTCCGTTACCGGCGGCTATGTCGCGATGCAGCTTGCGATCAACCATGTCATGAAGCTCGGCCTTCTGAAAGAAACGCCGCTCACCGATACGGTCGCGGCTATTTCATGCGGCATTTACGAAGGGCTGAATGTCCTCGATCTCGATTACGCCGAAGACTCAACGGCGCATACCGACGCGAACTTCGTTCTGACCGGCAGAGGCGGCATCGTCGAAATTCAAGGCACCGCCGAACAGGAACCCTTCAGCGAAGAGCAATTCGCCGCGCTTCTCGCGCTGGCGAAAAAAGGCTGTACGGAGCTGGCCGAGGTTCAGATCAAGGCGATAAAATAATGAAAACCCTGCTTCTTGCCACGCATAACAAAGGAAAAGTCGCCGAATTTCGCGAAATGCTCGCGGGTATTGTCGACGACCTGAAATCGGCGGGCGATTTCAATCTGCCGGAGCCTGAAGAAACCGAAACCACATTCATCGGTAACGCGATCCTGAAAGCGCGCGCGGCCTGCGAGGCCACGGGCCTGCCGTGTCTGGCGGATGACAGCGGCCTGTCCGTTGACGCGCTTAACGGCGATCCGGGGGTTTATTCCGCACGCTGGGCTGGAGAAAGCAAAGACTTCGCCATGGCAATGGCCAAAGTCAATGAGGGACTTGGTGATGCGAATGGCAAGGCGGCCCATTTCACCGCCGTTCTCGCGCTCGCGCTGCCCGATGGCCGCGTTGAAACCTTCGAAGGCATAATCAACGGCACGCTGGTCTGGCCGCCGCGCGGTGACAAAGGGTTTGGATACGACCCGATGTTCATGCCGGATGGTTACGACATCACCTTCGGCGAAATGGACGCAGCGAAGAAGCATGAAATTTCCCACCGCGCCGTCGCCGTTGAAAAGTTCCTCAGCTACATGAAAGCGAAAAAGGCGGCGTAGAGATGGGCGCGCTGTTCGGCATTTACGTCCACTGGCCGTTCTGCGCGTCGAAATGCCCGTACTGCGATTTTAATTCCCACGTCGCGCAGACGATCGATCATGACGCGTGGGCGGAGGCCTATCTCAAGGAAATTGATTATTACGCGGCGAAAACGCCGGGGCGTCTTGTGACCTCCATATTCTTTGGCGGCGGCACGCCCTCGCTGATGAAGCCCGCCACGGTGCAGAAGGTCATCGACCGGATCACGCAGCGCTGGCATATCGCCAATGACATCGAAATCACGTTGGAAGCCAACCCGACCTCCGTCGAGATCGGAAAATTTGCCGATTTTCGCATCGCGGGCGTCAACCGCGTGTCGATTGGCGTGCAGGCCCTGAACAATGACGATCTGAAATTCCTGGGCCGCGAACACGATGCGGGCGAGGCCCGCGCCGCCATCGATATCGCGGCGAAGACCTTCGATCGTTACAGCTTCGATCTCATCTATGCCCGCCCGAACCAGACGCCGGACGCGTGGAATAAAGAACTCTCCGAAGCGCTGGCGATGGGCACGTCGCACCTGTCCCTTTATCAACTCACCATCGAGCAGGGGACGCCGTTCTATATGCGTCATGAACGCGGCGAATTTAAAATTCCCGACGAAGATGTCGGCGGCGAGCTTTACGACATCACGCAGGAACGTCTCGAAGCGGCGGGTATGCCCGCGTACGAAGTCTCCAACCACGCGAAGCCGGGGCAGGAATCCCTGCATAACCTGACCTATTGGCGCTACGGCGATTATGCCGGGATCGGGCCGGGGGCGCATGGCCGCCTGACCATCGACGGGCATAAATACGCCACGCGCGGTCATCGCGCGCCGGATATTTGGATGGATCGGGTGGCCGGATACGGCCATGGCGGCCATCCCGACGAACCGATCAACCGCGATCAGCGCGTGACCGAAGCCGTCATGATGGGGCTGCGGCTGAAGGAAGGTCTGTGCCTTGCGTCGCTGGAAGCCGAAGCGGGGAAAGACTGGCGCGAAATTTTCGATGAAAAGAAAATCGCCGCCCTCGCGCAGGAGGGGCTTGTCGTTCTGGAGAATGACCGGCTGATCCCGACGTGCGACGGTCTTGCGCGTCTTAACGGGCTTTTGGCTTATCTGCTGTAACGCCTGTCAAAAGGCTGAGATCGCTGCCGTTCAAAAGCATCTGCCCCTGCGGCGTCAGTTCGAAATCATACAGCTTTACCGTCTTGCCGCCGCGTTTTTCGGCCTGTCCGGCAAGGTTGAAAACGGTCAGGTTCTGAATGGTTTTTTGCAGGCGCGCTTTTTTGGCGGCATCGGGCGTATCGTTCATCTGCTTTTGCAGCGATGCGATGACCGTGTCTAGGCCGCTTACTTCCGCTTTCATCTTTCCGACGGCGCCCGCCGTCGAATTCATGTCGGCGGTCATGCGCCCGTCCACCTTGGCGTCGACCGTGTCGTTGGCGAACGTCGAATTGGTGATGACGACATTCGCGCCCGCCGCCGATAAAACCTGCGGCAGGGAGATCATGGCCTGAATGCCTGCAAATTGTTTGGCCGCGCCGCCTTTGCCAGCCGCTTTCAGGCTGTCCTGGCCGATTTTCACAAGCGCCTCGAAGGGCAGGTTGTTGATCTTCATGTCCAGATTGATGTCCGAGGGGACCAGCCCCGGATTGCCCGCCGGGGATGTGACAAGATCGTCTGTTCGCGTGAGGATGCCGAGCGTGACTTTACCCGTATCCAGACCTGTCAGATCAAAACCGAGCGTGCCATCCTTGATGCTCATATTGCGGGCCGGCTGCGTGCCGAATGCGGGCATGGAAACGTTAAAATTCTTCAGCGCGGCCTGCAACGCAAAGCCGCTGCCGGCGCTGCGCATCATATCGACGGCCATATTATAAAGCGCCAATTGACCCGCCGGGCTAAGCGTTTCGAGATCTTTGGGGTTTGTGTTTTCCGCGAACGCGCCGATTTTTTCGCGCATCTGCTGCTGCTTGGCGGCGGACAGGTCCTTGACCTTCATGGTCAGGGCGATTTCATCGGCTTTGGTGGTGCCTGCCGACGCGGCGCCCGCGCCATTCAGGCCTTTGATGGTGGCGACGGTGTCGCCGGACCATGTGCCGGGCGCGGATTCCTTCATGCTGGAAACAATCCCGACGGAGGCGATGGTATAGATTTTCTGGCGCAGCGTGTCTTCGATGCGGACATTGCCATAGGTCCCGTCTAACGCGCTGAATCCGGCCAATGCATCATTCCATGTGCCGGACATGCGTTGTGTGCCCAAATTCATTTTGCGGACGGTTTGCCCGGCGGCGTTTTTCCATGTGATCGGTGTCGGCAGGGAAACGGATAACTTCCAGTTGCCCGGTTTGCTGTCCGGGACGGCGTTAATCGCGATGATGCCGATTTCCGCCGTCTCGCCGCTGTCATCCTTAATCGTGATGTCGGGGAGGGTGACGGCATAATATGTTTCCGCCTGTTCGATCAGGACCTGCCCCTCGGTGATCAGCGCGCCGCCGGACAATTGCCGGGCGTTCTTCTGTTTGGTCAGGATATCTTCGATCTGGGCCTTGAGGGCCTTCTCCCCGGCGTCGTTGATCGGGGCCTGCGCCATCGCGGCGGGCGTCAGCACAAGGCAAAGGGAGAGGGACAGAAGGGCGGTGCGGAATGTCATCTTATTATATGTCATGGGGCTGAATCTGGCTCAGAATAGCGGCAAATATACGGCAGCCAAAGCCAAAATTCTGCCCCTCCCGCCCGGTTTTTCTCTTTATCGCCGCCCGGAGTTCGGGTAGACAGGACAGCATGATCCTGATTTCACAAGACAAGCATCTGCGGCTGGACGCCGACGGCCGGATTTTCTGGCAACCTGACACCACCAATCCGCTGCCCGGCGTCGAAGCCGGCCGTGTGGTGAAAGGTGAAGGCCTTCTGACGCCGCGCGTGGAAACCGCGTCGGCTGAACCCGTGCAGGAAACGTTCGATAAGGCCATGCGCGAGGCGCTGGCGCCGTTGTTTGCGCTGACCGATGGCGACGGTTTTACCGATGCGGCAAAAGCGATTTGTGAAAAACTTCAAAACGCGCTGGGCATCTTGCCGCGCGAAACGCTCGAAGATGTCATTGCGACGCTGGACGAAGAGGGGCGTAAAGCTCTGCGCGCGCGCAAAGTGCGCATGGGGCCGTTACTGGTATTTCTGCCGGACCTGAACAAGCCTGCTGCCGTGAATCTGCGTGCGTTCCTGCTGACGCTTTGGAACGGTAAGTCTCTTCCCGCGGAAAAGCCCAATGACGGCATGGTTTCCTTTACCGTTGAGGGGAAGGACGTCGATCCCGATTATTACCGTTCGATCGGTTACCCGGTCTACGGCCCGCGCTCGATCCGTGTCGATATGCTCGACCGCGTTGTGTGCGCCGTATACGACAATGCCAAGGACGGAAAGTTTCAGGCGCAGCACCAGATGGCCGAATGGCTCGGCAGCAACATCACCGATCTGTATGCCGTTCTCGAAGCCATGGGCCACACCAAGATCAGCGACCCGATCGAGGAAAAGGTAAAAGCCGACGAAGCCGCCCCGGCAGAAGCAGCAGTCGTTGCCGTTGACGCTGAAGCCCCCGCCGCACCCCAGCCGCAGGCAAAACCCGAACTGGCGACATTCCGTCTAAAGCGCGGCAAAGCCGCCAGCGCGAAGAAGGAATTCAGGCCGCGGGAAAAGCGCGAGAAAAAAGAATTCCGCAATTCGGACAAGCCGAAGCGTGATGATAAGCCGCGTCACAAGGACAAGAAATTCGACAAGCGCGAGAAGCGCGACGACGGCGACCGTGTTTACACGGCGCGCCCGAAGGTGCAGGAAGATTCGCCCTTCGCCATCCTGCAACAGCTTAAATCCGGTTCCAAAGAATAGGCGAAGCCATGCGCGGCCTTCTGTGTATCGCTTCTTTCGCGCTGCTGGTCTTTCCGGCGGCGGCGGCGAAGGCACAGGCGCCGGAAACCGGCCCGCTTTTTTCCGGCGCGTACCTGCGCGATCTGTGCGCGAGCAATGCGCTGGGCGTTGAAACCGTCAAAGGCGGGCATACCGCGTGCCAGGCCTATATCGCGGGGGTCATCGATTATCACGACCTGCTGCGTTCGCTGGGCACGGCGCCGAGCATCGATTTCTGCGTGCCCAACACGGTCAAGATGAACGATATCCAAAAGGCGGTGTGGCAGTATCTTCAGAAGAACCAGCAGCACAACGCGTTCAGCGCTTCGCCCGCCGTCGCCCTTGCGATGTACGAAAAATACCCGTGCCCCCCTAAGAAGAAAAAACGTTGATCAGGTAAGAGATCAGCACGATCTGCGGCAGCGTGATCAGCGGCAGGAACAGCGCTATCTTCCACGATTTGGTCGTGTCTTTGAGAACCATGACCTCGGTGTAATCCGTCGAAACGCCCGCCATCATAAAGGCAAAGGCATTCCCCGGCGCACCGCCGCGATTCATGATGTCGGCCGCGATCGGCGACGATCCTTCGGAGCAGACCTCCAGCACGGTGGCGAAGAACACGGACGCCGCAAGCCCGAGCAGCGTCGGGCCGAAATATTGCTCGAACGCCTCGGCGTCGATGAAAACGCGCAGACCGGAGGCAAGGACGATCCCGAACAAAAGCCAGCGCATGACCATTTTGGATTCGCGAACGCCGTTAATCGCGGTGTCCTTAATAAACGCAGGCGTCCATTGCACGCGCGCCAGACCTTTCTTCGCTTCGTCCCAGAAACGGAAACCGGCGGGAAGATCCATGCGGTTGGGATTGGCGGGCAGCGTGCCGCGCGCCACCAGCATCTCGAAAATAACGCCGGTGATAATCGCGACGACGGCGGACAATAAAATGAAGGACAGGGTCCAGCCCACGCCGATCAGGGAAAAGAGGATGATCGTCAGCGAAAACGAATTCCACGGGCTGGCGATCAGGAAGGCCATGATCTGCCCGGCGCTGGCGCCGCGTTCATAGAGCTTGGCGCCGATCATGAGAATGCCGTGGCTGCACAGGTCGAGCAGAACCCCCGCCGCCGTGGCGCGCGCGATCCCGCCCACGCCCTTTTTATCGCCCAGCACCGACAGGACGAATTCGCGCGGCACGCGGGAGAGAAGGGCAAGAAACACGATACCGATCAGAACGCCCCACCACATCGTATTGACGAATTCGAACACGGAATGGGCGAAGACGTGCATCCACCCATCCGCAGGCATGGCGTCCATAAAGAACAGGGCCGCGACGTAACCGGCAACGACCAGGATGAGGGAGCCCCACATCAACCAGTCAAAGCGCTTGCCATGGCTGTGGCCGTGGCCGTCGTCGGAGGGTTTTTCGGAGGTGCTGCAGCAACTGGACATGCGGTGGACGCCTTGGTGAGGATGAACAGGATTTGAACCTAGTCCGCCGGACGGCGGAGGGCAAGGTTTACGGGCGCGCCATGCCGCGATCGGGGCAGGAATGCCGGGAGGGAGATAAGTTATTGATGCGGGAGGGAAATCCCGATCCTTCAGTTCGTTTGTCGCTTTTAATGATCATGCCTGTTTATCTCCTTGTTTTTAAACAAAACAGAATAGGAATATAATCATATAATGGCGCGAAAAGCAAGAATTTCGTGCGTATTACCCAGCGCAGCGTGTTAAGACTTGCAATATGCGCGAAATCCTCTATTTTCTGTTGTCATAATTATATATGGCGGAACAGTAAACCATCCAGCCGCGTTGGCGGAAGAAAGGTGAACAAGATGAAAAAATTGCTGATCATGACGGCGCTTGTCGGCGCCATGGGCTTTTCGCACGGCGCACAGGCGCAGGATGCGGGATATTCCTATTACGGCGCGCAGGTGCCGCGCGGCATGGCGGTCGACCGTGTCGACGGGTATCAGATGCGCCAGTCGCGCCTGCAGTACCAGTATCAGAATATGGAACCGCGCGGCGGCCGCGATCCGCGTGGCGGCTTTTACGGCCGTCAGACGGTATGGCCCGGCGATTACAAGGATGCGCTGGACCGCGGCAGCTGGCCGGCGGGGGACCGCGCCATTTCAATCGCGCCGCAACGTCAGTGGCCGGATTAAGAATGTAAAAGCCCGCAACGATGCGGGCTTTTTTTATATCCCTATTTCGACGGGCTGATTTCGTGAAGGATTGTCTGCAGCGCCGCCGCCGGCTCGATGCCGAGCAAGGCGGGCGAGGAGACAAGCAGGGTCAGGCATAACAGGGCAAAGCCCATCGCGAAGTAATCGCCTTTCCCGACTTTTTTCCACGGCAGCGTATGCGTGTAGGGTTCCGGATCGATCCCGGATTCCGCGACGACTTCCGGCAGGTCGGGAAGGTGCGCGTTTTCTTTTTCCACGGCGCGGCTGCGGCGGGCCAGCTTGAGGGCCGCGCCGACAAGACGGGCCTGATCGTCGATCGTCATGAAAAAGACCTTGAGGCCGCGTTCGATAATCCCGAAACGCGTCGCGATCGCGGCGCCGCGCGCGGCCTGCCCCAGCCCGAGCGCGGCAAACAAATGATGGGAATAAACCGAGATGGTAACGGCGAACAGGATCAGGGCGATATCGAGCTTGACCTGCCACAGCGCGCTTAGAAACGGCGCGGGCTGATCGACGATCATGTTCCTGATGGTTTTCAGCGTGACGTGCACGAGCGCCAGCATCATGACCCAGAAAAGATTCATAAACACGCTGAGCGCCATCGCGCCAAGGATATAAACGGCGATAAACGACCAACGATCATCATGGTCGCGGATCCAGGTGACGATGCTGTTTTTGGATATCATGGGCAAAATAGTTGGTCGGTGTTCGTGAAGCGTCTGTGACGCAATACATATAAACGCTTGTCCGTTATTTATTCAATTTCAAAACTTTCTTGACAATATCGGCAGACTGTAGGATTATTTTCCTATCAAGGCCACAGGTGCATTCAGCGCCGTGGCCTTTTTCTATTCAATTAACGAATTGAGATTTTCATGAAAATAGAGCTGTCAGAGCCATTTGCCGCTAACGGCAAAGTGGACGAATTCGACGTCAGACAAATGAAAAAAGCGTTGAACCGTCTTGGTTATTATCAACCCTATGAAAAGGTCGGCATTACCGGCATCGCCGATAAGGGTGTATTTGATGCGTTGAAGACCTTTCAAAAAGATCATGGATTGTCCGCAACAGGTTCCGCAAAACCTGACGATGAGACCATTCAGATGCTGAATAAAAAGGCATCGAAAACGCCTGAAGGAAAATACATATGGCGCACGGTGGAGGATGACCGGGTAAGAAGCGCACACGCCCAATACAATCGCACCATTCGTGAGTGGGGCGATGATCCGGATCCCGGCGAGGAATTCAACTGTCGTTGTTGGGCGGAACCGATCGGGTATCGGGGCGGTATATATGATCCCCCCGTTAATCCCGTTTATCCGGAATTATTGTTAATCCCATTGCTGCGTGCAGGCCGTCTTTATAATTTATGGAGATTGTGGCTCAATAGCAGAAACACTGATTGGACTTTAGGAAGGCATAAATCCGAAACGCGCTGGGGTAACCAGCTTCGCAAGCGGGATTGGACTCCAGAACAGATTACTGAAGCCATTAAATACGGTAAACAATATCCGGCACCGAATAAGGTTAACCCTGGAAACTCGGCGACACGGTATGAATACAAAGAACGCTTTGTTGTGCGCGATGACCAGACAAAGGAACTTCTGCAAGTAAGTGGAGACGGGATATTTAAGCCGAATGTCATAGGAGAATAGAATGAGTGAACAAATAATAGAAGTTTACGTCGAGCTTTTGGAGGAGGGAACTCCTACACTTCGTGGTACGGGGGCTATCAATCTCGGGAATGGGACGGCTAAATTATTGCCCACGCACAATTATGATCCTGAAGATGAAATTTGGGAATTTGTGCCCGGAACCATCGTTAAATTCAAAGAAGTAAACAACGGCGGAGAAAAAATTCTTTTTGCCTATGAAAAGGCGTGAGAATAGGAGATTAATATGAGTGAAAAAACAATCAAAGTTTACATTGATCTTTTAGAAGAGGGAACGCCAACCCTTCGGCCTGCTCAGGCAATTGATCTCGGGAACGGCACGGCTAAATTATTGCCCACTGAAAATTACAATCCTGAATCTGAAATTTGGCAATTCGTGCCCGGAACCATCGTTAAATTCAAAGAGGTAAACAACGGCGGAGAAAAGATTCTTTTCGCCTATGAAAAGGCGTGAGAGCAGCCGCGAGCCTTGGAAGGGAAAGTTGGTCGGGGTGAAAGGATTCGAACCCCGCGCGGCAATGCCGCGCTGCTCTTTTGAAAGAAGGTCTCGAACCCTTTCAATCAGAAATCTGTGCTGTCAGGAAAGTTGGTCGGGGTGAAAGGATTCGAACCTTCGGCCTCATCGTCCCGAACGATGCGCGCTACCAAACTGCGCTACACCCCGCCAAAAAGGACGTGAAAAAAAATCCCCCGGAAAATGGGGGATTTTTCTACTTTTGTAAAGGCCTTTTTAGAACAAGGAGGAGGAACGATATCAAGCCCTTACGCCATAACTGAACGGGGGTGGTCAGTTATATTCGAAATTATGCGCACGAACGCCCAGTTCGCAAAGGTCGCCGCCCATATCCTCCTGAGACCAGTGCAGGCGGATGGAAACCGTGGCTTTCATGGCCATCCAGATCAGGAAAGACAGGGTGCCGACAAACCCGCCCACGGCCACGATCCCGGCCATCTGGATCAGGAAAGAGGCGTCCGGGTTGCTGATCGGGACCAGCAATGTGCCCCAAATGCCGGCGGCCAGATGGACGGGAACCGCCCCGACCACGTCATCGATTTTGAAATGCTCCAGCGTTTTGGACGCCAGGATCATAACCAGGGCGCCGCTGCCGCCGGCGAACACGGCCATCGGGATGGTCGGGTTGACCGGATCGGCCGTGATGGCGACAAGACCGGCCAGCGCACCGTTGAGCATCATCGGCAGGTCGATGTTACGTCCTGTCGATTTGAAAAACAGCATGACCATGACCACGCCCGCAGCGGCGGCGGTATTCGTATTGGCGAGAATTTTGCCGACGGCGATCGCGTCTTCGACGCTGGCGATCGCAAGTTGCGAGCCGCCGTTAAAACCGAACCAGCCAAACCACAGGATCAATGTGCCCAGCGTCATAAGCGGCAGGGAAGAGTTCGGCAACGTTTTCGCTTTCCCATCGTGATCGAAACGGCGGCGGCGTGCGCCGAGAATGATGGCGCCAGCCAGGGCGGCCCAGCCGCCAACGGAATGCACGATGGTCGATCCGGCAAAGTCGCTAAAACCCATTTCCGAAAGCCATCCGCCGCCCCATGTCCAGCTGCCCACCAGCGGGTAGATCAGGCCGGAAAGCAAAACGCAGAAGAACATGAACGGCCATATCTTGATGCGCTCGGCGAGCGCGCCGGACACGATCGATGTGGCGGTTGCAACGAACACCATCTGGAAGAACCAGTCGGCGGCGGAGGAATGACCCTTGGAAAAATCGCCCGCGAGCGCATCCGCATCGTGCGGCATCCACGGAATGGGTTTGCCGAAGAACCCGCCATCGACATCGAGATACATCAGGTTGTAACCGAAGAGCAGGAATGTCAGTCCCGCAACCGCATAGGTGCCGATATTTTTGACAAGGATCGTTCCGACCGATTTGCTTCGCACCGTTCCGGCTTCGAGCATGGCGAAGCCGACGGCCATGAACATCACAAGGATGGCGCAGATGATAAGAAAGAAGGTGTTGATGATAAAAGCGGTTTCAGCGGTCATGAAAAACGAGTCCTTACACGAAATTTAGGCATGCATTATTTGCATGCCTTCAATGCAATATTCTTCTGACGTAAAAAAGTCAACACGATTTTCTTCGCACTGCAAAAACGGCAGTGCAAAAAACTTAACTATTTGAAATTTAATTAATAATCGCGATCGATGGTAAAGGCGACGAGGTCTTCGAGCGTGTCGCGCAGGGGGCCTGCGGGGGCCTTGGAAAGCGCGAGTCGCGCTTTGGCGGCGAAATCATGGGCGAGGGCGATGCCTTCTTCGAGCGCGCGCGCGCGGGCGAGAATTTCCTGCGCGCGGGCGAGATCGCCGTCCTTTTGTTCGCGGCGGCCGATGGTGCGTTCCCAGAACGCGCGTTCTTCATCGTTCGCTTTCGACAGCGCGATGATGATCGGCGCAGTCATTTTCCCTTCGCGGAAATCATCGCCGACCGTCTTGCCGAGTTTTTCCTGCTTCGCGCTGAAATCAAGAACGTCATCGGCAATCTGGAATCCCATGCCCAGATACAGGCCGTAATCGCGCAGGGCCTGAACATCGTCGCCGCCGGCGCCGGAAACGACAGGGCCGACTTCGCACGCGGCGGCGAACAACGCGGCGGTCTTGCCCTGAATAACGGCGAAATAATCATCCATCGATGTATCGAGATTGCTCTGCGTCGATAATTGCAGGACTTCGCCTTCGGCGATAATCGCAGCGGCATCGGAAAGAATTTTAAGAACGGTGAGCGAACCGTCCGCGACCATCAACTGGAACGCACGCGAAAACAGGAAGTCGCCGACCAGAACGCTGGCTTCGTTACCGAACACGCTGTTGGCGGACGGGTTGCCGCGGCGCTCGTCACTGGCATCGACGACATCGTCGTGGAGCAGGGTGGCGGTGTGAATGAATTCAACGCAGGCCGCCAGCGTATAGGCGCGGTTCATGTCGCCGCCATAAAGCGCCGTCGCCGCCAGCGTCAGAAGCGGGCGGATGCGTTTCCCGCCCGAAGAGATCAGGTAGCCCGCCAATTGCGGAATCAGCGGCACGTCCGAATGCATGCGCGAGAGAATAAGCTCATTCACGCGCGCCATATCGGGGCCGAGTGTGTCCTGCAAGCGGTCGAGCGGGCTTGCCGTTTCGGGTGTTTTCGGCTTTAAAGCTGTCATAGACTATGACTTAAACCAGCCCGCCACAGGCGGCAAGGGGATTATGACAGACACGCCGGAGATCTATGTCCTGGATAAGCGCGTCCGCCTGTTGCAGGTGGGCGACGGCTTCCGCACATCGCTGGATTCCGTGATGCTGGCGGCGTCGTGTCCGGCGAAAACCGGGGATCATGTCCTCGATATGGGGTGCGGCGTGGGCGGCGCCGGATTCTGCGTCCTTATGCGTGTGCCGGGCGCGCGCCTGACCGGGGTGGATGTGCAGGAAGATCACGTCGCACTCGCCCGCCGGAACATCGCCCTCAACGCAATGGAAGGCCGCGCCGATTTCGTTCACAGCGACATTCGTCATTACACGCCGGAGTCCGTATTCGATCATGTCATCTGCAACCCGCCTTACATGGAAAGCGGAACGCATACGCGATCGCCATCGGAAGCAAAGGCGACAGCGCACGGTCATGATGATGAATTGTCGACGCAAGGGTGGCTCGACGCCGGTTTCCGCGCCCTTAAATCCGGCGGGACGATCGTCATGATCCACCGCGCCGACAAGGTCGATAAAATCATCCTCGGCCTGAAAAACCGTTTTGGCGCGGTTGAAATTATTCCGCTTTGGCCCCGCGCGGGCGAGGATGCCAAGCGCGTGATCGTGCGCGCGGTAAAAGACAGGAAAACCCCGGCGCGCCTGCATTCCGGCGTCATCCTTCATAATGAGGACGGGTCCTATACCGACGCGGCGGAAAGTATCTTGCGTGGAATGCTTCCCATCGCCTAAAATCAGGCCATGGACAAGGTGCGCGATTATCTGAAAGAAGTGCCGTATATCGGCCCGCTGATGGAAGGCAAGCCCAAGGTGGCGGCGATCCGGATGGCGGGCGTTATCGCGGACGCCGCGATGGTTCGCCGCGCGGGCATATCTTTCACAAAATATTCAAAGCTGATCGACAAGGCTTTTGCGCTGCCCAATCTCAAAGCGGTCGCGCTTGTCATCAATTCGCCGGGCGGCGCGCCGACGCAATGCTCGCTTATCACCGCGCAGATCCGAAAATTGTCGGAAGAAAAAGAAACGCCCGTTTACGCCTTTGTCGAGGATGTCGCGGCATCGGGCGGGTACTGGCTGGCGTGCGCGGCGAACGAAATCTATGCGCAGGAGACATCCATCGTCGGGTCGATCGGCGTGATTTCATCCGGCTTCGGTCTCGAAGATTTTATCAAACGGTACGACATCCATCGCCGCATCTACACGGCGGGCCGGGACAAATCGTTCCTCGACCCGTTCAAACCGGAAAAGCCCGAGGATGTTTCGCGCCTGCGCGATCTTCAGGAAAACATGCACGATTCCTTTAAGGCGTGGGTGCGCGAGCGCCGTGAAGGCAAGCTGAACGGCAGCGAAAGCGAGTTGATGGAGGGCGACTTCTGGACCGGTGATGACGCGCTGGCGCGCGGCCTGATCGATGGTATCGGCACGTGCCGGGGCGTGATGAAGGAAAAACTCGGAGACGATATTAAAATCGTCGATCTGGCGCCGGAAAAGAAATGGCAGATCCCGTTTCTGCCGGGTGCGGAAGGAAAGGCCGATATGGTTGCAGACGCTATGGCCTATGCCGAAGACCGCGCCGCGTGGAGCCGCTTTGGCCTATGATGACGATCCGTCAGGCAGGGATTGAGGATGCCGCGCATCTTGCGGAACTTTACCGCCATTTCGCCACGAAGGATGCGGGATATTTTGAACGCTGCATCAACGAAGGCCACGTCATCTTTATTGCGTCATGGAACGATGCCAATGCCGGTTTCGGCGTTTTGAATTTCAAATCCCGCTATCAGCCGTTCCGCCGCCTGAACATCCCCGAAATTCAGGATCTGAATGTCGTGCCGGGCATGCGGCAGCAGGGTATTGCAACCGCGCTGATCGATGCGTGCGAGGACGAAGCGCGGGAGAGGGGCTGCGCGGATATCGGCCTGGCGGTCGGTCTGGCGGCGTCTTACGGCCCGGCGCAACGCCTGTACGTGAAGATGGGCTATGCGCCAGATGGATCAGGGGCCATGTACGATCACAAGGCCCCCGAGGATACGCGGTCTTATCCGCTGGATGATGATTTCTGCCTTATGCTGGTGAAGGCGCTGTAATCCCGCGCTCGGCGAAAACGCGTTCGTAGCGTTCAACGAAGCGACCGCAGGAACGGCTGAAAAATTCATTGCCCAGCACTTCTTCCATGGCCTCGATCGCGGCATCGACATAGCCGTTCTTCACGTAATTCATATGAATGAACGCCGTGCTGTTCACGGTTCCCGGCGCGGTCAGAAGCTGTTCCATCTCCTCGATAACAGGCAGGAGCTGGCGGTTGGCAAGATTGACGAGCGGCTCAGGCGCCGTCAGCATTTCGGGGCCGAGAATTTCGGCCTTGGCCGTATCAATGGATTGTTGCCAGAGGGATGCCCCGGCGGCAGTATTTGTCATGTCACACACCCAATTTTTATTGGTTTTGATTGTTGCGCGGCAATATACGTATTTTGACGTTTATGTCAAAGTTTTTCTTCAAAAAGCTTGGATTTCTGCGCCCTGCAGGGTAGTTTTCTAATCGCGGTGAATCATCATTTTTAGAGGGGTTTTCAATGGCGAAATGGGTGTACGGATTCGGGAGCGGCAAAAGCGAAGGCAAGGCCGACATGAAAAACCTTCTGGGCGGGAAGGGCGCGAACCTGGCGGAGATGTCGTCCCTGGGCTTGCCGGTGCCGCCCGGCTTCACGATCACCACCGAAGTCTGCACGCATTACTACGCCAACAATAAATCCTATCCCAAGGAACTGACCGGGCAGGTGGAGAAGGCGTTGGCCGCCATCGAAAAAACGATCGGCGCGAAATTCGGCGATGCGAAAAACCCACTGCTGGTGTCGGTGCGGTCCGGCGCACGCGCGTCGATGCCGGGGATGATGGATACGGTTCTTAATCTCGGCCTTAACGATGCGACGGTCGAGGGCCTCGCCAAAAAATCCGGCGACGAGCGTTTCGCGTGGGATTCATACCGCCGTTTCATCACCATGTACGGCAATGTCGTCATGGGCCTCTCGCATCATGATTTCGATGACATCATCGATCAGCATAAGCGCGATCTGGATATTTACGAAGACACCGCCGTCACCGCCGCCGGGTGGAAGACGGTCGTCGCGCAGTTCAAGGAGATGGTGCAGCGCGAGCTTGGCAAGCCGTTCCCGATGGATGTGCAGGAACAATTGTGGGGCGCGGTCGGTGCCGTGTTCAATTCATGGGAAACGCCGCGCGCGATTACCTATCGCCGCATTCATGACATCCCCGACAACTGGGGCACGGCGGTGAACGTGCAGTCCATGGTGTTCGGCAATATGGGGCAGGATTGCGCGACGGGCGTCGCCTTTACGCGCGACCCGTCCACGGGCGAAAATTATTTCTATGGCGAATACCTTGTGAACGCGCAGGGCGAAGATGTCGTCGCCGGCATCCGCACGCCGCAATCGCTGACCATTCACGGTAAGGAAAAAGAAGGCAGCAATCTTCCCGCGATGGAAGAGGTGATGCCCGCGGTGTTCAAACAGCTTTGCGCCGTGCGCACCAAGCTGGAAAAACATTACCGCGATATGCAGGACATCGAATTCACCGTCCAGCAGGGAACGCTTTACATGCTTCAGACGCGGGGCGGTAAACGCACGGCGGCGGCGGCGCTCAAAATCGCTGTCGACATGGTGAAGGAAAAACTGATCACGGTGGATGAGGCGCTGCTGCGTCTCGACCCGCAGGCGCTGGATCAGCTTCTGCACCCCACGCTCGACCCGATGGCGCATAAGCATATCGTGGCCAAGGGGCTTCCGGCATCGCCGGGCGCGGCGTCGGGTATCGCGGTGTTCAGCGCCGACGAAGCCGAACAACTGGCAAAGGACGGCAAGCGCGTCATTCTGTGCCGCATTGAAACGTCGCCCGAGGATATTCACGGCATGCACGCCGCGGCGGGTATCCTGACCACGCGCGGCGGCATGACGTCGCACGCGGCGGTGGTTGCGCGCGGGATGGGCCGCGCCTGCGTCGCGGGATGCGGCGCGATCACGATCGATTACAAAAACAAAACGATGAACATCGGCAACGAAACCGTGCGCGAAGGCGATATCGTCACCATCGACGGTTCGACGGGCGAGGTCATGCTGGGCGCGGTTCCGACGATCGAGCCGGCATTGTCCGGCGATTTCGGCGAGGTCATGGGCTGGGCGGATAAAGCGCGCCGCATGAAAATCCGCACCAACGCGGAAACGCCGCTTGATGCGCGCACCGCCGTTCATTTCGGCGCGGAAGGCATCGGCCTGTGCCGTACGGAACATATGTTCTTTGACCCCGACCGCATCATGAACGTGCGCAAGATGATTTTCGCAAACAATGCGCAATACCGGCGCGACGCGGTTGAAAGGCTCCTCGCGCCGCAGCGCAGCGATTTCGTCGAGCTGTTCGACATCATGAAAGGCCTGCCGGTGACGATCCGTCTGCTTGATCCGCCGCTGCACGAATTCATGCCGCACGGCGACGCCGATATCGCGCAATTCGCCGCCGATACGGGCTTTAACGAAGACGATGTGCGCCGCCGTCTGGCGGAGCTGTCGGAATCCAACCCGATGCTCGGCCACCGCGGCTGCCGTCTTGGCATCACGTACCCGGAAATTTATGAGATGCAGGCGCGCGCGATTTTCGAGGCCGCGGTGCAGACCGGCGCCGTGCCGGAAATCATGATCCCGCTGATCGCAACGAAGGACGAGCTTGTCATCCTGAAGAAGGCGATCGTCGCCGTCGCAGAGGCGGTCTTTGCCGAAAAGGGCAAAAAGGTGCCGTATTCCATCGGCACGATGATCGAGCTGCCGCGCGCGGCATTGATGGCCGCAGAGATCGCGGAAGAAGCGGCGTTCTTCAGCTTTGGCACCAACGACCTGACGCAGACAACGCTCGGCCTGTCGCGTGATGACGCCGGAAAATTCATGGGCGAATACATCCAGCAGGGCATCTTTGAAAAAGATCCGTTCACGACGCTGGACACCGCCGGTGTGGGGCAGTTGATCCAGCTTGCGGCGGATCGCGGACGCGCCACGCGCAAGGATATCAAGCTGGGCATCTGCGGCGAACATGGCGGCGACCCGGCATCGATCGCGTTCTGCGAAAGCGTCGGACTGGATTACGTATCCTGTTCGCCATACCGCGTGCCGATCGCACGTCTGGCGGCGGCGCAGGCGGCGTTGCGTGCGGGCGATAATAAAAAGAAATCGAAGAAAGCGGCCTAAGCCAGCGCGTTTTTCAGGCGCGTGAGAAACACCGCCGGGTCGTCTTCGCCCGGCGGGCGGTGAAGGACGGGCATGCCGGCCGCTTCGCCAGCTTGCACACCGAGGGGGTCGTCCTCAACCACCAGACAACGCGCGGGGTCGATAACGACACCTTTGATCTGCTGCATTCTGGTTTTGGCGGCGAGGTAGGGCGTGGGGTCCGGCTTGCGGCCTTCGTAATCTTCCTTGCAAAGGATGAAATCAAAACGCGGCGCGAGATTTTTCGCCGTGAGCGCGGCCATGACGGAACGGCGGCGGCCATTCGATACGACGGCCTGTGGAAGCCCTTGCGTCATGTTCAGCGCATCGAGAATGCCGTCGCGGATGTTCATTTCACCGATATGGGTGAAATACCAGTGATCGATACGGTCGAGATATTCATCCTTTGGCATGGCAAGGCCGAGTTCGGCGGTAAGCCATTCCCAATTCTGGCCGCCGTTATTTTCGTAGATGCGGCGCTGAAATTTTTCATCAAGGGTGATGCCGAGCGTTTTCAGCACTTCCACATGCTTGCGCCAGTGATGCAGGCCCGTGTTGACGAGGGTGTTGTCGCTATCCCAGAAGACGTACTGGATATTCGCCATGATCTAAATCCTTGATTGAATCATCTTTTAACAACGCAAGCCCGATATCACCGCAGGACGAGCGCATGGTGCCGATGCTGCCGATATCGCTGAAAGGGGCGGGCGCCGCGCCCGTGATGCGCACGGGGTAGAGATGTTTTTTCGCCAGGCCGCGATAATGCATGCGCGCGGTCAGTTCCTGACCCATGTAACAGCCTTTGTTCCAGTCGACGGCGTTTAATTTGTCGAGATTGCATTCGAGCAGGGTGGATTTTTCAATCTCCATATCGCGGCTGCCGTCGGGAATGCCCATGGCGATGCGCGCGCGATCCCATGCGGAAAAATCCTGTTCGGGAAGATCGGGTTTTTCAAAAGTGCGGCGGCCCAGATCGACGTCGCGCGGATCGGGAAGGCCGTCATCCACACCGAACACGGCGTAGACGGGAACGCTTTCCTCCACCGAAAGTTTTACCTTGGAACGCAGGCGGTATTTGTTCAGCCGGTCATGCAGATCCCGGGCGCGGGCGCCGCCTTCGCAATCGAGAAGCAGGAAGCCATCGCCGCCATGAATGAAAAAATCATGCAGGAACTTACCCTGCGGCGTCAGAAGGCAGGCATACAGGATGCGGCCCGGCGCCAGCTTGTCCATGTCATTGGTCACAAGACCCTGAAGGAAGGCCATGCGGTCTTCCCCTTCGATATGGACCAGCCCGCGGCCCGGCAAAGTGACATAAAATGCTTTTGACATAGGTCTTTCCGCCCCGTCTAATAAGGGCATGAAGGTTCTTTTTATCACATCCACGCGCCTTGGCGATGCCGTTTTAAGCACGGGTCTTCTGGAAGCCATGCGGAAAAAACACCCGGAGGCGAAAGTCACGGTTGTGTGCGGCCCGCTGCCGGCGAGCATTTTCGAAGGCTTTCCGAACGTGGAGCGGGTCATCGCCCTTAAAAAGAAGAAACGCCACGGCCACTGGATCGATCTATGGACGTTCGCGGTGAAAACAAGATGGGATGTCGTCATCGATCTGCGCAATTCGGCGGTTTCGCGGTTGATCCGGGCGAAGGAGCGGTATGTTTTCGGCCCGCATATCTCACAGGATCTTCACAAGGTCGAACAGGCCGCCGCGACCATGCGCGTGGGCGACGTGCCCGCGCCCACGCTGTATTTCACCAAGGCGCAGGAACAGTTTGCCGATACGCTGATCAATCCTTACGGGCCGTTCATTGCCGTCGGCCCTTCGGCGAACTGGATCGGCAAGACATGGGCGCCGGAGAATTTTATCAAGATGATCGCGTTCCTGACCGCGCCCGAAGGACCGTTCCCGCATGCCCGCGTCGCGGTGTTCGCCGCGCCGGGGGAGGAAGACCAGGCGCGCCCGGTTTTAAACAGCGTTTCGCCCGAGCGCCGGATCGACGGCATTGCCAAGGGGAAACCCGGCGAAGTGGCCGCCGCGTTGGCGCGTGCATCGTTTTACATCGGCAACGATTCAGGTCTTATGCACATGGCAGCGGCATCGGGCGTGCCGACCTTTGGTGTTTTCGGGCCGAGCTGGCCGCATCTGTACCGCCCATGGGGAGAGCACACGGCCTTTTCGCGCACGCCCGAAGATTTCGCGCAATTGACGGATTTTCCGGGATACGACCCGAAGACGTTAAAGCATAGCCTTATGAGCTCGCTCAGCCTCGATCAGGTGCAAAGCGACGTCATGCGGTTTTTGGATGCGCGGAAAAAAGCGGCCTGATTATTCGTTCAGGTTTTTGTACGGCGGCGGGTTTTGCGCGTTGCTGTGGACGCTTGTCACATATTCACGGTCTTTCACAGCGCGTTTCTTACCCTTGTTCATGTTTTCGAGATATTCCTTACGCGCGCGGTCAGCCGTGGTGTAGGGCAGGTATTCGACCCGTTCCCAGCCTTTGGACGTCATGCAGGTTTCGAAATCATGATAATCGGAATGTTCGGCGCGAAGATAGCCATCGCGCTGCGGCGATTCCCAACCGGCCATGCGGCCTTCGGGCGTGCTCGGGTCCGGGACCTGACCGCCGACCGTATCGGCGGGAAGCGCACGGCGAACGGCGCCCAGACGCACCAGTTCATTAATTTCGTTGGTGCAGGTCGCGATATCCTGATGCAGGCCTTGCTGGGCCTTGGGGCCTTCGAGGTAAAGCGCGGAGGTCGCGTTGCTGCGTTGCCAGTACTGGGCGCTTTCCAGTTTGCGTTCGGACGAACAGGCCGTCAGCGAGAGAGCGGAAACAGTCAGGACAAGAATAGGAAGGCGCATCGGTTAACCCCGTGAATCAATTCGGCCTTCAGGATAGCAGCCGGGCCCGGCCCGTTTCAATCTTGTTTATCCGGGCGTCCCCCGCCCATCCACCATGTTTCGATGACGAGGCCGTATAAAGGCACGGTTTCCGGGCGTTTGACCGGGGTCCAGTAGGCGACATAGTCGACGGGATTGTAATTGAGCGGGATCATGTATTTCCCCGCCATCAACGCCGAATCCAGCGCATGGACGCGGGCGATCAGATCGCCGCGGTCCCTGGCCGCGGGGATGGAGCGGGACAGTTCATCGATGGCCGGATCGCACACCCCGGCGTAATTCCAGCGGCCGGGAGAGTCTTTCGCCTCGCAGCTCCAGTACAGATATTGCTCCGTCCCCGGCGAAAGGGTGGACAGCCAGAAATAAAGCGTCATGTCGAAATCATAATCGTTGATCCGTCCGCGGAAGGCGGCGGCGTCAAGCACGCGCACGCGGGCATTGATCCCCATGCGTTCAAGATTGCGCACAAGGGCGAGGGCGACTTTTTCATTGCCCGGATCGTCGAGAAGAATTTCAAAGTCAAACGGCCTGCCCGTTTTATCGTTCACGCGCTTGCCGTTTTTAATCACCCATCCGGCTTCTTTTAAAAGGGCGTCCGCGCGGCGCATGTCGGCGCGTTTATCGGTCACGGCGGGCGCGTCCGGCCGGGCGGCGAGTTCGGTGTTCGGGAAGTAGCTGCTGATGCGTTTATAATCGCCGTGATAGATGCTGGTATTCACCCAGTCAAAATCGAACAGAAGATTGAGCGCTTCGCGCACGCGGATATCGTCAAAGGGCGGGCGGCGCGTGTTGAAAATAAACGCGCGCACACGGTCGGGGCGGCCATGCTGGAGCGTGTCTTGCACGACGCGGCCATCTTTGGCGGCTGGGAAGTCATATCCCTTGCGCCAGAGGGACGCATCCCATTCACGGCGCACATTGGCGTTGCCCGCCTTGAACGCTTCGAACGCGACGGAGTCGTCGCGGTAGTAATCGTAAATAATGCGGTCGAAATTGTGGTGGCCTTTGTTTGGCAGCAGATCGGCGGCCCAATAATCTTTCACGCGTTCATAAATGATCTGACGTCCCGGATCGACCCTGGCGATTTTATAAGGGCCGCTGCCCAGCGCCGGGGTGAGGGTGGTGGAATCGAATTCCTTCCCCGTCCAGTACGCTTTGGACAGAACGGGCATCATCGCGAAGATCATCGCCGTCTCGCGGTCATACCCGTCGCCGAAGGTGAATTTCACCGCGCGGTCCCCCACCTTTTGCGCCGTGCCGAGTTTATAGATGCGGCGCATATTGGGGCGGCCTTTGTCGCGCAGCGTTTCAAAGGAAAACAAAACATCATCGACGGTGATCGGGCTGCCGTCGTGAAAGCGTGCCTTTGGATTGAGAGAGAAGGTGATCGACGAACGGTCGTCCGGCACGTCCACTTTCTCCGCGATCAGGGGGTACATCGTGAACGGTTCGTCCCAGACGCGGGCCATCAGGCGGTCGGTCACGAGATCGAGGCCGATCACCGAGCGGCCTTTGATGTTGTACGGATTGACGGTATCGAACGTGCCGATGGCGGCCTGACGCATCGTGCCGCCTTTGGGCGCGTCGGGGTTGGCGTAATCGTAATGCGCGGCGGCGGGGCCGTATTTGGCGTCCCCGACCATGGCGAGGCCATAAAGCTCCTTTGCCGCGGCCCCG
>CAYPCP010000016.1:0-24272 GCA_964409255.1 uncultured Pseudobdellovibrionaceae bacterium
GTGTTAAACCTGTCGGCGGATAGCTATGAACCCACTCCCCTGACGCTGGATATGCAATGGCAGAATATCGCCTCGGGAATTCACAAGATTGACGGAAATATCATGGTGGTTGTCGATGTCGAGCGGCTTCTGGGCGCTGCCGGCGAATATCCGGAGGGACAATGAACTGCCTTATCGTCGATGACAGCCGCACGATACGCCGGATTCTCAAGGGCATTCTGGACGAACTCGGCATGCGTTGTACAGAAGCGGAAGACGGTTTGATGGCGCGGGATATGTGCGCTCAGGAGATGCCGGACCTTATTTTTCTCGACTGGAACATGCCGAATATGACGGGAATTGAGTTTTTGAGAACCCTCCGGTCCATGGATAAAGGGGCAGGCCCGAAGGTCATTTTCTGCACCACTGAAAACAGTTTTGAATTTATTCAGAACGGCTTGAATTCCGGCGCGGACGAATATGTGATGAAGCCTTTCGACAGGACGATCATTCAATCAAAACTTGTGCAGCTTGGCATACTGGCAGAGACCTTTTAATGGCCCCACCCTCCGCTATCCGCGTTCTGATCGTTGATGATTCCGCCGTCATTCGTTCCGTTATTTCACAAACTTTAAAGGATGAACCCCGTATCGACGTCGTCGGCACGGCCTATAACGGCGAAATTGCGATCAGGAAGGTGAAAGATCTGAGCCCGGATGTCGTTATCCTCGACATCGAAATGCCCGTCATGGACGGGATCACGGCCCTGCCCTTGATCTTAAAGGAGAAACCGGGGGTAAAAGTGCTTATCTGCTCGACGCTATCGGCGCGCGGCGCGGATATCACGCTCAGGGCGCTTTCGCTGGGCGCGGCGGAAAGCATTCTGAAACCGGGCGCGGGATCGATCACGAGCGCGCAGGAATTCAAACGAAGCCTTGTGCAGATCATCCACTCGCTTCATTCCGTAACGGCGCGCGCGTCGTCCAGCCCGCTGGAAGCCCTGGCAGGATCGGGCGCGGGGAAAGAATTCCGCCTGCACCGCTCCCCTTTTTCAACAAAACCAAAAGTTCTGGCGATCGGCAGTTCGACCGGCGGACCCAAGGCGCTGATGGAATTGCTGGCAAGGCTGACGGATCTTCCCGTGCCCATCGTTATCACGCAGCATATGCCGAAAACATTTACGACCATCCTTGCGGAACATATTCAAAAAACCTGCGGCCTGCCGTGCAAGGAGGCCGCACAGGGCGATGTGCTCAGGCCCGGCCATGCCTACGTCGCTCCCGGCGATTATCATATGACATTCGCGAAAAATATGGACGATGTCGTCGTCCGTCTCAACCAGGACCCGCCGGAAAATTATTGCCGGCCGTCGGTCAATCCGATGCTGCGCGGCTTGATGTCGGTCTATGGAGGCGACATCCTGACCCTGATCCTGACGGGCATGGGAGAAGACGGGTTGCAGGCCTGCGGCGATCTTGTCAGATCGGGTGGCCGCGTGATCGCACAGGACGAGGAGACGTCGGTGGTCTGGGGCATGCCGGGAGCGGTGGCGATGGGCGGCCTGTGCGACGCCGTCCTGCCGCTTGGGGAAATGCCTTCATGGGTTAACAAAGCCGTCAAGGGAGGCGCCCCATGACGATGTCGGACAGGGATTTTGAATTTTATAAAACGATGCTTTACGAGAAATCCGGTTTATCTCTCAGCCGGGAAAAGACGTATCTTCTCGAATCCCGGCTGGGGCTTCTCGCGCAGCGGCGTAAATACGCCACGCTCTGCGCGATGACGCAGTCATTGATAACGAAACAGGATAACGGGCTGATCCGCGAAGTCATCGATGCGATGACCACCAATGAAACGCTGTTTTTCCGCGACGACAGGCCGTTCAAGCATTTTCAAAATATTCTTATCCCGGATTTGATCAAGACGCGTCAGAATACCAGGTCTCTGCGCATCTGGTCGGCGGCGTGTTCCACGGGACAGGAACCGTTTTCAATCGCGATCAGCCTTTTGGAAAAAATTCCCGATATCGATAAGTGGCGCATAGAGATCGTCGCCACGGACATTTCAGACAAATCGCTGGATCAGGCGCGGCGCGCGGAGTTTACGCAGTTCGAGGTGCAGCGCGGCCTGCCGATCCACATGGCGATGAAATATTTCCAGCAGGCCGGGAATCTGTGGAAGCTGAACGACAAGGTCCGCACCATGGTGCGGTTCGAGCATTTTAACCTGCTCGACCCCATGCAGGGTCTAGGAAAGTTCGATGTGATTTTCTGCCGCAACGTCCTTATCTATTTCGACGAAGCCACCAAAAAACAGATTCTGGACCGCGCCATCCGGCAATTGTCGCCCGACGGGTGCCTGATGCTGGGCGGGGCGGAAACGGCGTTCGGGTTCTGCAAGGGAATCAAGTTCGACACCACCTGCCCCGGTCTTTACAGGCTGAATCTTCACGCCGACGCGCCTGTGTACACTGTAGCCTCTTAAGCCGCGGCGGCAGATGTGCTACAAGTCTTCCCATGGATTATTCTTACGACGTAGTGGTTATTGGCGCCGGGGCCGCCGGCATGATGTGCGCGGCGCAGGCAGGGAAACGTGGCCGCCGGGTCTGGCTGGTCGATCATGCGGCGAAGATCGGTGAAAAAATCCGCATTTCGGGCGGCGGGCGGTGCAATTTCACCAATCTGGGGGCCAGCGCCGCACAATTTCTGTCGAACAACCCGCATTTTTGCAAATCCGCGCTCAAGCAATATACGCAGCAGGATTTCATTGCGCTGATAACCCGGCATGGCATCGCCTTTCATGAAAAGAAACTGGGGCAGCTTTTCTGCGACGGGCCGGCACAGGCCGTCATCGACATGCTGCTGTCGGAATGCCGGCAGGCGGGCGTCACCCTTCAGACCGACACAACGATTGAGGGCATAGAGGCGACGGCGGACGGGTATAAAATCTCTACGTCCCGCGGCGCGGCGCACTGCCGGTCGCTGGTCATCGCCACGGGCGGATTATCGATTCCAAAGATCGCCGCGAGCAAATTCGGATACGATGTCGCGCGGCAATTCGGGATCGATGTCGTGCCGACGCGCCCGGCACTCGTCCCCTTTACCTTTCAAAGCGCGCTTTTGGAGCGGTGTCAGACGCTCAGCGGCCTGTCCGTCGAAGCAAGCGTGTCGTGCGAGGGCACGCGTTTTTCCGAAGGGTTCCTGTTCACGCATCGCGGCCTCAGCGGCCCGTCCATTCTTCAGATTTCGTCATACTGGCAGGAGGGCAAGGACATCACGGTCGATCTCGCCCCCGCCACCGATATCGCGGCGTTTTTAAAAGACCGGAAAAAAAACCAGCCGCGGCAGGACATTCAAACGGCACTGTCCGATATTCTGCCGCGACGCCTGGCGGTCAGTATCACCGAGAGCGAAGGCGTCGCCGGGCGCCTTGCCGATCTGCCCGATAAACAGATCGTGCAGGTCGCAGGCGCCGTCAACGCGTGGCGCATCAGACCGGCAGGAACCGAAGGATACCGTACGGCGGAAGTCACGCTGGGCGGGGTCGATACAGATGCCCTGTCGTCCAAAACGATGGAAGCAAAGCATCAGCGCGGACTTTATTTCATCGGTGAGGTTGTCGACGTCACCGGCCATCTGGGCGGATATAATTTCCAGTGGGCATGGTCGTCCGGCTATGTCGCCGGGCAGAACGCGTAGCAAGCAGCCTTAACGCGAGCCGAAGACGGTTTTGAGGATTTCGGTCGTCCGCTTGGCGGGATCCTGACGGATCGCGGATTCTTCCTGCGCGACGTAATAGAAAACCCCGTCCAGCGCCTTGTTCGTCACGTAATTGTTCAGGTCCGTTTTCACGTTCGACAGGAACGGCAGTGCGGCATATTGCCCGAGCACGCGGTCATAGGCCTGCACGGCGCCGGTCTGCGCCAGCGTATTGGTGACGATCGGCTGGATTTTCGTTGCCAGCTCCGCGCCCATCGTCTGGCGCAGATACTGGGTCGCGGCGTCCTGCTGTCCTGACAAAATATTGCGGGCGTCGGCGATGGTCATCTTGCTGATCGCGTTGACAAACAGAGCCTGCGCCTGTGGCACGGCCAGCTCGGCGGCTTCGTTCATTTTGTTTTCAAGATCGCCGGTCAGCTTGCCAAGCCCGACCGCCTTCAGCGCGGCGTCCGCCTTGGTAAAGGCAGGCGGCAGCGGAATGCGGATGGTCGGATCGAGGTTGAAACCGCCCGTGCGGCCAAGCTGGGCCACCACGACGCGTGTACCGACATTCAGGGCTTCCTTGAGGCCCAGCGTAATCTGTTCCGTGCTGAGCCCGGCGCCTTGCGAAGCGGAAAGCGTCGAGCCGAGCAGCGTGCGCGCCTGATCCCCGAAATCGTCGCTGACACACCCCGTGGTCACAAGCAGCGGGGCAAGAAGGCAGGCGGTCAGCAGGGGATGTTTCATGGCGGGGCGAATCCTTTGTTACAAAGGGATAATACGGCCCTGCCCCGGCCATTGGCAAGAGACGACGCCCTTTCCCCCGGCCGCAAATCGCGGTACATCAATAACCATGACAGACGAAAAGATGAACAAGATCGAGGAAACGCTGGCCCATCAGGACCAGCTTCTTCAGGATTTAAGCGAGATGGTCACGCGCCAGTGGGACGAGATCGACATGCTGAAAAAGCGCATGGGTAAGATGCAGGATAAGATCGCGCATCTGGAAGAGACGGCAACCGGCGAGGAAGAAGGCCTGTCTGTGACCGAAATCGCCGCCCGGAACAAACCGCCGCATTACTGAATTAAAAAAAGCCCCGCTTCCGGAGAAGAAGGGCTTTTTTAAAAAACGCTTCGCCTTTATTTCAGAACACGGGCGCGGAACGAGAAATAGTGCGTGTGATCCGCCGCCGTATCGCGGTGATTGCCGCCGGCCGTCGCCGCCGCCCACGATACGACCGCCGACACCAGCGAGGTCGCCGCCGCGAAGAAGGCGAAGATCACGGTGGCGCGTTCTTCCATCGCCGCTACATCTGCCGTACGGGCGATATCGTCGGCCGGATTATCGGCCAGTGCCGCGATGCCCGACGCCGCAGACGCCGCCACGACAACGGCAATCGTCGCCGTCGCCCAGACCAGCAGGCCATGCACGCCGTCGCGCATGTCGCTTTCATGTTCCGAAGCGCCCACAATCGGCATGCGCATGCGGCCTGCGAGATAACCGCCCGCAAGCGACGCCATGATCTGAACCCACAGAACCCAGATACCCGTTCCCAGAACCATGCCCGGGGTGACGTTGGCATCCGCGCTCGCGCCCAGATCAATATAGCTCAGCCCCACGACGGCGCCGAATTGCAGAAGAACGGTCGTTACCGCGCAGGCCAGCATGGCCCCCGCAACGATCGTTCCCCATTCGATATACGATGTTTTATAAGGTGAAATGATTGCTTCCTGCATGATGGCGGCCTCCTGTTAATGAATGCCGACAAAAGAAAGAATGGCCATGACGATAACAACAAGGCCGACCAGATAAATGATAGAATTCATGGTTTGTCTCCTAAAAATTTGCATTAATTAAAAGATCAACCACGGCTGGGCAAAAAAGTTCCCGCTAGCCAACCAGCACCATTTTCCAGAGTTTAAGTTTTTCGGCATAGGGCATGCCCGCGTTCGCCGGGCTGGGCGACGGAACGCGCGCATAGGCAAGCTGACGGGACAAGGACGGCAGGACATGGCGCTGATAACCTTTCTCGGCTTTCAGGCTGTCAAAAACCACCGTCCGGATGGTGGGATATGACATCAGAAAACTTTCAAAATCATGGGCCGTTTCGGCGCATATGCTGGAATCGAGACTGCCTTCACGTTCGCAGCTGTGAAAGACATCCCACACCGCAACGCCTTTTTTCGCTAGAAGGGCGATACGCTTTTCATACGGCATATCCGGGCCTGCGCCGTATATATCGCCCATCAGCCGCCAGAAAGCGTTTTGCGGATGCGCATAATATTGCCCGGCTGCGAGGGATTTTACCCCCGGCATGGTGCCCAGAATAAGCGTGTGCGGTTTCTTGCCCACGATCGGCGCAAACGAATGCAGGCGCGCACGCGCGGGGGATTTTATTTTTGTTTTATCGGGCACGGTCCCATTCCTTTTATAAAAACATATATCACGGGAACCTAATTTCCATCGGGTTGTTGGCGGGGCACCCAACGAAAGGAGCCTACCATGAAAAAGTTTCACGCAATGATGTTGACCGTCGCCGCAACCAGCCTTGCCGTTCCGGCATGGGCCGAAGGCTACAGCAAGCAGGGTGCATCCGCCGATCCGCAAAGCGGCCAGATGGAATCGTCCGCCGCGATTGACACGAATGCGGATTCCGGCGCAGCCGCGAGCGTCCAGACGAATGCCATGCAGATCCGTGATGTTCAGGCCAGCCTGAACGATGCCGGTCACAGCCTGCCGGTGGATGGAGTCTGGGGTCCGCAAACGGCCTCTGCCCTGCGGGCTTTCCAGGAGGATAACAATCTTCCCGCGACGGGCAGCCTGAACAGCGAAACGCTCGCTGCGCTGGATGTGACGCGATAGCCGCATAAAACCCTTTAAAAAGGGCCGCCTTTCCGGGCGGCCTTTTTATTGCACCGCACACGCCCCGCCTTCCGGTGGGGATGAATGTCATTTTTCCTTGTAATCCCCTCTCAGCCGTCCATACTTTTTCAACCATGTAACGCTATGTCAGAGGCACTACGCTTTGTTCTTACGGCGAGGGGAAAAACCGCTGCCAGATTCGATCCGCCATTTCTTTCTGGCGGGCACATCCTTGTCCCATCCGCTGGCCTCTATGCAGACCATGTCCGGGTTCCTTACCGCTTATTGGCGCGGGGATAAAAAAGGTGACGCGTGGCTTTATACGCTCGGCATCATGGGCCTGACCATGGGCATCAGCTATGTCGGCGTCCACACCGGGCTTGAAATGGGCGCCGCGATTGGCGAGGTCGGAAAATTCACGGTGCCGGGTCAGGGGTCGATAGATACCGTGTATGACCACGCGCTGACATGGCTGGGCATGTCGGTCGGTCTGTCGGGGCTGCATGCGAGCCGCCATTTCCTGTCGTCGACCCTGCACCGTAACATCCGCGCATGGACCGATGGGAAAGTATCGAGCGCGCTTCTCGGCGGCCGCGGAACGCTCATGCACCTGACAAATATTTTCCAGCGCTCGGGCGGCGCGCGCGGCATAGAGTTGGACAATATCGATCAACGTAAATCCGACTGTATCAAGGACGCTTTCGGCGGCGCGCTCGGCCTTGCGATGGGCCTTGTCAGCGCCGTCAGCACCGCCGCCGTCGCGGGGTATGAACTTTGGAAACTGTCCCGCACCGCGCCCGGTTTCGAATTCCTGCATGATTTCGGCACCCTTGGCATTGCCCTTGCCGCGACCGCAGTCACCGTCGGCGCCGGCAGCTATGTCGCCGGAAAGATCGGCGACTGGATGACGCGGGTCAATATGCGCATGCAGGTAACCGAGGCATCGTACCGCGATCACGCCAACAATATGCTGCGCAGAAGCACCGCCATCGCCGCGAACAACAGCCAGGGCGTGATGCGCAAGATCAATGAAAACCTGTATGTCGATGTCGATACGGCATGGAAAAAGTACAATTATGTGCATACGGGATTCATGGCGTTCAAGGGGACGTACAACCCGATCAGCCATCTTGTTTCATTTCTGCCCGCGCTTCCCAACCTCGCGACGTGGAGCATTATGCCGAAAGATTTTTTTGGCATCAGTTCGGTTGTCATGAACCTGATGAATGCGCTTGAACTCGCGATCGACGTAAAACCCGCGTGGGCCACGTTAAAAACCAATACCGGCCGCGCGACCGACATGATCCGCGCCATTGTTGAAACCGAAGAGAACGCCGCGCTGTATAAAGAAAAAGGCATTTCCGAATTCAACTATGTCAGCCAGCACCGCAATTTCGGCCTGACCGTGGCCAATCTTGAATTGATGCACGAAGGCAAGGAGGCGGACATATTCATGCGCGCCCGCCATTTCCGCGTGGGGCGGGGAGAATACGCGGCCGTCGTGGGCGAAAGCGGCGCGGGGAAGACCACTCTTCTCAAGGCCGCCGTGGGCGGGCTCCACTATTACGGGCGCGGCAACATCTATAACGATTCAAAGGGCAGCGTTTATTACATTCCGCAGGAAACGGAGCTTGAAAAACTCTCCCTCAAACAGCTGATGACCCTGCCGTTCGATTGCGACCTGTTCACCGATCAGGAAGTCGCGCGGATGATGGACAAAATCGGACTAAAAAAATTCGCGCCCTTGATGCATGAAACATTCGTCGACGGGAAACCGTGGAACGGCATTTTATCCGGCGGGCAGAAACACCGTATCAACCTCGCGCGCGCGATTCTCGTCAACCCGGACCTTCTTTTGATGGATGAACCGACCGCCGGCCTCGACCCCGCGTGGCGCGCGGAATTTTATACGATGCTCAAGCGCGACTGTCCGGATACGACGGCCCTTGTCATTACCCATGACGATCCCCTCCCCTGCGACCGCAACGGCGATCCGGTGTTCGATACGGTCCTGCATATCGAAAACGGGGTGCTGACCCAGAAAACGACATCCGTTTATGCGCAGGAAATGGAAGACAAGCAGCAGCGTGAAATCCAGCAGCAACACCTGCGGCGACAGGCACGGGATAAGCGCCTGTCCATCGCGCGCCACGGGCATACATATGATGTGTAGGCGCTGAAATAGCGTTTAATATCAATATGTTAATCTATATGGAACGCGTGCGACCTCTCAATCATTTGTTGAGCATAGAACAAGAGGAGATTCGTACCATGACATATAAAGCTTTGATTTTTTCCGGTGTCGCGCTGGCCATGCTGGCGGGTGTGCCTTTGGCGCAGGCGGAAACCGTGACGACCCGTACCGTCGTTCAGCCGCAACCCCTGCCCGGTTTGACGCCTGTCGATTTTACCGTTTTTGATTTGAACCGCGATGGCTTTTTCTCCATGCCGGAAGTGGGCGAACGTCTTTTCACCAGCTTTGACAAAGACGGGAACGGCCATATCGACTTGAACGAATGGAGCCACAAGGCCGTGATGACCATCACGCCGATGACCAAGGAAACATTCAAATTCGTCGATACGGACAATGACGGATCGGTTGAGAAAACGACCTATACGTATGAGACATTCTATGCGGAATCCGGTCTTTCCATGTTCGACAAGAACAAGAACGGTCTTTCCCCGCAGGAATTTCTCAATGTCGGCTTCCGCAAGACGGACCGCGATGACGATAACCTGATCAGCCTTGAAGAATGGAAAGAAGCCTATCTTCAGACGCGCCCGCGCGAGCTGGATCCCGCGAACTACAACAACTAAACCTTAGCTCCTATCCTGAAACGGCCGGACCGAACATCCGGCCGTTTTTTTATGGTTTTACATCGGGCGGCGGATCGGCGGGCGGCGGCGCATCGTCATTGCCAAACTGCTTTCCGCCCTTGAGCCAGTTGGTCAGCGGGCGCCCGACGATCAGCCCGGCCGCCGCCCCGACGAACGTGCCGACAATCACGCCTTTCGGGCCGCCGACCATGCCCAGCGTGCCAAGTTTTCCCGCGCCCAGCCCGGCGGCGATCAACCGGTCTCGCCCGACGATTTTTTCGGCAACGTTATAAACCTGTTGCCCTTGATGCGTGGCATAATTGATTCCGTCACGCGCCGGGTCGGACACGTTATCCTTGAATTGCTGCGCAACCTCGTCGCGCATCCAGGCGATATCCTCTTTCGTGCCTTTCCATGCTTCCTTTAAATCACGGGTAAATTGTCTGGCCGGATCTTCCGGCGGTTTTTTCTGTTCATCTGTCATTTTATATCCCCTGTTACGATGGCTGGACCGTTATCGGTTGTTGTATCTGCACCTGCGGCACGGAGAACATATCCGGCGTCAAAATTTTCCCCTGTCCGACCGCTTCCTGAATCTGCTGTTCCGTCAACGGCACGCAGGATGTCGATTCCAGCTTCTGATAAAAATTGAAGTAACGGTGCAGCGCCTTCAGCTCCTTGAGATAAATGCCATAGCCCTCGACCCGGCAAGCAGACGTCCCCTGCAGCACGTTGGCGTATACATTTTCTTCCGGGTAGATCTGGCGCGGGAAATACAGGCTTTTCTCGATCTGATAATATTTTCCGTTATCGAGCGCTGTCGAGCATGGCAGCGACGTACAGCCTGTGACGTGGTATAATTCCCCATCGACGATTTCCTGTTTCCCCGTCACGAACACCATTTCGGTGAATTTCGTGTTGGTGTAATAGGCGTACTGGCCGCCGACGATCGTGGCTGCCGTTATCCCCGCCGCCATGGCGAAATTCCGCATCAGACGTTTCCCGGAAAAGACCAGATCGCCATCGTTATCCCGTTTGAAATCGCCGTTTTCACGTTCGAAAGCGGCATATTTAAACGTGTTGTACATACCCCGGAAAACCTTCCCCGCGACCCAGCCGACCGGACCGGAATAATCCTTGATCGTTTCGACGGCCTTCGCCGCAATATCGAACGCCTTGCTAAGGCGCCGGCCTGTCGCGATAGTGTCCTTGATGCTTTTGACGAAGCTCGGTTCCGTCTCCTTCATCTCGGCCCTTACATCCTCGCGGATACTTGCTTCCCGGTCGGGACGCTGGCTATTTCTGATCGCTTCCTGCGCCCGTTTAAGGGCATCGTCCGTTCCGGGCAATTTTCCTGCTCTCATTGTGGCCTCCCTTGTTAATGAAATACCGGTGCAAAAGCCGCAGCCGCCGTCTGGCGCATGGCGAGTGCCCCTGCGCCCGCATACGCCCCGCCGGAAACCGGCGGCGGACGAACCGGCGCAGCCGCAGACACGGGTTCTTCCGGCTTGGGCGCAAAGGCAAGATCGAAACGGTTGTCATCCGAGACATATCGGACATCGATCGATCCCCCCTGCTTGTTCTGGGTATTTCTCAAGACGATTTCAGCGATCTGATCCGTCATGTTGTTGCCCAGGAATTTCAGGATCTGGCGCGCGCCCTCTTCCGGTACGTATTTATCCGTGACAAGGCGGGTAATGTCCTCGGACGGCAGCGATACGTTGATATGACGGCCTGAAAGCTGCTTGTTGAGGCTTTTCATTTCACGCCCGACGATGCGTTCGATATTCTCGGCGTCAAGCGCCTTGAACAGCATGAAATCGTCAACACGGTTAACGAGCTCCTGCGGAAATATCTTGCGCACCGCGCCGATAATATCCTCACGGCTGTTGCGCGAGTTCCGCGCCGGGTCGAAGGACAGATGCTGCCCCAGATTGGTCGTCATCAGCACAACCGTGTTGCGAAAATCGACGGTTCCCAGTTCATCGCTGAGACGGCCTTTATCCAGTACCTGCAGCAGGATTTTAAACACGTCCGGATGCGCCTTTTCGATCTCGTCGAGAAGGATGATCTGATACGGACGCGCGCGGACGGCATTGGTGAGCTTCCCGCCCTCGCCGTAACCGACCAGGCCCGGCGTACTGCCGATCAGGCGCGAGAGGTTCTGACGTTCCATGTATTCCGACATGTCAAAGACCGTCAGCGCTTCCGGGTCGTCATACAGATCCGCCGCCAGACACTCGGCCAGATAGCTTTTCCCGACCCCGGACGACCCGAGCATCATGAACGATCCGATCGGCTGGTTGGGGTTTTTCAGGCCCGCCTTCGCGCGTTTGATCGCGCCGGCGACGGTATCGATAACATCATCCTGTCCGTATACTTTTTCCTTGAGGCGCTTATCGAGGTCCATGACCTTGGTCGCTTCATCGGCGTTGAGATCCTTGACGGGGATTCCCGTCATCTCGCTGAAGCCGTCGCGAATGTTTTTAACATCAAGGGTCAGCTGGGTATTATGCTCTCCCTTGATTTTCTGCGCTTCAGCATCGGCTGTTTCAAGGTCGCGGCGGCCGGCACGGACGAACTGTTCCAGCTCCTTGATTTTCGGCGGCCTGTGGGTGGCGAACTCCTCCGGCGTCGGGTCGCGGTTTTGATCTTCCTTGAATTCTTCGGTGAATTTTTCCTTCTCCGTGTCAAGATCGCGCTCATAAGCCTGCAATTGCTGCTCGATCGTGCGTTTTTTCAAATACGCCTTGCCGAGTTTTTGGGTGCGCTCCTCCCATACCGACTGGACATCGCCGATCTGGGCCTTGATCGTATCGCGGGCGGCATTCAGCTCATCGCTCGCGCCCTCCTCGGCCGCGCGTTTTTCAACGGCGGACAGTTCGGATTCCAATGCCGTCAGCTCCGCCGGGCGCGCCTGCATCCGGGTAACGAAGGTGCTGGCGATCTGGTCCCGCATCCGTAAGGAACGCGCCGGTTGCTGGCGCATATAATGCCTAAGGTTCGGATATTGAAAGGTCAGCTTGACGATCTCTTCATTCGCCTCGTCCGAGATGTGCAGACCGTCATGATGTTTCTCAAGCGCGTCCTTCGTTTTGCGCATGATCTGCAGCACTTCGTCCTGCGTCGGCGGCTTTTTCTCCAGCGTCGTGAACAGTTCGGTCATTTCCGAATGGCTTTCCAGCACCCTGCCCAGGTTGTTTTTGCCAGGCTCATCGCGCACCATGGCGATCAGCTGGAACGTGCCGCGTTTAAGTTCGCGGACAAAGGTCGAAATCATCCCCTGACACTGGTTGTCTTCGATCCCTTTCAGCCAGTCGTTCATATCCTCTATAATCAGGACATGCTTGCCCGGCTTATCCAGTTCAGCGAGAATGTTTCTCAAATTCTGCTGAATTCTTTCCGGGTCGTTCTCGCTGAACAGCTTGTTCGTATCCAGAAGCAAATAACGCCGGTCGATCATGTGCAGCGCGAGGCGCGGCTGATCGGCTGGCAACGTGCCTTCGATCGTGGCTTTTTTGCGCTGGGCGATACCGTACAGATTGGCGGTTTTTCCCAGGCCGGTCTTGCCGATATAGATCAGGTTGCTGTTGTTGCTCTGCCCCAGAATACTGGAGATTTTTTCGATATCGCCGTCACCGATCAGGCTGAAATCCGGCTCGGTTGCCTGAACATGGTCTTCGAGATCGTATAAAATGCGGTCGTCATTCTTCGTGCGCTTGGTGCTCATCGTACATATCCTCAAGAATTTTTGATGTGTTTGGTGTCAGAGCCGCAAGCAAACAGCTTTCGCCGGATGCTTGCGGCTCCCCCACAGGTCACTACATGACCATCCTGAGGACGGCGCCTTTCGGCACGCCGCCACCGCCGCCGCCCGTGGCGGCCGAGGCCGGCGTCCCGTACAGCTCTTTGTTCACGGTGGCCTCAATCGACAGGGCGCTTTCGTTCGCCTTGGCCAATCGGTCGGTTTCCGCGATCATGTTGTCGATCAGGCTCTTGCGCTCCGTTGCGATCTGCATGTCGAGATCGTTGCGGTCCTGCATCGATTCACGAATTTCCCGCAACGTGTCGGTGAAGCCCGTGATGCTGCTGTTCCCCGCCATTTTTGCGGACAACGCACGCTCGAACTCCTTGTGCAGTTCGCCGAGCGCATAACGGCTGTCCTGCGCGTACTGCCCCTTGGCGATCAGGCCCGGGATGGCGGCGGCGAAGGATTCGACACGGCTCAGCGTGGCCACACCCGTCATCGAGGCGCTGCCGACCGATACCAGATGCTGTTCCTCGGCATCGGCCAGACCTTCCTGAAGACGGCCGACGAAGGCGACCTGGCTGGTTTCGGTCTTGCCCAGCTCCTGCGAGATCAGGGCCGCTGACTTAACGCTGCTCGACGTGTCCGTGATGTGCTGGTTGAGAGCGGTCGAGACTTTTTGATGCTTGAGCGCCTCAATCCCCGACAGGCCTTCTTTGGTATGCTCCAGTTCGCTCAGGATTCCACCGTTGCGGCCCTGGGCGATCGTCAGCCCTTCGAGAAGAATGCTCGATTGTTCCCCGGTATTCTGGATCATGGTCAGAACCTTCAGGCCGCGTTCCAGCAGCAGCGCGATCTGTTCCTTGCTCCCGCTCAGAATATTGTCCGTATCACCGATGTAATCGATGGTCAGCTGCGCGAGCTGGCGGATCTGCTCCTTGAATCCTTCGGAACCGACATCGAGAATCTCCAGAATGCGCTCGTGCAGCTGGAAATCATTGTCGCTCAGGAATGACTGATACGCCGCAACGTCGTTCTGAAGGATGCCTTTTTTATCCGTCAGTTCGATTGTTTTGACTTCGCGGTCGATCTTGGCCTGCTCCAGGCGCTTGCGTTGCTCCGCGATTTCCGCTTTTTTCGCGCCTTTGAAGAACAGGAACGTATCCGATTCATTTTCGGCAATCGTGGCCGTCAAGGTCGCGATTGTTGCATCGATACCGCGGATATCGCCCGTGATGCCGTCAACCACGCCCGTGGAGGCGGTCAGGCCGGCCTGCATCTGATCGCGCTCGATCTGCTTGTCTTTTGCCGAATGAAGCGCCTTTACAAGCCCTTCAAACCCGCCATGATCTTCCAGCGCCTTGTCGATCTGTCCCAATTTTTCATCGAGATCGGACCGTCCGTTGACGAGGTCATGGTATTTCGCAAAAACCTTATCGATATCAAGACCGAGTTCAGACAACGGGTTGTCGCGGATCAATTCCATCAGCTGGACGTTGAAATTTTTGAAATCCGTCATCAGCTGCGTGATGATGGCCTTATTCTCGGCGATGGATTGTGGATTGGATTCCAGATCTTCTTTATTGAAGGTCAGGAGCGCCGCTATTTTCTCCGCTTTTTCTTTCGGCTCCAGATCGGGATCGATCAGGACCTTATACATTTCCGAACGGGTCAGTTCGGTTTGGAGTTTGGATTGGGTGTTGTCCTGCTCCCTGCTTTTGCCAAACCGCTCGCGCAGGCGGGTGGTATCCTTGAGTGTTTCCGTGCGCTCGGCCAGTTGCGTTTTCAACCCGCCAAAGCGGTTTTCGCGTCCTTCAGACATTGATGTACTCCCTGTGGTTCTTTTTTTAAGTGTCGTTTTCCTTCGCGGCGGGGATGTTTCCCTTCGCCGTGGCGGAAATATGGTCATGTGGGTATGTGTTTGATCCCCCGCCCGCGCGCCAGACGCCACGGGCAAAATGATACGATTGCGCGAGCCGGAAAACCGGTCGGGCGATCATTATCGATAAGGATGAAAGTGCGCGTGCGCGCTATGAGGCGTGTTGCTTCGTCATCTTTAATCTCCCTGGTACGACCGCGTTTTATTTTATGTGCGGTTCATTTCTTTTGATTAAGTTAATCATCTCTTAACATCGGCGCGGAGTCAACGAAATTTGACAAACGCATAAAAAAAGCCGGCGACATGCCGGCTTTCTTCGTTATTTTCTTACTGCCAATTAAAGGCTGGTGCCGCAGCTTGCAGCGCTGCTGAGGACATCGTCCATGCCAGATCCATAGGACAGATTCGCGGACTGGCCAGCGCTTGCCGCATTGACGGCATCCGTCCAGCAGCCGACATCTTGATCACCGGCGGCGGTGTCGATATCGTTGAGTTGCTGTGCGCTTGCCTGCTCAACGGAACCGTCGCCACCGGCGGCGGTTGCGATGTTGTTCAGGTCGGCCGGGTCGACGCTGTTCGTTGCGGCGGCGGTCGTGGTGTTACCACCGGCGAACGGCGTCAGGTTGTTGAAGAACGCCGCGCTTTGACCGCCCGGAATGCTCGGCAGGCCCGTGATACGGACATTCAGGTTACGGCTGCCGAAGGCGCCGAAATCAAGAACGCGGAAAAGCTCTTCCTGATTGATCTCGCTCGGAACGATACCGAACAGAATCTGCCCCAGCAGCTTGCTGTCGAAGAAGTGCGTGACTTTGTTTTCGATGGCATCGAATTCCGCCTGGGTCAGGATCGGAATACCCGCCGCGTTACGCGCTTTGCTGTCCGGAACGAAGGTACCGAACGTGACATACGACGCATCCAGCTTGATCGGGTTGTCAAACCCGTTCGAGAGGGCGTTGCTTGCGAACACGATGTACGGGCCGGTCTGGCCTGTGAATACCGTCGTGCCGAACGTGCCGTTCGTGCCCGGGATGTCGCTTGCGCCGGGCACGAGGCTCAGCGGCGCGACACCGCCGAAACGATCAAAGACCATGCCGGTGCCGCCGTTCGTAAATACGTTCGCCGCTCCCGTCAGGTCGATATTGCCGCTTTCGAACTGTGCGCCAATGACGTTATCGGTCAGCTTGTTGCCTTTCAGCACGACATTGCCGATCGTCCCGCCCTGGAACAGGATACCCACCGCAGCGCTGTCTTCGACCGTATTGTTATCGACCGTGATCAGGCCGGTAACGTTGTCGAACACCATACCGTTGGTGGCGTCTTTAATCTGGTTCGCCTCGGCGCCCGGTCCGCCGACAGTGGCATTGCTGCCATTGACGACATGGATACCATCGCCTGTGATCGAATTCGCGATCAGCAGGCCGATTTTGTTGCCTTTCAGGGTGGTCAGGCCGCCCGCGCCATCGACGGAGATACCGTGCGTGCCGGTATCGTTGATGACGTTATTCGACGCCGTGACGTTCGAGCCGCCTTCGGCACGGATACCGGAAAGGCCCGTGTCTTCGATGACGTTATCGTCGGCCTTGGCACCGACAAGGTTCTTGAGCCAGATACCGACGCGGCCCGCCGTGGTGATGTCGTTATTGAGAACCTCAACGCCCGTACCGGCGCCCGATGTTCTTTCAACGCGGATGCCGTCCCACGCCACATCATCGATGATGTTGGCCTGAATGCCCGCACCGCCGATTTTCGTGCCCGTCACGTTGCCCGATACGCTGATACCGCTGCCGATACCTGTGGCCGGGGTGTCCGTATTGGCGATCTGGTTGCCGGTAATGGTCGCGCCCTGCGAATTGCCGGTGAAGCGGATACCGTCGCCGTCGATATTGGCAGGACCGCCGAGCTGGCCGATGAAATTGACCTGCGCGAAGGAACCGGCGCTGTTATTGACATGGATCGCATGCGAACCGGTATTGTTGATCTGGTTCTGGACAAGCTGCGCGCCGGCGCTGCCGTCCGCGTAGATCCCCTCGCCGGTCGTGTCATTGATACGGTTGCGCATGATTTCAGCGCCGCCGGCATTGACGACATTGATCCCGTCCGCACCGATATTGCCGCCATGCAGGCCGATGAAGTTGTCGAGAATGTTCAGATCGACCACGCCGTTCGCCGAAATACCGTGCGTGCCGGTATTGTTCGAGCGGTTGTTGGAGATCGTCACATTCGTGCCGCCTTCGGCGCGAATGCCGCTGAAGGAGGTCGTGCCGTTGACGCGGTTGAGATCGACCAGCGCGGTATTCTGGTTTTTCAGCCAGATGCCCGTGCGGCCCACATCGCTTACGATGTTGCTGAGAACATGAACGCCCGTGTCGTTGGCGGCATCGACGCTATCAACGCGGATACCATCGCCTTTGCTGTCTTCGACCGTGTTGCGGACGATGCGGGCATCGCTGCTGTTGTTCGACTGGATACCGTCCCAGAAGCCGGTGACGTAGTTCGACTGCAGGTAGGACAGAAGCGTCCCCGTGCCGCCAATCTGCGCGCCGTTGCTGTTGGTGATCTTGATGCCCGTTCCGGTGCTGGCCGCGCCATCGACGCGGTTGCCCTGAATTTTCAGGAGCGTCACGCCATCGGCATTAATCCCGTTCTGGAACGATTGAACCGCGTTCCCCTGGTAAACCGGGAAACCGAGGAAGGATACAAGATCATAGCCGCCGATGATGACATCATCGCTTGCCGTTACGCTGATCCCCGTGCCCGTGTTGCCACGGCCCGTCAGGCTGTTGTCGCGGATGCGCAGAATGTCGGCACCAGACGCCACAATGCCGTTAAGGACATCGCTAAGCGTGTTGTCGGTAACCGTTACGTTATCGCTGCCCACGATGTTGATACCCGTGGCGAACGTCGTCAGCGTGTTGCCGTCGACGGTTGCGCCGTGGCTGCCGGAAACGACATCGATACCGGTGACCGAATTGCCGGTGATGGTATTGTCCAGCACGTCGGCATTCGTCGAGCCATCGAGCTTCACGCCATTATGGACGTTGGCAATCGTGTTGTTGACGATATTGTTGTTATTACCACCGACGATCTGAACGCCCATATTGAGGTCGTTGATGCGGTTGTCGCGCGGCGTCAGCGTGATAACGGGCGACCACCACGGGCCGGAGACCGAAACCTGCGTGTAATTGCCGATATCGGCGCCCGACGTGCCGGTCAGGTAAACGCCGGTGCCCTGCGCATTGGAAAGGCCCGTGACATCGTTGTCATAGAATTTCAGACCGTTCACCGTATTGCCGAACAGGCCGTATGTCAGGATGTTATCCAGCGTGTTGCCGATCACCTGGGCATTCGTCGCGCTGGCAATATCGATACCGCGCTGAACGACCGCGCTTTGAACGCCGACGGTGTTGTCGGTGATTTTCAGCGTGCCGATCGTGTGCGCCTTGATGCCGTTATAACCAACCTGATCGATCGTGTTGCCGGAAATCGTCACCACGCCGCCATTCGTTACGTCGATACCATCGTTACGGATGTTATTCGAAGAACCGACCGCACCGGATTTATTGGTGTGACCGATAAAGTTGCCGGTAATGTTCAGCGCTTCACCGACGCCATTCGACTGAATGCCGTCCCAGTTGCCTGCACCCTTGGTGCCGACCGTGTAAATCACGTTACCGGTAATGCTGGAATTTTTTCCACCATTCACGACAACACCCGATTCACCGATGTTATAAACGGTGTTGTTATTAACCGTGGAACCGTTGGTGCCGCTAACCGTGATACCGCGACCGCCTGCCTTGCGGATGATGTTGCCATCCACGTTGGCTGCGCTGCCGCCTTCGATCTGGATACCCTGCCAGCCGATATTGTCGAGATCGTTGACCGAGGTAATGTTCAGCGTCGCTACCTGATCGGTGCGGATACCGACTTCGCCGATGCGGTTGAGATTGTTACCCAGAATATCGATGGTCGATCCCTTCAGGACGTTAATCCCGTTTTTGGACACGCCATTGATAAAGTTATAGGTGACATCGGCGCCGTTCGACGACGAGAGACGGATACCGTCGCCCTTGATGTTGCCATTGCCCGCCGCGGCATAGACGCCCGGCGTGGGTTCGGTAAAGCCGACATGGTTGCCCGTGATCGACACGCCCGTGCCGCCGGTCACATCGATACCGTCTTCGCCCGTGGTGTTGATGACGTTGTCGTTGATCAGCACCGTGCCGGTAACGGCACCCGCATACGGCACGTTGATCAGGCCGCCGAGGTTGATGCCGTCTTTGGTCGCGCCGCTGATCGTGTTGTTGGTCACGGTCAAACCGTTCGTACCTTCAACATGGATACCGGAGAATTTCCCGATAGAATCGCCATGTGACGTGTTCGTACCCGTACCGACGTTCGTAATCGTATTGTTGACCAGTTCAATGTCCGCGCTTGCACCGGCATAGATACCGATGCGGGCAATATCGGAGATATTGACGGTGTCGACCTTGGCACCGTTCGCGCCGACGAAGACGATACCGCTGCCCACGCCGTTGACGCCTTGCGACGTGCCGGCATGGCTGAGCGAGATATTCTGGATCGTCGTATCGGCCGCGTACAGCACGCGGATGGAATCCCAGAGCGTGTTGGTGATGGAACCGCCTTGAACGGTGTTACCCGTGCCGCCATTGATCAGAACGCCGTAAACGCCTGTATTCGACAGGATGTTGCCCGTAATCAACGCGTCGGTCGTGTTGTTCAGGCCGATACCTGCCTGCGTGAAGTTCTGATACGTGTTTCTGTCAACGACAAAGCCCGTGGTGCCGCTGGAGTAAGCTCCATAAGCGGCATGGCCAAGGCCGTCAAACGTGAACGGGTCGATATTGACGTTGTCTGCCGTTACGGTGACGAGATTGCCCGTGTTGTTACCGCGGCCCGGACCTGTATTGCTCAGATCGTATTCCAGCGTCGTGCCATGGCCCGTCAACTTGACCGTTTTATCGATCAGCAGGTTTTCGGCATAGGTTCCGCCATCGACATGCACCGTATCACCGGCGGAGGCCACGTCGATCCCGTGCTGGATCCCCAGCGTGTTCCCGGTGACATAGACCTCGCCCGCGCGGAAACGCAGCAGGCCGTAACCTGCATTGTCCATCTTGTGCGTAACCTGATCTTCAAGCTCGAAAAGCTGCGTGTGCGTCAGCGCGCCGGTGTCTTTATATTGACCGTCAAACCAGAAGAGGTTGCCGGATGCCGCATCCAGAAGGATGTCCGGACCGGCGCCGAGGTAACGGAGATGCTGTTCGTTATTGTCGAAGCGGTTGTCCTGGAGAGAACCGACCGTTTTCAGCAGATGGACGCCGGAGACGGTGTTTCCGCTGAAAAGGTTGCCGGTGATGTTCGTATCAAAACCGGAATCATCGGAAACGATGCCGTAACGGTTGTCGATGAAATCATTGTCTTCGATATTTACGTTCTTCGCATTCGGATTGACGTAGATGCCGAAACGCAGATCGCCGAAGCTGTTGTTTTTAATCGTCACATCTTCCGCGCCCGCGCTGGACGTTACGATGCCGCTTGTGCCGTACGTGAGGTTATCAAAGTACTGGCCGTCAAAGACGTTGTTCGCGATCGTGACGTTTTTATTGGTGTTGAGGTTGATGCTGCCTCTGCCGCCATAGGCCGGGACCGTTTCCCCCTGGTTTTCAAAGGTAAAGCCGTCGATGACCAGCCCGTCGAGATTGCCCGCCGTGCGCAGATAGCCGCGAATGACGCTTTCCCCGGCCGTGGCGCGGCCACGGGCGTCAACGCCCGCTTTCGCCCCTTTAAGGGTCATGGATTTATCGAGATCGAAATTGCCCGTATAGATACCGGCATTCACATCGACCGTCCGGTCGATGCCCGTATTGATACCGTTGGCGAGCAGATTAACCGCTTCCTGAATGCGGCCGACACTGCCGGCCTGCGCCCCCAGCGCCGTCACGTGGAGATAGGAGAAGTCGCCCTGATAGCCGTTCGCCGAATCCCCGTCCGTGTCGGTCCCCAGCGCCTGATACGGCGAGAAGTCGACATTGCCGGTCATTTTGCCGTTAATGTAGGTTTGATTGGTCGAACCCCACCAGTTGCCCGACGCATCGACGACGGACGTCGTGCTGTGAACCAGCTTGCCGGTCGTCGCGGTGATGCTGTTGTCGAAAATTCTGATGCCGGATTGCGCGCCGTCAACATAGACGCCCGCGCCCTTGTTCGTGGAAATAAAGTTGTTTTCCACACGGCTGTTGCCGCTGGCGCGCAGGTGAACGCCGTCGGTGGTGTTGCCGGAAACCGTATTGGCTTTGATCAGCGTGCCGCGGCTTGCGTCGGCGTAGATGCCAATAGCGTTGGCTTGCGCGGTGTTGCGCGAAACCTCGATATTGTCGCTGTCCTTGATGATGATGCCTTTGTCGGCGTTGCCGGTCGCGGTGTTGCCGGACACGACGATATCGCCCAGCGCCACAGCGTCGGAATTCAGAATGCGGATACCGTCCGTATTGCCCGACACCGTGTTATCGGCGATCGTCGCGCCCAGAAGGTTCGAAATCAGGATGCCGATACCGGTCGTCCAGTTGCTGGCCGTGCGGCCCGCGTTCGTATCGGTATTGCCGCTGAGGTCGTTGTTTTGCACGAGAATCGTGCCCGAGCCTTTATTAACCTCGATACCGTTCTTAAAGCCGGTAACGATGTTCGCCTCGGCCGTCGTCGCGCCGCCGATGGTCAGGCCCTTGACGTTATCCGCATGAATACCGACGCCACGGCCGTCGCCGTAGAAGTCGTTGTCGAACACGTTGATATCGGAACCGCGAACGCGCAGCGCGATCGTGGACTGGTTACCATCGAATTCGTTGCCGCTGATCGTCGCACCGGCAGACGTGATGTTGACCAGAAGATTGCCGGAATAGTTGCCATCGACATCAAGCCCGCCGGTCGTGCCGGTAATCTTGTTGTTGGTGAAGAATACGTTGGTCGTACGGTCATTAGCATCCGAACCATTGAAAAAGACCAGCGCGCGCGGCACGTTGGTGCCAGTGAAATAACCGCCCGATCCTGCCGGGGGACCGAAGGTCTGGCCCGAGAACTCGTTCGCGTCGATAACGATATTGTCATACCACTGATTGTGATTGGTCAGGAGGCCCAGTTCACCGTGCGCTTCGATTTCGTTGTCGCGGATGGTGATATTGTTGTTACCGCCCAGCAGATAGACTGTGGCGTTTTCGCTCGCCGGGTTGTTCTTGTCGAAACCGACGATGTGGAATCCCTTGTCCGTGTCACCGATCGTGACGTCGCTGACGCCATGGGACAGCTCGACCGTTGCCTGACCCGGCAGCAATTCGCTGCCCAGAATCGTGGTGTTGTCGCGGCCATTGACGGAGAACAGGGACAGCGCCTTGTTCAGCACGACGTTTTCGGTGTACGTGCCGTCGCCGACCAGAACTGTGTCGCCGGCCTGCGCGCCGTTGACGGCCCACTGGATCGTGCTGTAGATCGCGCGCCAGTCGGAACGGTTGTCGCCGCTGGTCGTGTAGTTTTCACCGCGGACCATCGTGTCGTCGCCCGCCTCGAAAGCGGCGGCGGAGTTATCGAACGTGTTGTTCAGGAAGACATGTTTCCAATCCATGTCGGCCTGCTCGCCGCGGGCCAGAACATGGACGTCGGTGCCGGCAAAATCGTTGCCGGTGATCGTCACGGCGCCGATCGGATTCTGGCGCCATGCCACGGTCGGCTCACGCCCCGTGAGCAGGATGCCCGCGTTGGACGTTACATTGGCGCGCGTGACGCCCGTGCCGTTGCCGATAAAGCTGTTGTTGACGATTTTACGGTCCGCCGCGTTGCCGGAAACGCCGCCCTGCATGCCGACGCCATTGGTCACCGTGACGCTGGCCTCAATGAACTTGTTGCCTTCGAGGGTGAATTTCTGAATATGCGACGTGCCGGTTGCCGCATCGTAACGGTCATCGCCGAAGTAAACGCCGCCAGCGCCAAAGCCGGTTGCACCGTACGGGTTCGCCAGCGTCGCGCTGTTATCGACGACGCTGTTGCGCAGCGTGAAATTGTTGCCCCAGACTTCGATCGTTTTGTTGCGGTAACCCGCTTCCGGCGTAAAGCCGAGACCGGAAATGGTGACGTTGTCGCCCAGAATGCCGTGGATCGCGCCAAAATTGGTGTGCGCGCCAGCCTGAACCGTGGCCAGAACATTGTCGGCATCCGTAATCGTGTTCCCCAGCGCATCGACGCCGCGGATCGTAATGTCGTTTTTGTTGACGAACAGACCCATGTTGTAGACGCCGCCGCTCCACGGGAACTGGCGGTTCGTGGCCGTTTCAACGTAATTGCCCGGCGCAACGGTGATGTCGGCGCCACCAGACGCGCGCGCAACGTCGATCGCATCCTGAATTTCCGCTTTGTCGTTTTCGACCTTGATAACCTGCGCCGTCCCGGTGATTTTGCCGGTCGTCTTGATATCATCTCCCAGCTGAACGCGGCGCGCATTGATATGCGCATCGCCCGCCCCCAGATCGAGAAGCGCGTTTTCGTCAATATCGAACCCGCCATTCGTGCCCGTAACGTTGACGGCGAGATCGCCGCCATTCGTGACGATGCTGCCGCCCGTGTTGAGTTCAACGAAGTAATTCTTGCTGTTCAGCGTAAGATTGCCGCCATTGGTTTTGACGTGGCCAAAAATTTCAATCGTGCTGTTATCACCGATATTGCTGTTATTCGCCGTCAGAGTGATATCGCCGCCCGATACATTCAACGTCTTGCCGGCAGCAAGGATAATATTGTCACCCGCCGTCGCGTCGAAACCGCCACCGGTAACGGTGACGTTATTATTAAGCGTAATGTCGTTTCCAGCATTCAGCAGTAGATTGCCAAAATTCTCCATGGTGAAGGAATCGGTGAAAACGATGCTGTTATTGGCCGTGAATTTCAGGTCGCGGTTAAGCGGTGCGCCGGCATTCACCAGCGAAAGCGCCGAACCTGTCCCATTGAACGTGATATTGCCGAGGCCACCCGCGCCTGCGTTGGTTCTGATTTCCAGGTTTGTGGACGCCAGCGCCGTACCGATCTGGTCGAGGCCCACAGTCGAATTCGCCGCGGGAGCGAAAACGCCGCTGCCCGTTTCGGCAATCGTGATGTCGGTCGGATCGATCACCCACAGGCCTGCCGAACCATCGGCGGCACGTGTGTCGACTTTCACATCGGTTACATTGATGTATTCCTTAGCCGACGTATCGACGAAACCGCCCTTACCCGTGGCGGATTCCGCGCGTG
>CAYPCP010000016.1:24282-25167 GCA_964409255.1 uncultured Pseudobdellovibrionaceae bacterium
GATCGCCTTTGAAGTTTCCATGACGCTCTGCCATCAGCTCGATAGAACCGGCATCGCCTTCGCTCGCATCGACATGCATCGCGGCGTTTACCGTCGTTTCGATACTTTGGCCCGTTACGTTGATTGTGCCGCCTGTCGTACCCGATGCATCGAGCGTGCCGGAAACGGAAACCTTCCCTGCATCGCCGCCGCCGAGAACGATTTTACCGCCCTGCACGGATGCAGAAGACGCATTGATAACGCCCGCCACGTTGATGACATTGTCGGTGATTTCTCTGGCGGCCTGAACCGTCATCACGACGTTACCGCCCTGCGCGTTGATCGCGCCTGCGTTTTCAAGAAGGGCATTGGCGGCTTTGCCGTCAACAGCCACTTCGACGAGGTTGTCGCCATACAGGTCGAGGGTGACTTTCTCACCGCCCGCCATAACCACGGTTCCCATCTTTGCGTTAATGACGCCGTTGTTCGCGGCCAGCGGCGATACGAAACCGACAAGGCCGCCATCGCTGACGGAGATCGAACCGTTTGCCTCAATCTTGCCGCTACCGAAATTGTCAAAGCTGTATTGCCCGTCGCCATCGAGGATATCTGCGTTTGAGACATTACCCGTGGAAACGATGATGCTGCCGACATCGACGACGGAATCATGACCGAAGAAGACGCCGTTACGGTCGATCACCGTGACGTCGCCGCCGACGGAATCCGTGAGCCTTCCATTCGCATCAAGCAGGCGGGTTTTGAGCGTGCCGAGAATGCGGGTCGGGTCATCACCTTCGCGGGTCGAACGGGCAACGAAATGCGCACTGTTGTTGTTCTGACCGATATTGACCGTCTGGTGGGAAAGAATATCGAGGTTGCTGCTGTTGCCGATATAGACCTGGGAGT
>CAYPCP010000017.1:0-23981 GCA_964409255.1 uncultured Pseudobdellovibrionaceae bacterium
TTAAAGCGAAAGCTTCAATACAAAAACCGGCGGAAGAATCCGCCGGTTTTTTTATGCGCGAACACGCGCGATATTTTTTCGCCGATAAAAAACTTAACCTTTCATAAGGTTTGATGTAGTATACTGGAACAATAAGGAAGTAATCCTTATCAGAGAAAGAAAGGAAGAAATCCGTGGCTCTCGTCATAGACCTCAAACCAGGCGAAAAAATTTTAATCGGCAGTGCTGTCATCACCAATGACAAGCAGCGCACCCGGCTTCACATTTCCGGTGAAGCCGCCATTCTGCGTGAAAAAGACGTCATGCGCGAAGAAGATGCCGGCACGCCGTGCAAAAAAATCTATTTCCTCATTCAATGCATGTATCTCGCGCGCAACCCGAAGGAATATCACCACGCCTATTTCGAAATGGTGAAAGATATCCAGCAGGCCGCGCCGCGCACATCGGTGTTTTTCATGTCGATCAACGAACACATCATCGAAGGCGCGTATTACAAAGCGATGAAAGACGCGCGCGAACTGATCAAATTCGAAGAGGAGCTCATTGGCCATGCCACCGGGAAAATCGCAACAGCCGAATAATCCGTACGCGGCGGCCGCCGGTTCGTATGGGACAAGCCTGCAGAAGCACACGCCGGATCAACGCGAGCTGGAAGCGCACGTGCTTTTGAAATCCGCGAAGTTCATGCAGGATCTTCAGAATGACTGGGACAATGTCACCAGCGACATCCTCGAAGATATTCTGCGCTACAACCGCCAGCTCTGGATGATGTTCTACGACACGGCGATGCAAGACACGGGCGGCGACCGCCCGGACGCGCTGCGCCAGAATATTCTTTCGCTCGCGCAATTCGTGTTCAAACGCGAAATCGATATTCTCGCCAAACCGGAAAAACAAAAACTCGATATCCTCATCAGCGTCAATCGCGACATCGCGGCCGGTTTGATGGAAGGCGCGAAAAAGAACCCTGCCCCGTCGGCGGCGGACAATGAAAAACCGCCCGAAGGCGGCACATCGACGACGGCGTAAACGCCGTCTTCCTAAACCTGCGTATTTACGGAAGCTTGTACGGGAGCCGCAACGGGTGCGGTGACAGTCTGGGCAGGCGCGCTCGATGCGCTGACCGGAGCGCTCTGTTGTACCGGCGCGGTGTGAACCGGAATATCCGTTTCCTGCGGTTGAACAACCTGCTCTTCCGGTTCCGGGCGATTGAGCGCCGGCGTGACGGCGCTTTGCGCGCGGCGGTACGCTTCCATCTGACCTTCGGTCGGAATGGTGCGGACGACGTCGCCGGTATCGGAATCGCGGATTTGAAGAACGGCTTTGTTATAGTTCACATCGACGTGAACATAAGGGCTGATGTAAGGAGCCTGCGCCACAACCTGAACGCGATCAGGATTTGCTGCGTAAGATGCCGTAACACTTTGCTGATCGACGACGGCGCGTGCGATCGGAGCGTTCGACAGGACTGAATTGACTGCTTCAATCATTCCCTAGTTTCCTAACCATTAGTGGTCCTGCCTGCACGTAAAACCCTAAATTTCTTACGTATATTAAGGAACACACTACTCTATTATCATTCTAACCCGCCCAAAGGAAATAGTCAAGTTTTTATGTGAGGAAAACGAAGTAAATATTTAAATATACTGCGTTTTATACTCTAGTAATTTTTTGTTAACTTTTAGAATAATAAAAGTAATAGAAGTAAATAAAACAAAATAATACAAATAATAATTTCCATTTATTTGCGAATGCGGGTGTATATCCTGCCGCCTTTTCTCAATCACCTGATTCCGCACTCATAAAACACTTTTCCCGGCCAAGTAAAACATGGTGAACGGAAACCCTCTCACATTAGTAATATGTTAAATGATAGGCGCGATAATAAGACTGTATCGATTGCAAACCAGAATCGGGAAACGGAAAGACTCGTCATGAAAGAGGAGCAGCATTTGAACGGCCGTCACAATCTCCCGCTCCCCCCGGCGGACACGGAACGGTGGGTAAAATCGCGTAAAGTCGCGGTGATTCAGGCCATACAGGCAGGGCATTTAAGCGAGGAACAGGCGTGCGAACGCTACAACCTCAGCTTGGAGGAATTGCAATCGTGGAAACGGCTGCTCAAGCGGCACGGGCCGGACGCGTTGCGCACGACTCACCTCAAACGCTATCGCGCGGCCGATAACAAGGACCCGTCCTTTCAGGTCGTGCAGGGCGGCGAGCATCCCTGACCGCGCAAAAGCTATATTTAACATAAAATACAAACATTTAGTCGCGCTTCCGCGCGTCTGAAGCATGGATAATTTCCCGAAAACCGTTTATAATCGTTAATGCAGGCCGGAATTTTCGCGCCTGCACTGGCGCGAACCTGTGGATAACCAAGGCGTTGGCTCACGGGATCGCGTTAATGAATCTGGCCGCCCCTGCCCTCATTGGGGTTCTGGCCAACCCGCCGATTGAACCGATTGCAGAATAGGATTTGTGACGCTCGTGAACAATTTTCTTGAAACGCTCAAACAAATGGGACCGGCCCGCTTGGGTATCATGGGCGGCGTCCTGCTCGCGCTGCTCGTGTTCTTCCTTTTTGTTTCGATGCGCGTGTCCACGCCCGACATGAAACTGCTTTACACCGATCTGTCGTCGATCGATTCCGGCGCGATCGCCGCCAAACTCGAAGAAGTGCAGATCCGTTACGAAATTTCCCAGGACGGCTCGCGCGTGATGGTGCCCGATACCGATGTCGGCCGCGCGCGTATGCTGCTTGCCGAAGCGGGCCTGCCGAACGGCGGCTCGATGGGCTATGAAATTTTCGACAAGCAATCCGGTTTCGGCACGACCAACGCCGTGCAAAACGTCAACCAGGTGCGCGCGCTCGAAGGCGAGCTTGCCCGCACGATCAGCACGCTCGCGCCCGTCCGCAGCGCCCGCGTCCACCTTGTTCTGCCGCAACGCGAACTGTTCTCCCGCGAAAGCCGTCCGTCGAGCGCTTCTGTCGCCATCGGCCTTCGTCCCGGCGCGAAACTCGAACAGGATCACATCCTCGCCGTACAGTCCCTGATCGCGTCCGCTGTTCCGCAATTGAAACCTGAAAACGTCTCGATCATCGATCAAGACGGTAACCTGCTCGCGCGCGGCGGCGATGAAAATATGACGCTCGCCTCGTTGAAGGCCGAAGAAATGCGCCTCGGTTATGAACGCCGCGTCACGCAATCGATCGAAGATCTCGTCGGCCGCAGCGTCGGTTACGGCAAGGTCCGCGCCAATGTCACGGCCGACCTCAACTTCGACCGCATCAACACCAGCGAGGAATTGTTCAACCCCGAAGCCTCCACGCCGCGTTCCACGCAAACGACAGAAGAACGCACGACGGAACGCGATGGCGCCGCCGATAACGTCTCGGTCGAAAACAACCTTCCCGCCGTCGGCAGCGACCTGTTCGTGGATGAAAAACCGTCCCTCGAAAGCAGCCGCCTCGAAGAAGTCACCAACTACGAAATCAGCAAGACCGTCCGTAACACCGTCCGCGAAACCGGCGAGGTCCGCCGCCTGTCGGTCGCCGTTCTGGTTGACGGCAAATACACCACCGCCGAAGACGGCACGCGCACCTATCAACCGCGCACCGATGCCGAACTCGATCAGATCGCCGCGCTCGTGCGCTCCGCCATCGGCTTTGACGCCAATCGCGGCGATACGCTCGAAGTCGTGAATATGCAATTCGCCGAGGTGCAGACCGTCGAAGACGTCATGGTCGATAACACGCTGTTCGGGTTCGATAAAAACAAACTGCTTGATGTGGCGGAAATTCTCACCGTCGCGATCATGATCATCCTCGTCGTTCTCCTCGTGCTGCAGCCGATGGTGGGCCGCCTGCTCGCCTCAGAAGCGCCTCAGGTCGATGACGATCTCGAAGCCGATCTGCTGGGCGTCCGTCCGCAGGCGCCCGCGCTTGAAGGGCCGCAGGAATTCGAACCGGCACAGCTGGACGAAGACACCAGCATGATCGACATGCAAAAGGTCGAAGGACAGGTTAAAGCATCCTCCGTGAAGAAAATCGAAGATATCGTCGACGCCTACCCGGCGGAAACGGTGTCGGTCCTGCGCAGCTGGATGACGCAGGATCAATAAAAGCAGGGTTGAAGGGGCACCATGCGTATTAGGGAAGATTATCGGTCGTTATCGGGTCCGGAAAAAGCAGCCATTTTCATGCTGGCGCTGGGCGAGGATTATACCGCCAAGATTTTTGAGCATATGGATGATGAGGAAATTCTCGAAATTTCCCAGACCATGGCGCAGCTCGGCAAGGTCAACGCCAGCGTCGTGGAACGCCTGTTCGTCGATTTCGCGGAACAGATGAGCTCGGCCAACGCCCTGATCGGTTCGCAGGACAGCACCGAACGCCTTCTGTTGAAGGCCGGGATGAGCCAGGACAAGATCAACCAGATCATGGAAGAAATCCGCGGTCCGGCCGGACGCACGATGTGGGAAAAACTCACCAACGTGAACGAGGAAATCCTCGCCAACTTCCTGCAAAAAGAATACCCGCAGACCGTCGCGGTCGTGATGTCGAAAATTTCGACCGAACATGCGGGCCGCGTGCTGGCGCTGCTGCCGGAAAGCTTCGCGCTCGAAGTCATCCACCGCATGCTCCGCATGGAAGCCGTGCAAAAAGAAGTCCTCGAAGACGTCGAGCGCACGCTGCGCACCGAATTCATGGCCAACCTCTCCCGCACCCAGCGCCGCGACAGCCACGAGATGATGGCCGAGATTTTCAACAATCTCGAACGCACCGCCGAGGCGCGCTTCATGGAACAGCTCGAACGCACGGTCCCGGAATCCGCCGAGAAAATCCGCAGCCTCATGTTCACCTTCGAAGACCTGCAGAAACTCGACCCGACGGGCATCCAGTCGGTCATCCGCGCCGCGGACAAGGACAAGCTGCCGACCGCCCTCAAAGGCGCGACCGAAACGCTGCGCGACCTGTTCTTCTCGAACATGTCCGAACGCGCCGCCAAGATCATGAAGGAAGACATGGCCGCCATGGGTCCGGTTCGCCTGAAAGATGTCGAGGAATCGCAGCAATACATCGTCAGCGTGGCAAAAGACCTAGAAGCGCGCGGCGAAATCACCATCGCATCGGGTGCAGAGGAAGACGAGCTGATTTACTGATATGCCCCAGAAAAAGGAACAGGAACAACCCGCCAAAAAATTTCTCTTCGACCTGCGCAGTTTCGATGAGCCAGAGCCGGAGCCGGAAGAGGTCGTTCCGCCGCCGCCCTCCTTCAGCGAGGAAGAACTCGCCGCCGCCCGCACCGAAGAACATACGCGCGGATATGCCGAAGGAAAGCTCGAAGGCAACCGCCTCGCCGTCCAAAGCCGCGAACAGCTGACCGCCAACACCCTGCGCGCGATTTCGGAATCCTTCACGATGCTGTTCGCCGCCGAATACGACCGCGAAAAAACATACGAATACGAAGCGGTGCGCCTGACGCTGGAGACCATCCGCAAGCTTTTCCCCGTGCTGAACGAACGCTTCGGGCAAAAAGAAATTCACGATGTGATCCTGAAGGTTCTGCGCACCCGCGGGCGGCAGTCGGTGATCACGATCGAAGTCTCCCCCGACGACGCGCACAGCGTCGAAGAACTTCTGGCCGGCCACTGGTCCGATCCCGAATCCGCGCCCCGTTACCGCGTCCTGGCGCAAAAGGATCTCAACCCCGGGCAATGCCGTCTGGCGTGGGAAGATGGCGGCGCCGTACGGGATGCCGCCGATCTGGCCGCGAAAATTACCGATTCACTGGCCGCCCTTCTCGATAAGGCCGGGTCAAACGCCGCGCAAAACGTTCCGGCGGGCCAAAATGATGCTATAAATGAACAGGATACGGGCGAATCAGCCCAACCCACGACCCCGACGGGAGACACACCATGAGCGACGACACCCAAAACGCCGATAAAGAAATGCAGTATGGCGAAATCAAGGATACCGGCATCGGCCGGGAGCCGGAAAAGGAATGGGCCATGGGCGAACCGATGGCCAACGACGTCACCGCCATTTACGACATCCCCGTGCAGATTTCCGCCGTGCTTGGCCGCGCGAACATGCCGGTCAACCAATTGTTGAAACTGGGCCGGGGTGCTGTTGTCGAACTCGACCGCAAAGTCGGCGAAGCGATCGACATTTACGTGAACAACCGTCTTGTCGCGCGCGGCGAAGTCGTCGTCGTGGAGGACAAGCTCGGCGTCACGATGACAGAGATCGTGAAGTCCGACAGAAACTAAATTCCTATGACGGACAGTTTTCACGGACATGACTCTCACGCCGATATCATCGTTCGCATCGAACGTCCGCACCCTGTTGCCGATCTCACGACCATCCTGGGCCTTGCGCTGACCTTCCTGCTGCTGGCCGGCGCCATCGCCCTGGGGCGCAGCGACGCCAATTTCTTCAACGTCCCTTCCATCCTGATCGTCGTTCTCGGCACGCTCACCGTGACGTCGATTTCGTACACGTGGGAAGAATTGAAAAAAGCGTGGGGCGTGATCGGCCATTCGTTTTTTTATGCCCGCGTCGAACCGCGCGTGATGGCCAAACAACTGCTCGACATCACGATGGTCGCGCGCAAAAAGGGATATCTCGCCCTCTCCACGCTTGAACCGGAACTGCGCAAAAACCCTTATCTCGCCCGCGCCGTGCAGATCGTCACCGACGGGTACAATGCCGACGATATCGAACGTGTCCTCCTGCAGGATCTGGACGCGCTGCAGGAACGTCACCGCCGCTCCGCCTCCATCCTGCGCCGCGCCGCCGAAGTCGCGCCCGCGATGGGGCTGATCGGCACGCTGATCGGTCTTGTCCAGATGCTGGCCGATCTTGAAAACCCCGACAGCATCGGCCCCGCCATGGCCGTGGCGCTTCTCACCACTTTTTACGGGGCGATCATGGGCATGGCCGTTCTCGCGCCGATGGCTGCGAAGCTCGAACGGAATTCCAATGACGAAGCGCTGCTGCGCTCCATGACCATCACCGCAATGACGTCGATCGCGCGTCAGGAAAACCCGCGCCGTCTGGAAATGCTCCTCAACAGCGAGCTTCCCCCGGACCAGCGTATTGTATATTTTGACTAGGCATTAAAGAAAGTAATCGAACCATGCGTCTCATGATTGTCGGCCACCTCGAAGGGTATATTAGCGCGGCGGGTAAAATCGCCCTGCAGCGCGGGGCCAAGGTCATCCATTGCGAAGACACCGAGGAAGCGCTCGGCGCGCTGCGCAACGGCAAGGGCGCGGATGTCGTGATGTGCGACGTGAAACAGAAAATCGGGCCGTTCATCGAAACGCTCGCCGCTGAACGCATTCACATTCCGGTTGTCGCCTGCGGCGTCGGCGCGGATGCGCGCGCAGCCGTCAAGGCCATTCAGGACGGCGCGAAGGAATACGTGCCCCTGCCGCCGGATGCGGAACTGATCGCCGCCGTTCTCGCCGCCGTTACCGAAGAAAACAACACGATGATCGCCGGCGACGAGGTTATGAAGCGCGTGCTTCAGCTCGCCGATAAAATCGCCCCTTCCGAAGCGACCGTGATGATCACCGGTGAATCCGGCACGGGTAAGGAAGTGATGTCGCGCTACATCCACAAAAAATCAAAACGCAAAGACGGCCCCTTCATCGCCGTCAACTGCGCGGCGATCCCGGAAAACCTTCTGGAATCCGAACTTTTCGGCCATGAAAAAGGCGCGTTCACCGGTGCGTCCGCCCGCCGCATCGGCAAGTTTGAAGAATCCCACGGCGGCACGCTGCTGCTTGACGAAGTCTCCGAAATGCATCCGATGCTGCAGGCGAAACTACTGCGCGCCATTCAGGAAAAAGAAATCACCCGCATCGGCAGCAACGACGCCGTGAAGGTCGATGTGCGCATCGTCGCGACATCGAACCGCAATCTTCAGGATAGCGTATCGAAGGGTGAATTCCGCGAGGATCTTTATTTCCGTCTCAACGTCGTCAATATCGCGCTGCCTGCGCTGCGCGAACGTCCGTCGGACATCATCCCGCTCGCGCAATTCTTCTCCGACAAATTCGCCGAAGCCAACGGCATCGACAAAAAGAAAATCTCGCCGGACGGGCAGGCAAAGCTGAAGGCCTATCACTGGCGCGGCAACATCCGCGAACTTGAAAACACCATGCACCGCGCGATCCTCATGTCGCTCGACCCTGAAATCGAAGCCGACGCCATCGCCGTACAGGCCGACGGTTTTTCATCCGGCACCGGTGCCGCTGCCGCCCCGTCCCGCGCGCCGGACCCGGCGGGCGTATCCTCGGCGGGGGCGGCCAAAACGGTGGTCAATCCCGGCGGGGTCGAAAACCTTGTCGGACGCACGATTGCCGATGTCGAACGCGATATGATCTTGAATACGCTTGATCATTGTCTGGGCAACCGCACCCATGCGGCGACCATTCTGGGCATTTCGATCCGCACTTTGCGCAACAAACTCAATCAATATAAAGACGAAGGCGTTGATATTCCGGCGCAAGCGGGCTAAAACACCCCTATGCTGAACCCGACACTCAAAGCCATGATCCCCCTTCCCGCGCTCAATGTCGCGCGCCGCCTGCGCGATATGCAATCGCTGATGCGCACGGAAAAACTTCCCCTCGATGCCGCCAATCTCAAGGCAGCGAACGATCTGCCGCTCGATACGATCTGGAACGACACCGCGATCGCGCGTGGCTGGGAAGACGACCGCGCCTTCCTGCGCACGGTGATGACGCAGGAACATATGAACGGCGGCGTTAATCCGGGCGACCAGCGCGCGCTTTATTACCTCGTGCGCGCACTGAAACCGCAACGCTTTCTCGAAGTCGGCACGCATATCGGCGCATCAACATTGTTCATCGCCCGCGCGCTCGCCGCGAACGGTTCGGGCGCGATGACATCCGTCGATATTTATGACGTGAACGACCCGCAAACGGCGGACTGGAAAAAATACGGCGCGTCGCATTCACCGCGTGAATCCCTTGTTCAGGCGGGCCTTGCCGACCGCGTGAGCTTCAGCGCCGAAGGCGCCCTGCCTTTCATGGATCGCACGCCTGAGAAATTCGATTTCATCTTCCTTGATGGCGACCACAAGGCTTCCGCTGTATATAAGGAAATCTCCGCGGCGCTGAAAATTCTGGCGCCGGGCGGTGTCATCCTCCTGCATGATGTGTTTCCGGGCGGCAAGCCGCTTTATCCGGATAACAATATCATTCACGGCCCGTGGCAGGCCGCCGCGCGGATTCACAAAGAAGCGCCGGATGTGAAAATCCTGCCGCTCGGCGATCTGCCGTGGCCGACCAAGCAAGGCGTGAACGCGACAAGCCTCGCGCTCGCCGTGCGCGTTTAAACAATCCCGATAACGGAAATACTGCGAACTACTACTGACGGTATGGCGACGTGCGCACCGGCGCGGCCGGGGCGATCTTCACGGGCTGGTCCGATGTCGTCACGACAGGTGTGGGCGCGGGGGCAACCGGTACCGGCACGCTGGTCGGCGCGGCGGCGGGTGCAATGGCCTGCGGCGCGATCACGGCGGTCGGTGCCATCAACGGCGCGCCCGACGGGCCGCCGGTGAACGAAACCACAATCTCGATCGTATCCTGCGGCAACGCGCCTTGCGCGGCATGCGCCGGCGCCGGATTGGTCGTGGCCGCAGCCGTCGTTATGCTGCCGGCCGGAACGCCTTTTGCGGCCAGCGCCGTCTGGATGGCCTGAACGCGCTGCACCGAATACGGGCCCGGCGCTTTTTCAATCAGCGTCACGGTGTAAGGCTGGCCGGGATTTTCGCGGATGAAATTACCCGCATCGTCGATGATCGTCTGCGCGCCTTCGCTCAGCGCGAACTGGCCGGGCGTAAACAGAATGCCGTAACGGCGCGTCTCCGCCATCGGCGCTTCAAGCTGCGCCATCGCCTCGATATATCCTTCGCGGCCTGTCAGGGCCGGGCCGGTTTTATTTTCCGCGGCCTGATCGAGCCAGCTGTCGAAATCGACCTGCGCCTTCACCAGGGTCGGCTGCTTGTCCGTGCCTTTGTACAGATGGATCGCGCTGACAAGCTTGGCGCGCGCTTCGTTCATTTCCGCCGCGTCGCTGCGCTCGATCCCGAAATCCGCCGGAACGGCTGGCTCCGGCGTCTCACCGCGCAGCGCGGCTTCCGCCTTGCCCGTGAAATAATGGGCGGCGGAATGATCCATCGCGTTCTTTTCAAGGACCGCGCGGTCGTAATAGGCCTGCGCCAGCGCGATATTATACGGCTGGCCGTTGAATTCGCCGCCGGCGGCGGTTGCAATCGCATTGAGAGCGGCATCGGTGCGTGCGTGCGCCACCTGCTGGGCGGCGAGCGGCGATGCCGCGGCAGCGGAGGCGGCGGGCGTTTGCGACGGATGGGGGAAAGAGCCATCCATGGCGGCCAGGCGTTCGCTGTAATGGTCGCAGGCGCCAAGCAGCGCGGTGGTGACAAGGGCGAGCGACAAAATCGAGTGTTTCATGCGGGTCTCCATCGGGGTCCGGACATAATTTATTTGCTATAATAAACCACAAGCGCGGTATCCCGCGCAACACATAGTTTAACCTTATATCACGTCCCTACGGCAAACGCACATCTGCGCCCCGGAACTCCCCAAAACATTTACAAAATTCCTTCCCGCACGCTAGAATGGGGCCAACCTGTTCGACGATCGCTTTCCCCAAAGATTAACGCATTAACCATGTCCGATTTGCCTTCCATCCCCTCCTCCCGACCGCGCCCTGCTGGCGGCGGTGGCGACCGGGGTAATCAGATCCTCAGAGGCGACACGCTGCTCGCCCTCGGGTTGATCGCGATTCTGACGTTCATGTTGATTCCGATCCCGACCTTCCTTCTGGATATCGGCCTGTCGATCTCGATCCTGTTCTCGATTTTCATTCTGATGCTCGTGCTCTCCATCAACAAGCCGCTGGAATTTTCGACGTTCCCGACGGTGCTGCTGATCACCACCGCGCTGCGTCTGGGCCTGAACGTCGCGACCACGCGTTTGATCCTGTCCGAAGGCCACAACGGCCACGATGCCGCCGGTCATGTCATTCAGGCGTTCGGCGGATTGATCATTCAAGGCAACTACGTCGTCGGCGGTATCGTTTTCGCCATTCTCGTGATCGTGAATTTCGTGGTTATTACCAAGGGTTCGGGCCGTATCGCCGAGGTCGCGGCGCGTTTCACCCTGGACGCCATGCCCGGAAAACAGATGGCCATGGACGGCGCGTCGAAATTCGTGCGCGGTGACGCGGTCGCCGGATTGCTGATCGTATTCATCAACATCATCGGCGGCATCATCATCGGCACGGTGCAGCAGGGCCTCTCGCTCGCCGAAGCCGCTGAAACCTACACCCTGCTTACCATCGGCGACGGTCTCGTCAGCCAGATCCCCGCGCTCATCATCTCCATCGGCGCCGGTCTGCTTGTCTCCAAGGCCGGCGTCGAAGGCGCCGCGGATCAGGCGCTGCTCGATCAATTCTCGCGCCACCCGCGCGCGATGGCGTTCTCCGCCGCGCTGATGATGGTCATCGCGATCACGCCCGGCATTCCGTTCGGGCCGTTCGCTTTCCTCGGCGCGACCTTCGGCGGTCTGGCTTATATGTCGTGGAAACGTCAGGAGGTGGAGAGAGTCGCCAAAGCCGCGCCTCCCGTCGGCAAGGACGGAAAACCCGCCCTCCCCGGCGCCCGCCCTGCGGAAGAGCCGATTTCAAAAGCCCTCGCGATGGACATCATCCGTCTCGAACTCGGCTACGGGCTGCTGCCGCTCGTGCAGGGCGAAGGCGGCAACAAGGTCACCGATCAGATCAAGGGCCTGCGCCGCCAGCTTGCCGAAGACATGGGCTATGTCCTTCCCGCCGTGCGCATTCAGGACAATCTGCAATTGCCCGCGAACACATACTATGTCCGCATCAAGGAAATCGAAGCCGGTCGCGGCGAAGTGCGCCCCGGCATGCTGATGTGCATGGACCCGACCGGCGCGCCGATCACGCTGCCCGGCGAAAGCACGGTGGAGCCGACCTTCGGCCTGCCCGCCATGTGGATCGACGAGCAATATCGCGAAGAAGCCCATTTCAAAGGCTACACCGTCGTCGATGCGCCGACCGTCATCACCACGCACATCACCGAAATCATCAAGGAAAACATGTCCGATCTGCTGTCCTATGCAGAAACGCAAAAGCTTCTTGATGAACTGCCCAAGGAATATCAAAAGCTCGTCGCCGACGTCATTCCGGGTCAGGTGTCGATCGGCGGCCTGCAGCGCGTGTTGCAATCTCTCGTCTCCGAACGCGTCTCCGTACGCGATCTGCCGACCATTCTCGAAGGCATCGCCGAAGCCACCGCTTACACGAAGAACATCGCCTTCATCACCGAACATGTGCGCTCCCGCCTCGCGCGCCAGATCTGCGATCAGAACACCAACAGCAGCGGCTTCGTCCCCCTCGTCACCCTTTCCCCCGAATGGGAACAGGCCTTTGGCGAAGCGCTCATCGGCGACGGCGAAGAACGCCAGCTCGCCATGGCGCCGACGCGGCTTCAGGAATTCATCTCCGCCGTGCGCGATACGTATGAAAAAGTCGGCCTGTCCGGCGAAACGCCCGTCCTGCTTACCTCCCCGGTCGTGCGTCCGTATGTGCGCAGCGTGATCGAACGCTTCCGCCCGCAAACCACCGTCATGTCGCAAAACGAAATCCACCCCCGCGCCAAAATCAAAACGCTGGGCAGCGTCTGATCCGGTAAATCACTTACTCTTCACTGTGACAAACGGGCGCTATCCCTGATTTTTCCACGCATGCGCTCTATCTCTGGGTCAACATATCTGACGTAACAAACGGCCAAAAAAACTGTCAGCGGCAAACTGATAATAAAATGTACAGTTGAACCGACGCCAAAGTAACCAAAAGACACGAGATTCACCAGTGACACCGCCAAGAAATGAAATAAGTATATCGGATAAGCAAGATCTCCGTAGAATTTGTCTCGCTCAGGCGTTTTAAAAAGGCGTTTATCTTCTTCGCGAACAATCATGAGAAGAAATAACGCTCCAATAAAGCTTGCCGGATAATAACCCCACACAGTGAAATCGACGCCAGAATAGTAGAGAATTGGCGACAGGGACAAGAAACAACCAAGCAAAAATAAAGCTGTGTTTTTGTGTATTTTCACGGAAGGAATTTTATTTTTAAACCAGTATAAAAAACTTCCTGTAGAAAAAAACAGACTTGCCGCAGATGGCGGCGTGTAACGCGCACCGAATGAAGCATCATTGAAGACAAGATAAACATGCCACATCAAAGATGCAAAAAACCAAAATGCAATGACACGTGGATAACGAGCAACAAGCATTAAAAGAATATAAAAAGTCAATTCAATGCCGAGCGTCCATGCTGGCGGAACTAAAATGGCATCTGATTTATACAGGAAAAAAAGCGAAATATTCGCCATCCACGATCCCGCATCAGGAGGAAAGTAGACCGTGGAATAGGCTCTTTGAAATGCGTCCGGAAAGATGAGAAGACCTGATAGCGTTAATATCAAGACGAAAAAGTAACAAGAATAAATCCGTATACTGCGATTGATGCAAAAATAAAGCATACCGCTTTTACCCGTGTAGACTTCATTAATGATTTTTGTAATCAGAAACCCGCTTATCATATAAAAAGTAGTCAAAGCATGAGAGCCAATTAAATTGGCCAATGGGTTCCAAAGATGGTTTACGGCCACCATCAATGCGAGCAAAAGGCGGAAAGAACCCAACATAAAAATAATAATCCTATAGTCATTCTTCGGGGCGATATTAACCTGCTTTTCAAGCCGTACAAGCTCGCGAGATCAAAGCACGCGTGAAGACGTAATTTATTTTCATAATTATTGACAGGGTAAAATGGCCTCGCTATAACCGCTGCCATGACGAAAAAACCGCGGCATATCGAATGGACAGACCAGCTATTGATGGCGCCGTGGCGTTATATGAACATGCGCGGGCGTCATGTGTATGCCTCGCCGCTGATGAACTATATCAACCTGCCGGAAACGCGCACCCTGATCGTCTCGACGGTCGCGGCGTGCGCGCTCAATACCGGCGTCAAGGAAACGGCTTTTATTCTCGGCGGCGCGGCCTATTCGCTCGCCATGAAAAAATTCGCTGAAATGCGGTTCCCGTCTGTGATTATGAACGGGGCGTATCTTGATACGGCGCCCGAAGGAAGACATCACATGCCGCCCGGCGAACGCAAGAAATTCAACGACCTCGCCAGCGTGACGAAGACGCGCCTTATGATGTCTCTCATGAACGGCGTGTTTCCCGCCGCCATGGCAACCGTCGCCGGGGCAGAGCCGCTCACCGCCGCCTGTATCGGCGTCATGCGCACGTTGCATGTGGGGATGGAACCGTTTGCGCTGCGTTACCGCATCAACCGCGTGGCGCAAGGTCACTGGGATCTTATTCCGGGGCGCATGAAGCCCGAACCTGAAACGGCGCACGCAGCCGCGGACGCGGACGCCCCCGTTCCCAAACCGCTTTAATTACCGCAGGATTATTCCGCTTTCTGCTGCAGGGCGGCGCGCTGCGCATACGCGCTGGTCAGCGTGCGTTCCACGATCTGCGCCGCGATATCCGCGCTTTTTTCCACCGGCACGAACAGCCGCGTGCTCAGCACATAATGCCCCAGATCCGTCGTGCGAATGCCCACATCAAGGTCCGGCGCGGCCAGGCCCAGGCCGGTTTTCTTGACCGCGCGGCGGATCGTGTCCGTCGCCTTCTCGCGGTGGTCGGTGTAGGCGTCCTTCACGATCTGGCGGAAATCCTCGACCAGCTTCGCCGGATCGACGTCCGGGTATGCGACATTGACGTTGACGTCGCGGTACATGTGCCCGCGGCGCGTGAAGTTGAGGTTGATGATATTCGCTGTGAAGATCTTGCTGTTCGGGATCGTGATCATGCGGCCCGTATATTCGTAACTGCCGCCTTTGATGTCGACTTCCTGAATGCGCAGCGTGAACGCGTCGATATCGATGACCTCCCCGCCCTGATCCTCGATCGTCACCCAGTCGCCGACGCGGAACGGCGTGGTGGTGACGCGCACGAAGGCGGCGGTGATGCACAGGATGACTTCCTTGAGCGCGACGACGACCGCGACCATCACCGCCGTCAACGACAGCGCCAGCGTATGAAGCTGCGGCGCCCAGATCATGATGATCCCGAGAATGCAGATCACGATGGCGGTGTTCTTGATGCGCACGATCCAGCGGCGCTGATCCTTGGTCAGGACCTCCGCCCCGCGCGTGGTGACGCGGATCAGCAGGAAGCGCGAGAGGATCACGATTCCGATGAAGATGACGCTGGTCAACAGCTCCCGTATGTAGAAATCGTCCAGAATTTCGCTCATCACACTCTCTTTATTGGTCTTTTTCTTTATAAACGCGGTTGAGTGTATGAACGATGATTGTGTATTTCCTATGAAAAAATTATCCCCAGAATATGGATTTCCGTATGCATTCTGTTCCATAATGCTCTAGTGTGAGTCTTAGGGAACACGTATACTAACCACTTGAATCGGTTTAACTCTCTCCATGCGACTAAAGTCGTTCACCGCCGGCACGATGACAGAGGCAATGAAAATGGTCCGCGAAGCGCTTGGCGAAGACGCCATCATCGTCGCGACGCGTGAAGAAAATGGCGGCCGCACTGTGCGCGTGACCGCCGCGGTGGAGAACGACCTCGAAGCGCCGGAAAAACCGACCTCCGAACGTGACTGGCTCTATGCCGACGATGACGACGAAATGACCGTCGTCGAAGAAATCACCGAAACCATGCTGCGCCACGCGGTGCCCGAAGACGTGCTGGATCAGGTTGTGTCCTGCGCGTCGGTGATGGGCCTCGACGAACCGCGCGACGCGATGACGGGCGTTCTGGAAAGCCTGTTTTCCTTTATGCCGCTTCCCTCCGAAGCCTACCCGCTGCCGCTGATGCTGATCGGCCCGCCGGGCGCGGGCAAGACTCTGGCGGCGGCCAAAATTGCCGCCCGGGGCGCCATGAACGGCCTGAGCGTGGCGGTTATTACCACCGACACGGTGCGCGCCGGGGGCGTCGAACAGCTCGCGGCCTTTACGCGCCTGATGAATATCGACCTCAAAAAAGCCTCCACGCCTACGGACCTGAAGGAAAAACTGCTTGCCTGCCGCGGCGCGGACCAGATCGTGATCGACACCGCCGGGGTCAATCCGTTCGACCCCGAAGCGATCAAGGGCCTCGCCCGCATGATCGGCGTGGCGGAAATGGACCCGGTTCTGGCCCTGCCCGCGGGCACGGATGCCGACGAATCCGGCGAAATCGCGCGGGTTTTCGCCACGATTGGCGCGCGCCAATTATTGTCCACGCGCATCGACACGGCCCGCCGCCTGGGCGGCCTTTTATCCGCAGCCCACCAGGGTGGCCTGAGTTTTGCAGATATCAGCGATACGGCAAAAGTCGCCGACGGTTTAACCCCTTTGACGGCGACGCGCCTAACCCGCATACTGATGCCGCGCGCAGAAGACGCGCGGGTTCAAACCGCCACACCGGCAACCCATAATGCAAGGAAAGCAGGATAACCGCAGATGTCCGAGACCGTTGCAGAGAAGCAGACCGAAGAAACCCCCGTTCCCGCAGGGCCAACCCTGCGCCGGGGCAAGAACCTTATTGCTGTCGCCAGCGGTAAGGGCGGCGTCGGCAAAACATGGTTCTCCATTACGCTGGCCCACGCGCTCGCGCGGGAAGGCCAACGCGTGCTGTTGTTCGACGGCGACCTTGGCCTCGCCAATGTCGACGTGCAGCTCGGCCTGATGCCCAAGCGCGATCTGAACGATGTCATCCGTGGCCGTCTTTCCCTCGATAAAGTCAGCCAGCGTTTTGAGGAAGGCGGTTTCGACATCGTCGCGGGCCGTTCCGGTCAGGCGTCTCTTTCCGCCCTGCCGTCCCAGCGCCTGACCCTGCTGCGCGATCAATTGATCGAAGTGTCCGATCTTTATGACGCCGTTATCATCGACCTTGGCGCGGGCGTCGACCGCACGGTGCGCATGCTCTCCGCTTCCGCTGCGCGCACGCTTCTCGTCACAACGGATGAACCGACATCCCTTACCGACGCCTATGCGTTCATCAAGCTCGGCTCCGCCGCCGGCCTGTCGAAGAATGTCGGCATCGTCGTCAATCAGGCGAGCAGCGTCGTCGAAGGCGAAAAAACCTATAAAACCCTTTTGAAAGCCTGCGAAAACTTCCTGCGCCTGTCGCCGCCGATGATCGGCATGGTACGTCACGATCCGCGCGTGAAGGAAAGCATCCGCCATCAAACGCCGCTGCTGACCCGCGCGCCGAATTCCGAAGCGGCCAGCGACGTCGAGAAAATCGCGCGTTACATCATCCGCGACATGGCGGAAACGAACAAAGCCCGCGCCGCCGGTTAATCATCACCCTAATCGCATTTTCCCGTCATGCCAGCGCAGGCTGGCATCCATTTCTGTGCGTCTGAATGTATCCCTGCCCACACACGGATACCGCGAAAATGGTTTGACAGCCCATCCCGATATATGATTATATTCCTATAACATTTTGTTTAAAAACAAAGGGATGCGCCCATGACGCGAAAAAACGACGAACGAACTGAAGGATCCGGATTGCCCTGTATTCTGAACGGGTTACAGGCATGGTAGAATAAAGCATGGTCGATAGCTCCCGCCTGCCCCCGTCACAGATTACAAAGCCTGCCGCCGCGCCCAATATGCTGGCCGAGCAATCGGCGCGAATCGTCAATCTGCCGGACTCGCTTCTTACCGTCGCGCGCGCGCAACGTGTCGAAGGTGAAGTCGTGCGGCAGAATCAGGACGGCTCCGTGCGCGTGAAAACGCCCCAGGGCGACATCGACATTCAGGTGCGCGGGCGTCAACCGCAACCGGGGCAGCAACTCGAACTCGATATTCCTGCCGGGCGTCCGCCGCGTCAGCTCACTATCCGCCCCGCGCAGGCCGCGCCCCAGCAGCCGGACATGCCGCAGACTCGCCCCGCGCCGAACATGCCCAACACGGCGCCGCCGATCGCCACGCGCCCCGCAGCGCCCGCGCCCACAACAAACCCGACGTCCACAAACGCGCCCGCTTCGGGCGCAACCACCACGGCGAACGCGCCGCGGCCGGCGGCGCCCGCCCCGCAACCGTTGCCCGATAATGCCGCGTCGGCCCGTCCCGCGCCGCAGCCCGTTCCCCTGCCTGTCGGCGCGGCGGTACGGTTTACGCCCGTCACACCGGCGCAGGCGCAACAGATGGTGCAAACCGTCTCGCAAATGATGACGACCCTGCCCACGACCGCGACGCGCGTCGCCTTCACCGCGAATTTAATCGCGCAGAACGCGGCATCCGAAAATATGCAGGCGTTGCAAACCGCGATGCAGACAAAACCGGCGGACATCAACAACCTCGCGCAACAATTGCGCGCGCCCGCCCTGACGCTGCCGCAACCGGGCGCGGGCCTTACGGCCGCACCGGCCGCGACGCTGCTGCAACAGATCCTCAACATGCAGCCCGCCCTGACGCAAACGGCGGGGACGATCACCCATATCTCGGCAAACGCAACCGCCGCGCCTGCCGTGCTGCCCGCGTCCTCCGGCGCGGTGGCCTCGCCGCTGGCGACACTGCTCGCGGCGATACCGGATGCCGATGGCGTCATGCCAACGACAACGGGGGCCGCGCGCATGATCCAGATCGCGCAGATGGATGCGCGGATCATCACGATCCAGCCGCCCGCTACCGCCCTCAGCGCGTCCGGCACGCCGCAAGGTCTGCCCGTACCCGGCGCGACGCATATTCCCGCGCCGTCGGCGATGCCGGGGGCGCCCGCCGGATCGGTCACCGGGGTCGTCACCGGGTTCACGCCGCAAAACCTGCCGCTGGTCACCGTGCAATGGCCGGGCGCGTCCCTGCCGCAGACATTCGTTTTACAATTCAACGCCAGCAACCTGCCCGTCGGCACCACGATAACCTTTCAGCCACAGAATGTTCAGCCCGGCATGCCCGGCGCGGGTGCCGCCGCGCCGCTGACGCCGCAGATGCAGCAGCTCCTCAATCTGTTCGGCCCCGGTCCGTGGCCCGTGATGGACGAAGCGTATCAGACATTGCTTCAAGTCTCGCCGCAGGCCGCGCAGGCGCTTGCGCGTTCGCTGCCGTCACCGGGCGCGCCCTCTCAACTCGGCGCGGCGGCGCTGCTCTTTATCGCGGCGGTGCGCTCGGGCGATATCGGCGGCTGGCTCGGCGATAAAAAAATCGATGCGCTCGCGCGCGCGGGAAAAAACAATCTGCTCAGCCGCTTGACGCAGGATCTTTCGACACTGGCGCAACGCACGTCCGATGCGCCCGCCCTTGCCAATGACTGGCGTCCGGTGCCGCTGCCGATGTTCTGGGAAGGGCAGATTCAAAAAATCGCCCTCTACGTCAAACAGGATGGCGGCGGCAAAGGCGACAGCGATAAAAACGAAAACGGCCATACGCGTTTTATCTTCGATCTCGATCTCGACCGGATGGGCGGCGTTCAACTGGATGGCCTGGTCCGCAACGACCGTTTCGATCTTGTCGTGCGCACGCAGCTTCCGCTCAGCAACGCCATGCAGCAGGCGATGAAACAAAGCTACAGCAACGCCCTGCAAAGCACCGAACTGCATGGCGATTTATCGTTTCAGGGCGACATCAAAAACTGGGTCAACGTACTTCAGAAAGAAGCCGCCTTCGGCGCGTCGGCGTGACCGGTCATTCTTCCTTGTTCCGCCGGAACCCCTCGATGCCGATGGCATCCAGTTCGTTTGTTTCCTTGGCTTCGGCCTTTTTGTCTTCCTCCGCCTCGCGGTTGCGCTGGACGATCTCGACGCGTTTGAGATCGGCGAACGCGTTGCGGATATCATCCTGCGCGACGCGGATACGGGCTTCGAGTTTGCTGATCTGGCCGTTCAGCCGCTCGACGTCTCTCGTCACCGCGTCGGAAAAGCGCCCGAAATACGCAATCATTTCAACCTGCGTCGCGGTGTTGAGGATTTGCCGTTCCGTTTCAAGCTGTTCGAGAAGATGCCTCTTGCGCCCCTCGAACGCCTCGACCTGGCGATACAGTTCGGACAATGCTTTTTGTTTTTCATCAACGGCATGGCGGCGCAACCGGATCAACGGGTTGAGATCGGCCATCAGGCTTTACTCCCGCCCTTGCCGTACGGCACACCGAGAACGTCGCCCAGCTTGGCAAACGATTCCTCGATGGTCGTGCTGTCTTCCTTGTTCTGTCCCAAAAACGCTTCCAGCTTGGGATAGCGGGCGATCGCCTCATCGACCTCGGCATCGCTTCCCTTGCGATACGCGCCGAGACGTATCAGCTCCGCCATGTCTTCGTACCGGCCGATCAGGCGCTTGGCTTTCGTCACCAGCGCGTTCTGCTCCATCGACAGGCATTTCGGCATCGCGCGGGAGACGGATTTGAGCACGTTGATCGCCGGAAAGCGCCCGCGTTCGGCAATCGCGCGTTCCATCACGACGTGCCCGTCGACAATCCCGCGCACGGCGTCGGAAATCGGTTCGTTGGTATCGTCCCCTTCGACAAGAACGGTGAACAGGCCGGTGATGTTGCCTTCCCCCACCACGCCGGGACCGGCACGCTCCAGAAGACGGGCCAGCTCGCCGAACGTGGTCGGCGGATACCCTTTCGATGTCGGCGGCTCACCCGCCGACAAACCGATCTCACGCTGCGCCATGGCAAAGCGCGTCACGGAATCGATCAGGCAGAGAACCTTTTTCCCCTGCCCCCGGAAATATTCGGCCACGGCCAGCGTCATATATGCGGCCTGCCGGCGCATCAGCGCGGGCTCGTCCCCCGTCGCGACGATAACGACCGACCGCGCCAGACCGTCCGGCCCGAGATCGTCTTCAAGGAATTCCTGCACCTCGCGCCCGCGTTCCCCGACCAGCCCGATGATCGTGACATCGGCTTCGGTATACCGCGCCATCATCGACAGCAGCACCGACTTCCCCACGCCGGACCCGGCGAAGATGCCCATACGCTGCCCGCTGCAGGTCGACAGGAAAGTGTTGACCGCGCGCACGCCAAGATCGAGCTTGCCGCCCATGCGCTGGCGCGAATGCGGCGGCGGCGCTTTGTTTTTAAGCGGTATCGGATGCCCGCCTTGCGTCAGCGGCCCCTTACCATCGATAGGATGGCCCAGCGCATTGATAACCCGGCCCAGCCAGCGGTCGTCCGGGCACACGATCGCTTGAGTCTTTTGAATGACAGCAGGACAGCCCAGCCCGATCCCCTCAAGCGTGCCGAACGGCATCAGCAATGCGCGCTGATCCCGGAACCCGATAACCTCACACGGAATATCCACCCCCGCGCGCGGGCGCAGATGGATCATCGACCCGATCGACAAATCCTGCCCAAAGCCGCTGATTTCCACCAGCAGCCCCAGAATTTTGGTCACTTTTCCATGCACTTCGTAATCGGGAATCGGGTTGATTGCCGCGAGGGCTTTGTCGGCGAGACGGTCCATAACCCTACGATAACACAGTTCATTTTCGGGCTAAGCAGATTTTGGCGGCGGGCCTCTGCTGCGCCGCACACAAAAACGATCTTAAATTTCCGTAATATATCAATGCGTTGCGAAAAGGTTTTGTTAACCATTCCCGATCTATGTTAAGATTTTTATTAACTAAGTTTAACGGCACGTCTAAGTGCCACATCATTAGGGGTCATAGGATATGCGGGTTCTTTTAGTTGAAGACGACAGCTCCACGGCAAAAAGTATTGAGCTGATGCTCAAATCGGAAGGCTACGTCGTCGATAATACCGATCTGGGCGAGGATGGCCTCGATCTCGGTAAATTGTACGATTACGACATCATCATTCTCGATCTGATGCTGCCGGACATGGACGGCTACGAAGTCCTTAAACGTCTGCGCGCGTCGAAAGTCGAAACGCCTATTCTCATCCTCTCGGGTCTGACGGAACTCGACAATAAGATCAAAGGGCTGGGTTTCGGCGCCGATGATTACCTGACGAAGCCGTTCGACAAACGCGAACTGATCGCCCGCATTCAGGCGATTGTGCGCCGCAGCCAGGGACACGCGCAAAGCAAGATCGTCACGGGCAACATCACCGTCAACCTCGACACGCGCACCGTCGAAGTCGCGGGCAAGCCGCTGCACCTGACGGGCAAGGAATACGGCATTCTCGAATTGCTGTCCCTGCGCAAGGGCACGACCCTGACCAAGGAAATGTTCCTCAACCACCTGTATGGCGGCATGGACGAGCCGGAAGTGAAGATCATCGACGTCTTTATCTGTAAACTGCGCAAGAAGATCGAACAGATGGCCAATGGCGAAAGCCATATCGAAACGGTCTGGGGCCGCGGTTACGTCATGCGCGATCCGGAAGCCCCGGCATCCGCCGCCGCTTCGTCGAAAAAAGCCAGCGCTTAATCCGCGACCGGCTCTAAAGAATGGGTAATAAGCGGGACAATGTTCCCGCTTTTTTACTTTCCCCCTTTCCAGTCCCGTTTTCCTCCCTTATCACTAAGGATATGCGCGACTTGCCCAATATCCTGACCGTGTCCCGGATGCTGATGCTGCCCGTCATCATCGGTCTTTTTTTCGTGCCGGGGGCATGGGCGGCATGGACGGCGCTGGGGCTGTATACCCTCGCCTGCATCACCGATTTTCTCGACGGTTATATCGCGCGCACCATGAACGTCGAATCCGCGGTGGGGAAATTTCTCGACCCTATCTCCGATAAAATTTTCATCGGCTCGCTGCTGCTTACCCTTGCGGCGTTCGACCGGCTTCATGATTTCTGGATCGTGCCCGCCATTATCATTCTGGGGCGCGAATTCCTGATTTCCGGCCTGCGCGAATTCCTGGGTCCGCAAAACGTATCCATCCCGACATCCAAACTCGCCAAATGGAAAACCACCGTTCAGATGGTGACACTGGGTTTCCTGGTCGTCGGCGATTACGGCGATGCCCTCGTGCCGCACACGCTTGAGATCGGACAATGGGGCCTCGCCGCCGCCGCCGCGTTGACGGTGTTCACGGGCTGGGATTATCTGCGCGTCGGTATCAAACACATACGGTAAACCTCATGCTTTACGATCTTGCCAAGCCGATCCTCCACGCTCTCGACCCTGAGACCGCCCATCGGCTGACGATCCGCGCGCTGAAAACCGGTCTCGTCAAAGGCTGCGGCGGTGCGGATGACGCGCGGTTGAAAGTCACGCTGTGGCAACGCAATTTTCCCAACCCTGTCGGCCTTGCCGCGGGCTTTGACAAAAATGCCGAAGTGATCGCGCCGATGTTTTCACACGGTTTCGGTTTTATCGAATGCGGCACCGTCACCCCGAAACCGCAGGAGGGCAATCCGCGCCCGCGCGTTTTCCGCGACGCCACGCACGAAGCCGTCATCAACCGCATGGGCTTTCCCGGCGAAGGGCTGGATGCGTTTAAAAAGAACATTGAAAAATTCCTGTCGGTGTCACCAAGGCCCGCCGGACTTGTCGGCCTCAATATCGGCATGAACAAAACGCAAAAAGAACCGGCGAAGGATTATTGCCAGCTTGTCCGCGCGCTCGGCCCCTTCGCGGATTATTTCACGGTCAATATTTCGTCACCGAATACGCCGGGGCTGCGCAACCTTCAGGAGCGTGACAATTTCCTCGACCTGATCGGCCAAATCATGGCCGAACGCAAGCGTTCCTGCGGCACAAGCAACCCGCCGCCGCTGCTTGTCAAACTTTCGCCCGATTTGCGTGATGAACAGATAGAGGAGCTGGCGCAGGCCGCACTTGATTCTGAAATCGACGGGTTGATCTTGACGAACACGACATTGGACCGCCCTTCTTATCTTCCGGCTGAATTCGCAAGCCAGCAAGGCGGGCTGAGCGGTGAGCC